>JBOHNC010000241.1:0-3511 GCA_050730415.1 Planctomycetota bacterium
ATGGCCGAATGGCGCATTTTTTAGGTAGAAGTCATTTTCCTGGCAGCTTTTGGGGGCTGTCTGACCCACCGTTCTGGGCGTTTCCCAATCCCCCTTGTGCTTCGCCGCACCCTGAGGCGGCTGGCTCGTGCCGTCCGGCACGAGACACCGGCGGCGGGGGGCGGGAGGGAGCGATCCGAGCGGGCTTCGGCTCGGATTCAGCGACCGCAGCCTCCCGCCGCAGCCGCCGACCCCAACGCCTCCCGCTCTTCTTTGCGACTTGGCGTCTTGGCGCGAGGTCTTCTCTTCCCGCGTCGAAAATGTCCACCCGCCTGGATCAATCCCGTCGAGCGCACCGTTCTTAAAATAGCGCCATTCGGCCGATGGCCCGTGGACAAAAAACCGCGGCGAAGCCGCCGTCCGCATCCTATTCCTTCGGCGCTTAAAACGCATTCCGCGCCACAGGGCCAAGCGTCACCGCCACCCACCGGCCCGCGCTGCCCGCCATGCCCGGCAAAACCCCGCGCGTCAATTGGACTCAAATTCCTTGCGCAGCCGGTTGAGCATCTCAATCTCGTTTTCCGCCAGGCCGTGCGGCGCGGTCAGGTCCACGTACAGCACCCCGCCGTCGTCGAGCAGCAACGCCGCGTGGCCGCCATTGAGCAGCAGCGCGCGGGTGATCTGGCTCACCTGCGGCGCGGCTTCGTCCTGCGGCGTGCCGCGCGCCGCCTTCCAGATCGCATCCAGCTCCGCCATCGGCACCGTGTCGCCGGTTTTCCAGTAGACCCATTCCAACTGCGCGTCGTGGCCACACAGCACCCGGCCATTGGCGCTGTCCACGGCGAGCAGCCGTTCGTTGAAGTAGGTTCGCATGGGCATGGCGCCGGTGAGCGGCAACACCGAGAAGTCGGCCGTACGCTGGAGCACCAGGTACTGGTCGTCGTCGGAGAAATAGACGGCATCGAACAGGCCGTTGGCCTGGTTGCGCATTTTGCCCATGCCGCCCAGGTTGTAGACCTCCACGCTCTGTGCGTCCTGGACCACCAGGAGGGTGCTCTTCCGGCCGAACAGCAGGTTGGTGACTTTGCCCACGTGGGAGAAGGTATCGTCGGCGCTGAGCGTGGCGGTGCGCACCATGCGGTAGACATCCTTGCCGTCATCCATCCCATGCAGCATCGCGAGGCTGGCATCGGGCGAGACGCAGTAGATCGTGTAGGCGGTGCCGATCGGTTCGAGCGTCCGCGTGGCCAGCAGCGCCGCGTCGTTGTCGCGGTCCGGACCCAGCCCGCGGGAATCGTACAGCCGCATCGTCGTCGCCACTTTGCCGTCGGCCACCGACTGGTGCGACAACAGCAGCGTGTGGCCGTTGGGCAAAATCCGCGCTTCGAAGTCCGGCTGCCACACCAGCTTGAAAACACCCTTGTCCGGGAGCTTCCCGCCGGTCACCGGCGCGAACCAGGTGTTGCCCTGCCAAGGAGCCGAAATCAACCCGTAGCCGGCGTAGTGGTCGAGGTTCAGCGGCATGAAGCCCTCGCGACCCATCGGCTCGGTCTGCTCGAGCATCTTGCTCAGTTGCCGCGTCCGGCCCATGGCGTCGTCCGGATGCTCGCGCATCCACAGAATGTCGTTCAGGCCCTCCAGCGGGCGGACCTCGGCCAGCGGAACGCCGGTGTAGATCGTTTTCACGACCCCGGTCGGCGAGACCGCCTGCAAGCCGGCTTCGCCCCAGCGCAGCAGGTATTCGGTGCCGTCGTCGCTGTGTGCGCCGACCGCCCCCGCTTCGTAGCCCTTGGTGCCCGCCGCAAAAAACGGATTGCACAGCATCGTGTTCACGCGGATGTGGAAAGGCACCACGAACAGGCCGTTGGGCGAAACCTGGATGTAGGCTTCGACAAAATTCAGGAACTCGGCCGGCGTGCGCAGCGAGCGCAGGTAGGCCGGCACCTGCTCGTCCAGTTCCACCCGCACCATGGCCGCGCGCGGATTGGCGCCGGCGACCTTCAGAAACCGCAACTGCGCCGCGACATGCTGCGCCACCGTGGCATGGGCGTCGGCTTCAATCGTCTCCAGATCGTTCCAGGCCTGTTTCTGCGCGTCCGCGCTGAAGTTCAGTTCGACCGTCGGCGGGCGCAGCACCTGCCCGGCGGCCAGCGTGAAATCGACCGGCAGCGCGAAGCCGTCAATCCCGTAAATTACCACATGCGCCGTCCCCGCCGGCAGGTCCAGCGACAGCGGCGTGCGCCCCGACAAATCCGCGCCGTTCACCCGCACCCGCAGATTCGGCGGGTCGGTCTTGAGCACCAAAGTCGCCGGCGCCGCCTGCAGGCTCTGCGTGACCGTGCAAGGCGCCGATTCGGTCACCGTCACCGTTCGCTTCACCGGCAACAGCCCGCTGGGCGGTTCGATGTCCATCAGCCAGCTGCCGACCGGAATGTCGTCCCAGCTCGCCTGGCCATCCGCGTTGGTGCGCTTGGCGCTCCAGACCGTATCGCCGGGCCGGCCGGTGTCGTCGCAGCGAGTCAGGTTCACCAGCACGTTGGGCGCACCCACCGAAACGAGCAGCCGCCCCAGCTTCGGTTGCAGGGAAAAATCGATCGGCGCGAGACCCTCTCCGGCAAAGCGCCGCGTGATCACCATCGGCTCGAAACCCGCCATGCGCAGGTCGAGCTGGTTGTCCTGCCCCTTCTTCAGGCCCGTGTCTTCGGTCAGGATCATCGGCGTGCGGCCGGAGGGATGGGCCGCTCCGTTCAGGTACACCTCGGCGCCGGAGGGCGTCGAAGTCACCTTGAAGCCGACCGATTTCTCGATGGCCGCTTCGATCGTCCGCTGCAACTGCTGAGCCGCGGCCGTCTGCGGCGCTCCGGGGAACTGCTGCAGGAACCGCGTCAGCGCTGCATCGGCTTCCAGCACCTGCCCGTCCTGGTTCGCAAACTGCGCGGCATTGTACAGGTCGTTCACGTCGTCCTGGCGCTGCGTGCAGGCGGCTTCCTTCGTCGCGATCTGCGTCAGGGCCTCGGGCAGCGCGATCGAGCGCGCCTTGTCGTACAGATGAGTGGCAAGGTCGAAATGGTAGAGCGTGACCTGGCTGTCGGCCTCGGCCATCAGGCGGGTGCAGAACGCCAGGTCAACTTCGTCATGCACCGCCTGCGCCGCACCGTCGTCGAGAAAGGCCGCCAGCGAATGCGGCACCTGCGAAGCCGACACCGGCGGTGGCGTGGGAGCCCCGCCGCTGCCGCCCGGCGCCGCAGGCCCGCTCGACCCGCTCGACCCGCTCCGCCCAGTCGGCCCAGTTGGGTTGCCCAAGCCGGCTGTTCTGGCTGTCCCCGACGTTCCGGTCCCCGCTCCGGCTGTTCCGCCGCTTGCGCCTGCCGCCTGGATCGCGTTCGGCAGGATGGCCGCCGATCCCGCCCCTGCATTCGCCGCCAACGCCGGGCTCGACTGCCCACCGGCGCTCGGCGCCGCCCCGCTCGCAGGCAGCGCGGCCCCGCCGCCAGCGACCCCGGCCGGCTGCGCGGTTGGCGCGGAATTCGTC
>JBOHNC010000242.1:0-8062 GCA_050730415.1 Planctomycetota bacterium
GGGTCGGCTGGTGGATTTTGCCAAGGCGCGCCGACGAGTCGATGCGATAGCATCGAGCGAGGAGGCGCAACGAAGGCAAAATTCGCCAGACGACCCGGCCCGCAGGGTTGGCAACAGCTTTGGTCGAAAACGGTTGCCGAATCCTCCAACGCGGGCGTGGGACGGTTTTGAAACACTCTCTTAGCCGAAGACGACCGCACCTATAACCTATGGTGCTACGCCTGGCAGGATCGCCGTGCCGGAAAACCATTACCCGACGATTTGCTACTCGATGTGCTTCAGGAACGCGTGCGCGCATTTGAGTGGCTCAATGGCTACGACGCCTGGGACGACTGCCCCGCCGATTCTTGACCTCGGATAGCACCTTTCCGTAATCCACCGCTGAGGGCCCTCGTTCCACGGCGGCGGGTTCGGTTCCGTCGGCTACTTTTCCACCGCCTGAATGTCCCCCACCAGCTCCGTCTGAAACTTCGCCCACTCCGCATCGTCCAAATGCGCCGATGCGTGTTTGCCCACCTCCACGCTCGCCACAAGCTGATCCAAAAACGCCTGTCCCGCCTGCACCGCCGCGGCGTTCTTCCCCACCTGCTTCGCCGCCGAGACCGCCTCCTGCAGCGTCTTCAAATACCGGTAGCAGTTCACCTCCGCCGCAAACCGCTCCCACTTCGTCGTCGCAATATCCCCGTCCGGCGCCGGCTGCACGATGCCCCACGAACCCTCCGTATCCGAAAAATCGTAATACGGCGTCGAATTCACATACATGAACCCGATGTCGAACCCCGACAGCCCCTTGCGCTGCGCCGCATACAGCCACCGTCCAAATTCATGCCCCGGAATCGCCACGTCGTAGTCCCAGATTTCCTTCCCCGCCGCCTTCACCGCCTTCATTTCCGCCTCGGTCGGATGCGAAATCACCACCGGCAAATACGGAATGTACCGGTCCCGACCCTCCGATCGCACCGTCGTGTACCCGCTGAAGCGGGTCTCCGGCGCCGCCTGCGCATACAGTTTCAGCAGCGCCAGCGCCGAATCGATGTTCCCAAACTCCGGCCGCGGTTCGTCCAGCAGATAGTAGCTCCGCTCCGGCCAGCCCTGCTCCTTCGCATGCTCCGCCACCTTCGCATACACCATCTTCACCAGGTCCGCGAACGACACGCCCCACTTTTCCTGCGCGTGCTTTTCGTTCGTCGCCATGCAATCCTTCGCCTGGCTCACATAGAATCCCATGTTCACATCGAATCCCTGGTAGCTGTCCCCCGGCATCGTCAGTCCGTGCTTCTTGGCCAGCGCCATCCAGCGGTCGGCATCGCCGAAATCGATCTGCGCCTGCCCCCCCTGAACGCCCGTCAGCCGCATCCCCGGCCCGCCCGTCAACGCGTTGAACCCGTGCGCCGCCTGGTCGGCCATGATCGCGTCCGCACTTTTCCACCACTGCGCGTCGAAACCCGGATACAGGTTTCGCCACGATCCCGCCGTCGTCCCCATTCCACTCAACGAAATGTCGTCCACCGGCGAAAGCTTGAAACCATACACCGTCAATTGCATCGGCACCGCCGTCGCCTGCCCGTCCACCGTCACCGACACCGACCCCGTATACGCCCCCGCCGCCGTGCCCGCCGGCACCGTCAGCGTCAACCACACCGACCGCGTCACGTCCTTCGTGAGCGGCAACGCGGTGAACGGTTGCAGAAGATACGGCGTGAGCACCACCATGTTCGTGCCGCCCTGCCGCTTGGCGAAGATCCGCACCTTCCGCACCACCACCGCGCTGCCCGGAATCGTCACGCCGTTCGGTCCGGCCAGGTCGCCCACCGCCACCGTCAGCGCCTTCGCGTCGCGCAGCGGCTCGAGCCCCAATTGCACCCCCAGCCGCTCCGTCGCACAGCCGACCAACGTCAACGGCGCGCTCCGCTCCGCGTCGCTCGGCGCCGAATTCACCCCGATGTCCTCCGCCGGCGACCGGCCAAACCAGATGAACCCCTGCGCCGTCTCCGCCGCCGTCGGCGTCGGCTTGGGATGGTCCGCCGGCGTCGCCTGCACCACAATGGCATTGTCGAACAGATTTTTGCGACGCTTGTTGAGCGCCGCCATGAACGCGTCGCCCTCCGCCTGCTTCGCTTTCGGATAGGCCACCAGGAAGGTGATCAGCCCCGGCCACCCGCCGGTCGCATCGACCGCCACCGTCAGCTTCCCATCCGCACCCACCGTCGTCGTGAAGGTGCGCACCGGCGTGAGCGGCATCACCCGCTCGTTCCACAGGTCGATCCCCGGCAGATCGTCGTCATCCATGTATTTGAAGTACCGCTCCTTCATGAACTGCGCCCCGTCCATCGTCTCGTGCAGCACCTCCTTCCCGTCGATCGTCACCGTCCGGTCTTTGAAATTCTGGATCGCGCCCCATTCCCCCAGGCTGTCGATGCACATCTGCACCACGTATTCCCCCGGCCCCGCCTTCATCTGCGCTTCGAACTGGTCGCCGCTCCCGTAGTCGCCCCCCAGATCGTCCGGGTTGCCCGGCCGCCGCGCACGCATCGGCGTGCGCCACCCAAAGCCCGTCTTCGCTGAATACACCGACTTCTCGTTCACCCCCACGAAGCCCGGAAACACCGCCGACGAGGACGGACCGAAATCGTACGCCTGCAACCCTTCCACCGTCGGCAGCCCCGTGCCTTCCAGCCGCACATTGTCGAAGTACAACACAATCGGCTGCGCAGGCTTGCCGTTCTCCAGCACAAAAATGTTGAACAGCTTCAGCGTCTTCACATCCAGCGGCCGGCGGTCCAAAAAATTGTTCGAGTTCGACGTCGTCATCCCCGTCAGATTCACCCGCAGCGTCGACCACCCCGGCGGCGCCACCAGCCCGTCGTCGTTATACCGCGTCCCGTAGCTGTGACTCTGCGCGTCGTCGGCCCGGCAGTGCAACTGCACCGCCGCCTGGGACGGATTGAAAATATCCACCGCAAAAATTGGATACTGCCCAAAATGCTTCAGCACCGCGCCCGACGCTATCGCGATCCCCGGATACCCCTTCCCGTCATAGGTGATTTTCAGGCTGTGTTCCCCGCTCTTCGCGTGCTCCTTCACAATCACCTGCATCGGCGGATCTTCAAAACTCTTGTCCGCCGCCGTCTCGAAATCGGCCAGCAGCATCCCATCGTCCCCGGCCCACAGGTTCCCTCCGCCCAGCCACTGGCCGGCGCTGCCGCGCCCGCCGCTCCAAGCACTCACCAGCACCGCCGCCGCCAGCCACACCACCCCAAGCCTCGCCTTCGCACATTTCATCGCACCACCCCCTGCAGCCGCTTTGCTCAAGCCAACATACCACCCATCCCGATGTACCGATCCGCCCGACCTGAACCCTTGGACCTTTCCAACGGTCACATCCGATACCGCTCCCTTTCGCCCTTCCCCAACGCCCCCACCGCCCTACAATCGGCCTTTCCCGCGCCGGCCCCCACTCCCCGGCGCGCACCGGCGGCTCACTCCCGCAGAAGTTCACCCATGACCCTCGCCCGCCGCTCCATCCGACCCCTCTTTCTGCTCTTCCTCGGCCCCCTCATCCAGAACGCCGTCATCATGACCTGGGCGAATCTGATGAACTTCAAGGCCACCAACGCCGGCTGCACCCCCCAAGTCCTGTGCTACATCGGCATCTGCATGGCGGCCGGCTATACCGTCAGTTCCTTCCTGGCCGGGCGCTGGGTCAAAGCCGCCTTCGCCCACTGGCTTATTTCCATCGCAACGATTGGCTGTGCCCTGCTCGGCCTCACCATCATGGTCCTGCCGCCCTTCATTCCCTATCTGTTCCTCGGCTTTCTGTTCGGCCTGATCAACGGCCACTATTTCTGCCCCTTCCAAGTCGGCATGGGCTCGGTCAAACCTTTCCGCACCCTGGCCTGGACCATCGCGTTCTACAACGTCAGTTGGGGCACCGGCGTCGCCATCGGGCCGTACATCGCCGGCCTGCTGGCCGACCTGCCCAAAGATCCCGCCGGCCACGTCTCCAAGCTCCCGTTCCTGATCCTCGCCTTCGGCCTGGCGATCACCCATACGATTCTCGTCCTCGTCGCCCAGTCCGCGCCGAAACCACCGCCGGCCGAAGCCGCCGACGGTGCCGACGGCGCGCACGCCCAGCCCGCGCCGCTCATCGTTTCGACCCGCCGCCTGCGCCGGCTCGGCCTCCTGTGCAGCCTGGTCGGCCAGTTTCTGCTCACCGCGCTTTCCATGAGTCTCTGGCCGCCCATGGCCAAAGCCGAAGGCCTGAATTCCTACCAGACCGGCCTCGCGCTCTTCATCTTCGGCCTGCAGATTCCCATCGGCGGCGTGATTTTCGCCACCCAGCGCAAACGCATTTCCAAGCCTTGGATGCTGATCGTCCTCTTCGCCGTCGCCGCGCTCACCTTCGCCGCTCTGCCCTACGTCACCGTCTGGCCCGGCCAGCTGATCGTCATGGGCCTGATCGGCTTCGCCTGCAGCGGCCTGTTCTTCCACGGCGTCTACTACCCCAACGCCGATCCCGAAAATCCGCGCCATTCCGTTTCCATGATGGAAACCACGGTCGGGGTCGCCGGCTTTCTCGGACCACTCGTGATGGGCAATCTGGCCGGTTCGGACGCGCTGGCCCGCTGGCCCTACCTCGTCGGCGCCGGCCTGATCTTCGTCGTGATTCTGATCGCCCTGCGCATCTGGTTCAATGGCGAACCCCGCCGCGCCGATCCGCGTCCGGGCGATTCGACCGCGGCCGCGCCAAATCTACAAGCCACCTCCAATGCACGGACCGCGTCCGATGCAACGCCGGCGACCCCGGTCGAACCATCCGCCTGACCGAAGTTACAGCAGCTCCGCGATCTGCACCGCGTTGAACGCCGCGCCTTTCAGCAACTGATCGGCGGCGCAGAACAGCTCCAGCCCGTTCGCCTGCGAAATGTCCTCGCGAATCCGCCCCACCCAGGTTTCGTACCCGCCGGTGGCCAGAATCGGCATCGGATATTGATTCTTCGTCGGGTCGTCGATCACCCGCACCCCCGGCGCGCGCGCCAGAATTTCCCGCGCCCGCGCCGCCGTGATTTTCTTCGCCGTCGTCAGGTTGATCGACTCCGAATGCGCCCGCAGCACCGGCACCCGCACGCAGGTCGCCGTCACCTGGATGTTCGGCGCACGCATGATTTTGCGCGTCTCGTACACCATTTTCATCTCTTCCTTGGTGTAGCCGTTTTCCAGAAACACGTCGATGTGCGGGAACAGGTTGAAGGCGATCTGATGGGCGAATTTCTTCGCCACGATCGGCTTGCCTTCCAGCGCCAGCCGCGTTGTGTCGATCAGTTCCTGCATCGCTTCGGCGCCGGCGCCGCTGGTCGCCTGGTAGGTCGCCACCACCACGCGTTGAATGGTCGCCTCCTGGTGGATCGGGTTGATCGCCACCACCATCTGGATGGTCGAACAGTTCGGGTTGGCGATGATCCCCCGGTGCGTCTTGATCGCGTCGGCATTCACTTCCGGCACCACCAGCGGAATGCCCTCGTCCATCCGGAAGGCGCTGGAATTGTCCACCACCACCGCGCCGGCCTTGACCGCCGCCGGCGCGAATTCCTTGCTCCGCTGCGCCCCCGCGCTGAACAGCGCCACTTCCACGCCCGCGAAGGAATCGGCCGTGAGTTCCTCCACCGGGATCTTCTCGCCCTTGAAGGTCAGATGTTTTCCCACCGACCGCGCCGACGCCAGCAGTTTCAGCTTGCGGATCGGAAAATTCCGATCGGCCAGCACGTTCAAAAATTCCGTTCCGACCGCACCGGTGGCGCCCACCACCGCGACTACTTTCGGCGTCATGGCCGATTCTCCTTCGCTTTGCCTGCCGCCGCGCGCTGCGAGCCCGCGCCGGCCTGTTCGCTCCGTTCGATCTGTCCGCCATGTTCGACTGGGTCGATCGGGTCCCCCGCCGTGCAGCCATCCCGGCGCGCCGCCGGAACCCGCTCGCGTGAGTCCCCTCGTCAAAGGGGGCCATTGTACCGCCGAGCCCCCCCGCACGGAAGCCGGCCGCACCCGCGCCACCCTGCCACTGCCCGCTGGCAGCATCGCCGAGCCCCCCGCCGGGCCCCCCGCCGGGACCGCGAGCGGGCACGCTCGCTTTTCGCTCAGAGCGCCCAGACCGCTGGTAACGGCCAGCACCAGCGCCACGGCTGCGCCGAGCGCGGCCATGATGCCGGAACCTGCGCGCCGTTCCGGGCCGGATTGGGATGGAGCAGGCTGCACCCCGGTCCGGCGCCTCATACGAATCCCAGACAATTCCTTCCGTCCTGAACTCAGTCGGATTCGCTCAAAGTGACCCGGCGAACAGCAGTTTTCTTAGGGAATTATATACTTGACTCCCTCACTTTCCGGGGTATACTTTACTCAGAAAGTGGGGTTTTCATGAAGGACAATGTAACCATCTCTACCTTTGAACTCCTCTCCCTGTTTCCTACTCCTGAAGCTGCAAGGATTTACATTGAAAACCGTAGATGGTCTAACGGAGTTTCCTGTCCTACTTGTAACTCTTCTTCCCGTATCTCTACCCGGAAGAACGGATTCTACCGCTGCAACCACTGTAAAGATGACTTTACAGTTAGGACTGGAACTATTTTTGAACGATCCCACATTCCCCTTAACAAATGGCTTTTTGCAATGTACCTCGTTATGACTGCCCGGAAAGGAATTTCTTCTCTCCAACTCTCCAAAGAGATCGATATCACTCAGAAGAGTGCGTGGTTTATGCTTCACCGTATCCGGGAAGCCTGTGGTAACGATCCTGGTAAACTCCAAGGGGTTGTGGAGGTAGACGAAGTTTATATCGGAGGTAAAGAGGGGAATAAGCACTCATCAAAGAAGCAGAACGCAGGGAGAGGTTCTGTGGGGAAACAGATTATCATGGGAGCCAGAGAACGGAATGGGAAGGTTAGGAAAGGGAAGGTCGAGAGTACAGATAAGACGGAGGTTCAGGGATTCATTTCCAAGAACGTCCTACCCGGTTCTAAACTCTTCACGGACGATCATCGTTCTTACATTGGAATTCCCAACTACTCCCATGAGAGTGTAAACCATACGGGAGGGGAGTACGCCAGAGGGGAAGCCCATACCAACGGAATTGAGAGTGTTTGGGCTGTAGTGAAGCGAGGAATTTATGGAGTGTTTCATCATATCTCTTCCAAGCATACGGAAAGGTACGTGGATGAGTTCAGTTTCCGTTTGAATGACGGGAATGTTAAGATTGCAACTCTGGATCGGATGGATACACTGTTAGAAGGCAGCGTTGGAAGTGGGATTACTTATAAGGAGTTGACCGGTGAACGAGAGGCAAGAAGCACAGAACATACAGGACGGGAAAGTGAAAATAAATAGTGAAAAGGACGAGAGGAATGCGGAAGATCAGAAGGTTGATCTAACTGGGATTAATGCGATGCTTGATAGGATTTTTAAATACACGCCAGAAAAAAGAAAGAGCACCATAAAGGAGAAGAAGTCCACCTCGGAAAAGAAATAGGCATTGATCACACGTCTAAATTTCCCATAGCGTAGTCTGAGTCTCTAAGATCGTTTAGCAAGGGATTTTTAAATGGCAGACAGAGAAGAAGATTTTACTTCAATTTCTCAATCTCTCAGAGACAGCCTTTTTTACTCGACAACTAATGCTATTATTTGTGAAGGGGATTCTCTAGCGAGTATGAGGCGTATGCCTGCTGCATCTGTTTCTCTTATTCTAACTGACCCCCCCTATCACTCGACTAAAAAGTCCAACATCTATGGGGACACGTCTTTCTCAGAGGACAATCAGTATCTTGAGTGGTTAGAAGAGTATGCTGTAGAGTGGCGTCGTATTCTTCGAGCAAATGGAACATTATTCTGCTTCTGCTCAACTGAAATGTCCGCACGTTTGGAGGTTATGCTTGCCAAACGATTTAATCACTCGTGTCCAAAATAAATTTTGAAAAGACGGTTCTTGGCGTTCGGTCGGAGAATGGGTGTTACCAAGCATCCGTTTTCCGTTCGTTCACCTTGGAGACCGTCCATCATGAGTATACCGTGCCGT
>JBOHNC010000243.1:0-5633 GCA_050730415.1 Planctomycetota bacterium
CTGCCGCACCGACTGCGCCGGCGACGCCCGGTGGCCTGCCGCCGGCCTTGGCTGCGAAATTGGCCGCCGCCAAAGCCGCCGCCGCCGGTGGAGTTGCCGCGCCTGCCGCCCCTGCCGCGGAAGCCGCCAAACCGGCTGCGTCTGCGGCGCCGAGTGGCATTCCGGCAGCGGTGCTGGCCAAAATCGCGGCTGCCAAAGCTGCCGCCAGCGGTGGGGCTGCTCCGGCTGAAACACCAGTTGCTCCGGCCGCGCCCGCCACTCCGGCCCCGGCTGCGCCTGCGGAACCGGCTGCCCCTGCGGCGCCGGCTGCGCAGGGTGGAATTCCGGCGGCGCTGGCGGCCAAGATCGCGGCGGCGAAAGCCAAAGCTGCCGGCAGTGAACCGCCGCCGGCCAATCCTTGAACCTCGCCTGGAACACTGCACAAAGGAGACACCCATGGGACTGATCGACCACAAACTTCCTGAAAACGCATTGACCGTCAAGCTGGACGATTTGCTGAACCTCGGCCGCGAACATTCCATCTGGTATCTGCTGTTCGCCACCGCCTGCTGCGGCATTGAACTGATGCAGACCGGCGCGAGCCGTTTCGACGTGGACCGCTTCGGCATGATCCCGCGCGCTTCGCCGCGCCAGGCCGACCTGATGATCGTCGCCGGCACCATCACGCACAAAATGGCCAGCCGCGTGAAGCGGCTGTACGACCAGATGCCCGATCCGAAGTGGGTCATCAGCATGGGGTCGTGCTCCAACAGCGGCGGGCCGTTCTGCAAGTACTCCTATTCGGTGCTGAAAGGCATCGACAAGTATGTCCCGGTGGACGTGTACGTGCTGGGCTGTCCGCCCCGTCCGGAAGCGTTGATCGAGGGCGTGTTCAAGCTGCGGGAAAAAATCGACACGGAAAAGGTGCTTCGGCGCGGCGATCCGATCATCGTCGGAGACGCATCGCTGGCCCCCAATTTCGTGCCGACCAGTCCCGTGGAGGAGCAAGCGCGGCTGGCGGCGGCGCAAGCCGCGGCGGTGCGTTCCTAATCTGGATATGGAGTGCGGCGGCGGGGAATGACACGCGTGTCCGCCGCTTTTCTCAGGCGCGGCTTGACGCGCCGTTGCCTTTGGATTTTGCCTTTCGGTTTCGGACTTCGAACTGTTCCCTGTTCCGCGGCCCCCGAATCTTCGCGACGAAGGATCTCCCGATGACAACCGCACCCACGCCTGCCGCGCAACCGAAGGTGGACCGTTCCACGCCGGCGCCGCCGACCCAGTTGCCCTACGAAACGCTGCTGGCGAAGCTGCAAGGCAAATTCCCGGATGTATTCAGCGCGCCGGGGGAAATCGGCGAAGTCGTCACGGAAATTCCGGCCCACCAGGTCCGCGAGATTCTGACCTTTTTGCGCGACACTCCGGAACTGAAGTTCGACTCGCTCATGTCGCTGGCCGGCTACGACGACGGCAAGGACATCATGGTGGTCTATCCGATGTACTCGATGATCCACCGCCACCGGCTGCTTTTGAAAGCGCGGGTCGGGCGGGAGGAACCGCGGATCGACACGGTCTGCGACATTTTCCGCATCGCCAATTTCATGGAACGCGAAGCCTACGATCTGTACGGCATCGAATTTGTGGGCCACCCCGACCTGCGGCGGATCATGAATCCGGAAGATTGGATCGGCTGGCCGGGGCGGAAGGACTACGAGTACCCCGAGCAGTACAACGGCGTGCCGACCATCCGGCCGGGGCAGTACTTCGCCGACCGGATCGAAAAGGAACGGGCGCTGAAGGACAAGGCGCTCGAAGAGGCCGCCCAGCGCGCCGCGAAAGAAACGCCGCCCGCCGCGCCGGCTCCGAAACCGTAAATCGCCTGGAACACCGCAAGAGGTCCCCGTCATGACTGTCACCGAAATCAACCGCACGCGCCGTGAAAGCACCCTCAACACCGAGGAAATGGTGCTGTCGATGGGCCCGCACCACCCCTCCACGCACGGCGTGCTGCGGCTGGAAGTCGTGACCGACGGCGAGGTGGTGATTTCGATCAAGCCGGACCTTGGGTACCTGCACCGGTCGATCGAAAAAATCGGCGAGAACGTCGAATATTTCCAGTTCGTGCTGTACACCGACCGCGTCGATTATGTTTGCGCGATGAACTCCAACTTTGCCTACTGCCTGACGGTGGAAAAGCTGGGCGGGTTCGACGTCCCGGCGCGGGCCGAATATCTGCGCGTCATCATGGCCGAACTCAACCGCATTTCCAGTCACATGATCTGCGTTGGCGCGCTGGCGATGGACATGGGCGCCTACACGCCGTTCCTGTACGGGATCTGCTACCGGGAGCAGGTCAACGACCTGTTCGAATCGGTCTGCGGGGCGCGGCTGACCTACAACTACTTCACCATCGGCGGCGTGGCCCACGATGCGCCGGATGACTTCGTCGCCAACTGCCGGGGTTTCATCGACTACCTTGAAACCAAAATGCACGAATTCAACGAACTGATCACCGGCAATTCGATCTTCGTCGAACGGCTGGCCAATGTCGGAATCGTGACCGCCGCCGAAGCGCTCAATTGGGGGCTGGTCGGACCGAACCTGCGCGGCTCGGGCGTCAAGTTCGACCTGCGTCGCGACGAACCCTACAGCATCTACTCGGAACTGGATTTCGACATCCCCGTCGGCGACGGCAAGATCGGCACCCTCGGCGACTGTTACTCCCGCTACGTCGTGCGGGTGCAGGAAGTCTTCGAGTCGATCAAGATCATCCGCCAGTGCCTCGACCGCATCCAACCCGGGCCGGTGCAGGGCAAGGTGCCCAAGGTCATCAAGCTCAAGAAGGGCGAGATCTACATGCGCAGCGAGAATCCGCGCGGCGAGACCGGCTACTACTTGGTATCCGCCGGCGGCAAGGGCGCCGATCGGATCAAGATTCGCACCGGTTCGTTCACCGCCATGGGCATCTTCGACCACATCTGCCGTGGATTGCTGATCGGGGATATCGTCGCCGTCATTGGCAGCTTCGACATTGTGTTGCCCGAGGTGGACCGGTAGGAACGGGCGAGGCGATAGGCGAGAGTTGAAAGGCGAGAGTTGAAAGGCGAGAGTTGAAAGGTGAAAGTCGAAAATCGAAAGATGAACGTTGAGAGTTGAGAGTTGGAACGGTTGAAGGAACAGGACGCATGAATGGCTTGACGCAACTGATCTACTGGCTGGTGCATGACAAACTGCACTGGACGCAGGCCGCCAGTCCGGACGCGATGCCGTGGTTTTGGCTGGTGTTAGCCGCGGTGGCGGCGGTGGTGCCGGTCTGGCTGCTGGCACAGGCGGTGGCGGGCGTTTCGACCTACATCGAACGCAAGGTCGCGGCGGACATTCAGCGCCGGGTCGGGCCGAACCAGGCCGGCATTTTGGGCAAGAGCCTCAAGAAAGACGTCATTCCGCTGCTGCCTTTGCCCGACAGCCTGAACCGGCTGATCGCGGCGCTCATCCCCGGCTTCATCGACCGGATGATCCAGCGCATCGGCGGGATCGGCGAGATCATTTTCCTGGCCGACGGCGTGAAGCTCATCATGAAGGAAGATCTCGTGCCGGCCAAGGCCGACAAGCCGCTGTTCCGGCTGTCGCCGATGCTGGTGGTGATGAGCATCTTCCCGGCCTGGGCGGTGCTGCCGTTCGCGGCGCGCTATACCATCGCCAACCTGAACATCGGCATTTTTTTCATCGCGGCGGTGACCAGCATCGCGGTGATCGGCATCCTGATGGCGGGCTGGGCGTCGAACAACAAGTGGGCGCTGTTGGGCGGCATGCGCGCCGCGGCGCAGATCGTTTCCTACGAATTGCCCGCGGGCATGGTGATCATCACCGCGATTCTGATCACCGGATCCATGAGCATGTTCGCGATCTGCGAAAACCAGTGCGGCTATGCGGTGGATCACGCCCGGGTGACTGAGCAGATCGCGGCGGAGAATGCGCACCTCGTCCACCCGGCGCAGGGCACGCCGCCCGGCCCGCTGCCGGTGGTCATTCAGGAGAGCACCTACTCGGTGGCGTCGGTGCCGATGTCCGGCTGGTTTTTCGACTGGAACATCTTCAACCCGGTCCTGCTGGTGCTGGCCGGCGTGTATTTTGTTTCCATCCTGGCCGAATCGAACCGCACGCCGTTCGACATTCCCGAGGCCGAATCGGAACTCGTGGCCGGCTACCACACCGAATATTCCGGGATTCGTTTCAGCTTCTTCATGATGGCCGAATTCAACGAAGTCTGGATTCTGGCCGGCGTGTTCGTCACGATTTTCCTGGGCGGGTTTTACTCGGGGATTCCCTGGCTGGAACACCTCGTCATGATCGATCCGCACGCCGCCAAGGCTTTCCACTTCGACAACTACGCGTGGTACAGCCTGTTCCTGCACGTTCCGGCGTTTTTGCTCAAGACCTTCGCCGTGGTGCTCGTGATCATGTGGGTGCGCTGGACGCTGCCGCGGTTCCGCGTCGACCAGATGATGAGCCTGTGCTGGAAAAAGCTGATCCCGATCGCCGCGTCGATCACCTTGGTGATGACGCTGTGGACGCTGTTCAGCCCGGGCATCTACGCGGCGCTCTCGACGCCGGCGATTCCGGGTGAATTCTACGGCGACATCCTGAAGGCGATTTTCTCGATCGCGCTGGCGATCTGGCTGTTCCGGTTCTTCCGGCAGCCGACGCACGCCGAGGCGACGCAGCGCAACGCCGACCTGGTGCCGCCGACGCAGGTGGGCACGGCGGTGACGGGATAGCTTGCGACAGCGCGGCTTTTTCGGTAGACTGGCAGGTAGGGAGCGACATCCGATGGGTTTCTTCAGCGAAGTGGTTGACGGCGTCCGCACCTTCATGGACGGCATGCGCATCACCGGCAAGCAGTGGCTGCGCTCGAACCCCGGCATCAACAAGCAACTCGGCGGCAACGAAAAACGCGACCGGGAAAACGCCGTCACCACCATCGACTGGGCCGGCGGGTCGGTCGAATGGGACAGCCGTAATGTGAAGCTCAATCCCAACACCGATGCCAACAAGGATCCGCGGCTGGCGGCGCTGTACAAATACACCTACGGGTCGGAGACCGGCGAACGGACCCCCGAGGGCAAGGTGCATGGGCGGTTCCGCGGCCACCTGCACAACGACGTGGATCGCTGCATTGTGTGCATGGCCTGCGCCAACGCCTGCCCGATCGACTGCTTTTACATCTTCAGCGAGAAAACCGCCACCAACAAGCTGCGTTGCAGCCAGTTCGACATCGACCTCGTCAAGTGCATCTATTGCGAACTGTGCGTGCGAGCCTGCCCGACCAGTTGCCTGTCGATGACCAACGACTGGTGGGGTGCCACCTACGATCCGACGAAGGGTCTGGTGCATTACGGCGTGGGTTTCTTCACCCCGGAAGAACGGGCCGAAGCCGAACACGAGCGGGAAGAAAACAAGCGCAAGAAGGCCATGGCCAAGGCGCCTGCGAAGCCAGCCGCGCCAACCGCCGCCGCCGCTCCAGCCGGAGCCAAGCCCGCGTTGCCAGCCGCCATCGCCGCCAAACTGGCCGCCGCCAAAGCCGCTGCCGGCGGCGCGCCTGCTGCGCCCGCTGCGGCTGCGCCGGCCACCGCGCCCGCTGCTCCTGCTGCCGAAGC
>JBOHNC010000244.1:0-29365 GCA_050730415.1 Planctomycetota bacterium
TGCCTTCTCGAGATTGCCGGCCACCTTGTCCAGGAAGCCGGTCGTGGACAGCCAGCGCTGGTCCGCGCCGACCAGCAGCGCGAGGTCCTTGGTCATGAAGCCGGCTTCAACCGTATCGACGCAGACCCTCTCGATCGTGGATGCGAACTTCGCCAGTTGCGCATTGTTGTCGAGCTTGGCGCGATGCGACAGGCCGCGCGTCCAGGCGAAGATCGAGGCGATCGAGTTGGTCGAGGTCTCCTTGCCCTTCTGGTGCTCGCGGTAGTGGCGGGTCACCGTGCCGTGGGCGGCTTCGGCTTCCACCGTCTTGCCGTCCGGGGTGAGCAGCACCGAGGTCATCAGGCCGAGCGAGCCGTAGCCCTGCGCCACCGTGTCGGACTGCACGTCGCCGTCGTAGTTCTTGCAGGCCCAGACATAGCCGCCGGACCACTTCAGCGCAGCGGCCACCATGTCGTCGATCAGGCGGTGCTCGTAAGTGAGCTTCTTGGCCTCGAATTGCTTCTTGAACTCGCGGTCGTAGACATCCTGGAAGATGTCCTTGAAGCGACCGTCATAGACCTTCAGAATCGTGTTCTTGGTCGAGAGGTAGACGGGATAGCCACGCATCAGGCCGTAGTTGAGGGAGGCGCGCGCGAAATCGACGATCGAATCGTCGAGATTGTACATCCCCATCGCAACGCCCGCACCCGGCGTCTTGAACACTTCCTTCTCGATCACGGTTCCGTCCTCGCCGACGAACTTCAATGTCAGCGTGCCCTTGCCGGGAAACTTGATGTCGGTGGCGCGGTACTGGTCGCCATAGGCGTGGCGGCCGATGATGATCGGCTTGGTCCAGCCGGGCACCAGCCGCGGCACGTTCTTGCAGATGATGGGCTCACGGAAGATGACGCCGCCCAGAATGTTGCGGATGGTGCCGTTCGGGGAGCGGTACATCTCCTTCAGGCCGAATTCCTTCACCCGCGCTTCGTCGGGGGTGATGGTGGCGCACTTGACGCCGACTTTGTGTTTGGCGATGGCTTTGGCGGCGTCGAGGGTGACCTGGTCGTCGGTGGCGTCGCGGTGCTCGATGCCGAGATCGTATGTGTCGAGGTTCATCGACAGGTGCGGGGCGAGGAGCTTGTCTTTGATCCATTCCCAGATGATGCGGGTCATCTCGTCGCCCTTGAGTTCCACGATGGTGCCTTTGACTTTGATCGACATGAGAGTTCCTCGGAAAAAACCTGAAACCCGGGGCCGGCGGCAGCAGCGCCGGTTCCGGAGAAAATTGACGCAGGGGCGTACAGAGGAAAAAGTATAGCCACGCTTGGGCGGGCGTCAGGAGCGGCGGCGGAGTTTTTTGTTGCGGGCGGAGCGGGACGGGGCGGAGCATATCAGGAGGGCGGTCGACTCGTCGCGGCCGCGGGATGGTTTTGAAACAGCTTCTAAAAAAAAGAGCCGGTCCGAAGACGGCGCTCCCAGGTTAGAGTTCGACGGGTTGGTTGGTTTCCATGCTTTTGTTGGCGGCCATGCAGATGCGGTGGGTTTCGAAGGCGTCGGCGTAGGTGCAGCCCACCGCGGCGGGTTGTTTGTGTTTCACGGCTTCGAGGAACAGCCGGTCCTCTTCTTCGTAGGGTTTGTTGAGCAGTTTGTAGGTTTGTTCGCCGAAGTTGTCCTTGACCGTCAGGCTGTTGTTGTTGTGGCTGACGGTTTTTTCGGGCAGGATGAAATCGATGCCGACGCGGAAGCCCTGCGGCGAGAGGTGGCCGGAGGCGATCGCACAGACGCAGCCGTGGTCGAAGGTCAGGGTGACGATGGAGCTGTCGGCGATGTCGTGCTTTTCGTGCCGGGCGCTGCTGATGCCCTTGCTGCCCTGCGCGAAGACGCGGACGACTTTGCCGCCGATCAGGTAGCGCGCCACATCGACCACATGGGTGGTCTGTTCGACCAATTGCCCGCCCGACTGGGCTTGCTGCCGCCACCACAGCACGCCGGGCATGCCGCCGACCCAGTAGCCGTAGGCGGCCGAGACCGGCTGACCGGTCATGATTTCGCGGGCTTTGCGGGTGATGTCGCAGCAGCGCCAGTTGTAGCCGACGGCGGCGACGACGCCGGCCTTGGCGAGCGCGGCGTTGATTTCGGCGCCCTTTTCCAGCGTGGTGCAGAGCGGTTTTTCGACGAAGACGCCGAGGCCTTTCTGCGCCGCCAGCAATTCCGCATCGCTGTGTGCGAAGGGCGGTACGCAGACGTAGACCGCGTCGATTTCGCCGCTTTCGATCATCGCGCGATGATCGTGGAAGCTCTTGGCGCGATATTCGGCCGCGACCTTGTCCGCCTGTCCGGCGTTCACGTCGCAGACGGCGCGGATTTCGACATCCTTCCAGGTGGACAGGTGCCGCAGGTGGTGGTGGGCGATGCCGCCCACGCCGACGAAGCCAAGACGAACAGTTTCCATGATGCAACTCCTTTCAAAGCGGGGTTTTTGATCGAGGTTTTTCCAGTGGGGCGGAGGCCGCTGCGGTGGCGGGCGGCGGCTTCCGGGAAAAAAAGGCGGACCGACGAGGCCCGCCCCGCCGACGGAAGGCTTATTTCATCGCGGCTTCGAGCGCCCGGACGGTGGCCTTCAGGGCCTTCATCCGGTCATCGCCAACCACGCCGCATTCGAGGGTCATGTAGTTTTTGTATTTGGCGGCTTTCAGGGCCTTGAAGCCGGGCCTGAAGTCCTTTTCGCCGGTGCCGGGCTGGCGGCGCTGGGAGTCGGCCAAGTGAACGTGGTCGATCCATTTGGCGTGCGCCTTGATCGCCGCGGCGGTATTGTCTTCCTCGATGCCCATGTGGAAGAAGTCGGCCAGAATCGTCACCGCGGGGTGCTTGACGCGGGTGCAGATATCCACCGCGTCTTCGAGCCGCTTGAGCAGGTGGGTCTCGTAGCGGTTGAGCGGTTCGACGAGAATTTTCGTGCCGGCCTTGGCGGCCACGTCGCCGTAGCGCTTCAGATATTCGACGTAGAGGTTTTTTTCCAGCGTGATCGCGTCCATCCAGGGCGACAGATCCTTGATCCGGGGTGGGCCAAAGATGGGGACCATGATGAGCCCGACGGCGCCCAGTTTGCCGGCCGTGACCAGCAGATCGCCGATGTCGTTCCAGGCCTTGTCGCGTTCGCCCTTGTCGGCGTCGAGCGGGCAGCCGCCGAAGCCGGCGCAGATGGTGGAGAATTTGACGCGGGTGCCTTTGAGGGCCTGTTCGACTTCGCCGATGCGCTCGGTCAGGCCGCGGCCGTGGATTTCGAGACCTTCAAAGCCGAGCTGTTCGGCGTTGAGGACTTTTTCACGCAGGGTTTGGCCGGGCAACAGCCCTTCCTGAATGCCAAGTTTCATGGGCAGCTCCGATGAGGGGGGTGTTGGAATGGACTGGGGGCGGGATTCAGCGGTTGCGTGGGAGGAAAACCGCATGTGCCAAGCAGGCTGATCGTGACTTCAAGCCCGTTGATTAGGCGCAGTTTTCGAATCTGTTCACAGAACAGCCAAGATCGGCGGGCGCAGAGGCCCGCCTGAACAGCAGGCTGGAAGCCTGCGCTACAAAAAACCAAAGCCGTGAACCGATTCGAAAACTGCTCAAGGCGCGATTATACCGAGGCAGTCGCGATGGGAAGTGGCGCAGTACAAATCAAACGCCGGCTTGTGAAGTTGTTTCCGCCGAGGGCAAGGCGGTCGGTGTTTCGTCGATTTCGATTTCCTGGGAGGTGACCGGTTTAAACAAATAGAACGGCAGGCCGACGACGCGGGAGACTACTTGGACGGCGTGAAAGCCGAGCATCAGCATGGTCCCGACTTCGAAGGCGTGCGCGCCGGTGTAGGTCCATTGGAAGGCGGCGGCGAGGCCGAATTCGCCGGGGCCGAAGCCGCCGAACAGGCCGACCATGCCGGCCATGAAGCCGGTTGGCAAAAGCGACCAGAGTTCGACGCCTTGCAGGCTGCCTTCCGGCCCGGAATGCAGCCAGGCAAGGGGATCGGCGAAGCCGTGAAAGGCCTTGGCATAGGCGAGGTAGATCAGCCAGGCGGAGACCACCAGCCCGAGTTGATTGAGCAGCGAGTAGATGAAGCTGGCGAACAGGGCCCCACGGTGGCGGCGGTAGTGGCTGAGGGCGCGGAACACGCGGGCAGGGAAGCGGCCCACGCCGCCGAGATTTTCCAGCCGGCGCGGGATGAATTCAAAAACGCGCATGAACGGCACGGCGAAGCCGATGATCAGGGCAATGGTGAAGATGGACATCAGAGCGCCCAGGCGGCGGAAGTTGGTTTCTCCCGCCAGCACCAGCCAGGTGCATCCGGCGGTGCTCATGATGGCCATGGAAATCAGCCCGACGATGCGGTCGACCAGCACGGTCATCACGCCGTCGGTGCGGCGGCCGGGTGCGGCGTGTTTGTAGATGGCGTAGCCCTTCACGGCATCGCCGCCGGTGGCGCCGATGCCGACGGCATCGAACAGGTAGCCAACGCTGGTCAGGTGCAGGGTGGTCCACCAGTGGAAGTCGAAACCTTCGGCGCGAAGCAGCAGGTGCCAGCGCAGGCCGGTCCAGAGCGGCGAAAGCATCAACACCGCGGCGGCGGCGAGACTCAGCTCCCAGTGCGCCCAGAGCGGCCGCAACGCGGCCAAGGGCGAAATGCCGCCGGCGCCGCCTTCGCCGGGGTGCGAAAGCTGCCAGAACAGCCAGGTCATCAGCGTGACGCTGACGGCCAGTTTGATCAGGACGCCGAGCCAGTGCTTTTTGCGGGCCGGTGCGGCGCCGGTGGGCAGGGGGTCGGAGGGACGATTGGCTGGCGCGGCCGAGTCGGCCCGGTTGGCAGGGGCGGCCGGAGCATCGGCGTGAACCGGGGGCGGTGGCGAGGTGGAATCCGGCGGGGTCACGATTTTCCTGCGCTGGGTTGCGGGGCGGCTTCAACAGAACGTGCCAACGGAGCGCTGGTCAGGCGCTTTTGGAAACCTGCGCCAGCAGATCTTTGACGGCGGTCATCATGGCTTCGGGCGTGACCGGTTTTACCAGATAGCGCAACCAGGGATAGGTGGCGACGATGAATTCGTCCTTCAACTGGTCGTAGGCGGAGCAGATCACGACGGGAATCTTGCGGTTGGAGTCGATCAGCCGCGAGAGCACCTCGAGGCCATGCAGCCCGGGCATCTTCATGTCCAGCACGGCCAGAGTGATGTCGCCTATCTGCAGGCGGCGCCAGGCCTCGGTGCCGTCAGCGGCTTCGACGATGCTGTAGCCGGCCTCTTCGAGCCGGATTTTATGCACCATCCGGACGCGTTTGTCGTCGTCGGCGACGAGGATCACCGGCCGGCCGTCGTCTTTACCCTGGCTGCGCGCCGGCTGGGCTTTGCCAAAGGCCATCGTGTTGCGGTCCCGCGCGCCGACGGGGGTCACGCCGGGCAGCGGCGCCTGGTGGGCGCTGGGTTTGGCCATGTTGGCCGGGTCGATCGGCGTGACGCGCCCGACGGGACCGGCCACCGGCACGCCGGGCGGAACCATCGGCCGCACGGTCGGATTGGGATTGTGCATCATGACGGTGCCCGAGGGCCGCGCGCCCAAGCCCGGGCGGGGCACATTGACGGCCACACCCTGTCCGGGCGGATGGTTGTAGGGGGGCGGAGCGCCGAGCGGCGGGAGGCCGGCTTGCGGCGGTGGGCCGGCGGGCATCGGGATGTTGGGCACCTGGCTGAGCGGCGGCGGCGGAAAGGGGACGTTGGTGCCCTGCACCGGCGAGGGAATTCGCGGCGGGTGTAGCGGCTGGGGCGGCGGGGGCGGGGGCGGCGGCGCGGGCGGGGTGGGCTGCGGGCCGTAGCCTGAAGCCATCCCCTGGGCCGGCGTCAACCGGCGGGTCTGCGACGGCTGGTCGCCCATGGGGCCGCTGAGATGGACATTGGTCGGCACCGGCGGCGGCGCGAGATTCGGCAGCGGGGTGGTGTTGCCGCCCTGCTGGCCGGTGATGTTGATGGCGCCGGTGGCGGTTTCGAAGCCCATCGCGAAGGGGCTGCGCAGCCGGCGGGTGGTTTTGCCCAACTCGTCGACGACTGCCATGACCGGGGAGGCGAGTTCGGCGATGAAGGAAGCCGCCGCGTTTGGATCGCCACCTTCGGCACGGAGGTGATTTTCGATCAGTTCGATGATGCGGTTGGTTTCTTCCTGGCCGCTGGTGATTTCGTGCAGGATCTGGCGCAGCTTGCTCATGGGCAGTTGCCGGCCCTCGTACTCATTGAGCAAAATGAGGGCTTTGGTTTCGGTCGCAATGGACTTGATGGCTAGATTGGTGGTCACGTTGTGCGCCGTCCCTTCGCCTGGTCATCGATGCGCTGCCGCCCCGGCAGTTGCATGATGGCGCACTCAATCGACCCGTTGGGTCGACCAGAGGCTGGTCGCAGGATCGATTTTAACGGCATTCAGGCACACTGCGACCCTGCACCCTAGTTTCCCTTTATATCGGATGGGGAGCCAAAGCACAAATCCCAAATCGTGGCTCCGTGGCTCCCCGGGAGCCGGTCCAAAGCCGCCCACCGGGCGGGGACCCTCTGACCAGCCTTCTCGGGCGGATCGAGGGGGCATCGGACGGCCAGCCGATCGGCTGTAGAAAATCCGGCCAGAGCAGGGGCTAATTGGGATATTTGGAGCTGTAGAAGTTTTCGCGCATCATGAACTTGCGCGCCAGGGTGGTGATCGGTTCGGGCCCGATCTGCATCGCGGTCTGGAGGTCCTCCAGACCCAGGCCGCGGGCGCAGGTCCGCAGGCGCAGCAGCGCGCGCTGGAGCAGCAGGTTGGGGTCTTCGGCCAGTTCCCAGTGGAGGGTGCAGAATTCGGCGCTGACCAGCGGTTCGTTGCGGTTTTCCAGCCGTTTAATGACATTCAGGGCCATCCGCGGGAGGACTTCGGCCGGGGCGTCAAAAATGAGATTTTCAAGGGCGATGCCGGACAGGTCGTAGCCGCCGGTCTGCTGCAAAATGGTCTGCCAGGACAGGTCGTACAAGCCACGAAAGGGGTCCACCACCACCTGCTCCCGCCCTTCGATCGCCACCAGCAGGAAATGGCCTGGTGTGTTTAAGCCTTGGACGCGCAACGGCCGTTTGGCGTCGGCCAGAATCGCCTGCATCAGGTACTGCACCAGTGCGCACAGGGTGATCGGAATCGCCAGGTGGTTGTGGAAAAAGCCGGTCGCGAAGCAGGCATCGTAGCGGTTGAGCGCGTTGATGCGGCCTTCGAATCCGGCCCGCAACGCCTGCCTGCCGAAGGATTGCAGCCAGGTCTGCATCGGGAGCGCGGCGAAGGCCGCTTCGTCGCCGGCGCGCCGCACCATGCCGGCGCGGATTTCCCGCGCGTGATCGTCAAGCAACTGCCGGAAATGCACCGGGTCGAAGCGCGGGTCGCGGACGCGTTCAAGCACGGTGAGCGCGCTGAACAGCGGAGCGTGGTCCAGCAGGCTGGCGCTTTCGGCGTTGCCGGCGCTGGAGGTTGCGGCGCCGCTCGCGTTGGCATCGCCGTCGGCTGCCGCATGCCGGACGGTGCGCGCCAGCCAGGCGGCGTGAATGGTTCGCGCTAGGTGGCGATTGAGTTCGGTCAGCCCGCGCGGGTGGGTCGCCGGCGTTCCTGCGGAATCAGATGCGGCGAGGAAGTCGGGCGGCTTGGTCGCGTCGGGCGGCTTGGTCGCGTCGGTGGCCGCGGTCGCGTCGGGGGCGTCTTTCGCGGCAGGGGTGGGGGGCGTAGGGAGTTTGGGTGCTAGTGCGGGCGGGGTGTGGCTGGGGGGCGGAGTGGAGGGCAGGACGCGCCGCAGCCAGCCGGCCAGCATCGGGCCGGCAATGGCGGGGACGGCGGCCAGTTCATGCAGCAGCGTGAACAGGGTTTCTGGCGGGGCTTCGGCGTCGAGTTGCGCCGCGCGTTGGCTGAGGCGCGACCAATCGCGCAGAGCGGAGACCGCCTGCTGGGGATCGAGGCGCGGGTCGAGCAGCATTTCCCACGGCGCCAGGGGGGTGGCGCCAGCGCGCAGCCGGCCGTCGCGTTCCAGGGCCGCCAGAAATCCGGCCCAGGGAACGGCCGCGCCGCCGGTCGCTGGCGTTCCGGTCGCCGGCGGAATCGGGGAGGCGGCGTTGCCGTCGGACGGGCCGCCAGTGTCGGGCGGAGTGATTTCCATCGTCAGGTTTCCTTGTCGGCCCGCCGCGCCGGCCCGCCACCGGACCTGCGCCAGTTTCGCCTCCGCGACCGCATCCGTTCCACGCCACGTCCGCGCCGGCTCAAGGCCTGCATCACGGCAGCTTGGCGCCAGCGGATTAGATTTCGCGGTCGACCGCTTCGGCCACTTTGCGCAACCGCGGCACGAGCACCGCAAATTCATCGCAACTGAGCGACTGATCGCCGTCGGTCATCGCATTTTCGGGGTCTTGGTGGACCTCCAACATCAGCGCGTCGGCGCCGGCGGCCACCGCCGCCAGGGCCATCGCGGGGACCAGCGAGCGCTTGCCGGTGCCATGGCTGGGATCGACCATCACCGGCAGGTGGGTGCGTTCCTTCAGCGCCGGCACGGTCGCCAGCGGCAGGGTGTTGCGGGTGTGGGTCTCGAAGGTCCGGATGCCGCGCTCGCACAGAATCACTTCACCGTTGCCGCGCGACATGATGTATTCGGCGCCGAGCAGGAATTCATCGAGGGTGGAGGCGAAGCCGCGCTTGAGCAGCACCGGCTTGCGCAGTTCGCCCACCGCCGAGAGCAGCGGAAAGTTCTGGGCGTTGCGGGTGCCGATCTGGACCACGTCGGCGACATCGGCCACGAGCGCCACGTCGGAGGGCGCGAGCACCTCGGTGAAGATGGGCAGGCCGGTGCGGCGCTTGACTTCGGCCAGCATTTTAAGCCCTTCCCCTTGCAGGCCCTGGAAGGAGTAGGGGTTGGTGCGCGGTTTGAAGGCGCCGGCGCGGAAAGCGGTGGCGCCGGCGGCCTTGACGCGGTCGGCGAGGTCGAAAATCTGTTCGGCGCTTTCGACGGAGCAGGGGCCGGCGCAGATCAGAACGCTGCGCTCGCCGATGGAACCGTGCGGATTCAGCTTCACCACCGTGCGCTCATTTTCGCGGCGGCCTTCGGAGCTGACCAGTTTGTACGGCCGGGCCACTTCCATCACGCGGTCCACGCCGGGGATCGCCAGCAGCAGTTCCTTGGTGAAATTGCGCTCGTTGCCCACCAGCGCGATGACGGTGAGTTCCTCGCCCAAAATGGTGTGCGGCTTCATCCCGAGGCTGCGCACGCGCGCTTCGACGTGGGCGATGGCATCGGGAGTCGAATTGGGCTTCATCACGACGATCATGGAACGGCAACTCCGAGACCGGCGGAACGGCCGGCGCGACTGTCCTTTTGGACGAAAAATATCAATTATCCGGGATGCGCTCCAAAAGGACAGAGGCCAGCGTGGGGTCGGCGTTGGGGGCAATCTGCGTTTGTTTTCGATCGACGCGCTTGTACCATGGGCGGTGTCAATTTTTTGAGAATTCCTGAACCGGTCGGGGCGCCGGCGCGACCGTTTTTCTTGGAAGGGGGGATTACCGATGTATTTGCTTTCCCGTTCGATCCGACTGCACGGCATGGGGCTGTATCTGGCGCTGCTGCTGTTGCCGGCGATGGCGTCTCTGCGCGCCGAAGAACCGGCTCCGGACGGCGGTCCGACGCAGGTCGCCAAGGCGGATTTCACGCCGGTGGCCGAAGTGCGGATGACGCAGGTGGCGACCAGCATGGCCGATCTGAAGCACCTGTTCGATGTCGCTCTGCCCTATGGCTCCCTGCAGGCACTCTACCTGACGAAAATCTATTTTGTGCATTCGACCGCCCTCAAGGGAATCGACCCGCACGGCACGTTGCATCTGATCGCTTTTGCTCCCAAGGCGCTGTTCACCGCGACGCGGGAAACTTTCCAACCGCTGGCGGCGCAATCGGCGGTGGCGCAACTGATCCCGGTCAGCGACGAGAAAGCCTTTTTGGCGCAGATGAAATTGGATTCCGACCGCGTGCAGGCTGAGGGCGATTTTCAGGTGGTCCAATTCAAGGATTTGCCGCTGCCGATGCTGTATGCGCTGAACAAGGGCTACGCAGTTTTTTCGCCCACGCCGATGGGCTTGCAACTGGGGCTCGGCCAGATCGACGCGGTGGCCGCCGCGGATGCCGCCTCCAAGGCCGACCCGGCAATTGAATTCGAAATCAAGCCGCGTGCGTTGATGGCGGCGGGAGGGTTCGCCAATGGCGCGGGACGCCAGGCGGCCGTCGCGATCATGACCGCAGTGACGACGCAGGTCTTGCGGGGCGTGAGCCAAAGGCTGGGCCTGCCGGGGATGGTCCAGATGGCGGTGATGCCGATGACGGTGCAACCGATGATCGAAAAAATTCTGGCCTCCGGCGATCAGTGCGATTCGCTGGAACTGTATGCCAAGCTGGAGCCGTCCGCCTGTTCGCTCGGCGTGCAGGTCGAGGCGGCGGAGGGTTCGGACCTCGCCAAGGCGATCGCCGCGATGCCGCCGCTCGATCCCCAAAGTTTGCGCGGCCTGCACGGCGCGACCTCGTTCTTCGAAACGGCGGGGACGACCGATCCGAGCGCCGCCGCCGCGCTGGCCTCGCTGGCGGACCGACTGCCGCCCGAGAGCCTCAAATACTTTCCCTACCTCAAGTCGATCCTGCACGGTCTGTCCGGTCATCCCGTCGCCTGCGCGCTGGGTGTCGACGACACGCAGCATCTGGCGCTGGCGTTGGAACTCGATTCGGCCGCGGATCTGGATCAGACCCAGGTGGTCACGGCGTTGAAAACGATGTTGGATCAGGCGGCCGCGCAGCTCAAGACCGGCACGGGTGTGTACTGGGACACCACCCAGCGCGACGGGGAGGATCAGGGCGGCTGGAAATCAACCTACTTGAGTCTGGCCTTCAACGTTAATTCGCCCTGGATGGCCGAGGTGTTGCATTCCCCCAATTTCCCGGCGAGTAACCCCTTCGTTTTCTGCGTGCTGCGCAAGGCAGGACGGCTGGTGATCGGCACCGGCGCCGATGAAGTCTCCGCGGCCCAGATGGCGCTTGAATATGCCGACAAGAAGGACAACACGCGGCTCGATCCCGATTTCGCCGCGCGCATCGCCTCGAATTGCAAGAATCGCAGCGCCACTGCGGTGAGTCTTTTCCGACTGTACCCGGTCATCGACATGATCGTGGAGAAAGCGCCGGTCCCGCCGTTTGTGCGGACGCTCGTGCACGCCATGAAATCGCTGAACCCCATCATGGCGACCGATTTCGCGCACGGACGGATCTATCAGTCGGAACTGCTGCTGGAGAACGACAACCTGAAGCAGTTTGCATTTACGCCCATCGTCGCGGCGATTGCGATTCCGAATCTGTTGGCCAGCAAGCTGGCCACCAACGAAACGGCGGTGGTCCAGAATCTGAAGGCGCTGGCCACTGCGCAGATGCAGTACAACAAAATGAATGACACCTTCGCATCCAACGCCGCCGATCTGAACGCCAACGGAACGTTGATCGCCGCCGATCTGAAAATGGCCTTCGAGGTCTTCCAGAAGAACGGCGACGAGGAAACGCCCACGCCCAAGGCCGGCTACGTCTTCCGCATGCTGCAAGGCCGATCCAGCGACAAGCCGACCAGCCTTTACGTCAAGCCCGGGGATCCCACCGGCGGCATGAACTCTTATGGCGTGATCGCCCGCGCCGTCGAACCGGGCACCACCGGCGAACATCAGTACTTCATCGCCGAATGGGGCACCGTGTACGAACACGACGAGCCGTCGTCGAACGACCCAAATTACAAAAAATTCCTTCTTGACTGCGTTCCGCCGGGGCCGGATAGCGCAGAAATGCGGAAACTGGAGGAACTCGGCTGGCGGCCGGCCGGCGAGGGCGAGTTTGAGGAGCAGCCGGATGAAGCCTTTCCTGGCCCCGATGGGGGCGGAGGGATTCTGGGCGGCGCCCCGGCGGTGGGGCCGGGAGGCGCTCCGCTGACGGCCAATCAAGTCGCCGCGGTGCAGAACCTGAAGGCGCTGGCCACGGCGCAGGCGCAATACAACAAGAAGACCGATTATTATTCAAACTCGGGCATGTTGCTGAACACCACCAGCACGCTGATCGCTGCGGACTTTGCCGATGCATTCGAAGGCTATCTGAGCAACGGCGACAAAGCCAAGCCGGTGGCCTACCACGGCTACGTCTACCGCATGCTGCAAGGGGACGATCCGGCGACGCCGAATAATTTCCTGAAGGACCCGGACCATCCGGATCAAGGCATGAACACCTGGGCCTGTGTGGCGCGGCCGGTGGACGGCAAAGGACCGCAGTTTTTCATCTCTGAGCAAGGCACCGTATACGAGCGCGCTGATCCGGGCGATGGGACGTTTCTACTGAAAGCGTCGATTCCCAACTCCCAACTGGCTGCCATCACGACGTGGACGACGGTACGGTAGCGGTCCACACTCAGCCCAGTACCGCGCGGACCGGATCGATGGGCAGGGCGCGGGCGATGCGGCCGTCGCGGCCCTGGATGTCGGTCGCGGCGAACAGGGCGTTCAGAATGGCCTCCTCGGTCGCGTCGACGGCGGCCTCGAACAGCACGTCCTGCTGAGCGGGCGGGATGGTCTTCAGCGTCGCGACCGGTTGGTCGAAATGCAGGACCTGTGTGCCGAAGGCGATGACGATGTCGCCCGAGCCGTGCCCGCCGACCGCACCCACGCGCCCCAGTCCCAGCGGCACGCGGCGGGCCAGCCGCGCGAGGTAGTGCGGCGTGAGCGGCGCGTCGGTCGCGAGCACCATCATGATCGAGCCATGGTCGGTGCGTGGGTCGCTGGAACCGGCCGCACGCCCGCGCAGCGCCGGGCGCGTCGCACTGCGACCGGGCGATCGGGTCGCCTTTTTCACCGGTCGCCCGCCGCGGCCGCTCCCGGGCCGCTTGGGCTGGTGCGAGGCCTGGTAGTGCCGCGACATCGCGGCACGGTCGTTTAAATCCGGCAGCGCGGGGCCGATGACCCGCCCTTGAATCGTCAGGCGGTCTTTGCGGCCGCAATTGAGCTGCACCAGCATGCCCAGGGTGAAGCCGCCGGGCAGTTTGCGGCTGGCGGTGCCGATGCCGCCTTTGAAATCGAAGCCCCAGGTGCCGGTGCCGCCGCCGACACAGCCTTGCGCCGGCGGCGTGGCGCTGACGGTTTCAAGGGCGCGCCGGACATGTTCGGGTCGGATGCAGTCGCCGGTCGGATCGGACAGGAAGCTGTCGTTGCATTCGCCCACGACCGGGTTGATTGAGGTGAACTGCCAGCCTTTTTTCTCGCGCAGAAAATGGACCATTGCGTCGGCGGTGCGGAAGGTCGCCAGCGTGGTGGTCAGGCAGATCGGGGTTTCGATCGTGCCGTGCTCGGCGATCTGCATCAGCCCGATGCTTTTGCCGGTGCCGTTGAAAATGGCCGTCGCGGCGATCAGGCGGTCGCCGAAGGCGCGCATCTGCGCCGGCCAGATGGCCGTGACGCCCGAACACAGGCCGCGGCGCGGGTCGTGCAACGTGACGTGGCTGACGCGCACGCCGGGGACGTCGGTGATGGCGTTGTGCCGGCCGGTGGGCAGGTCGCCAATGACGATGCCCAGATCGCGTGGGAGCGGCCGCGGCGCGGGAGTGGACGAGGGCGCGGGGGTGGGCGTGGCAGCGCGTGGTGCGCCGTGGTGTCGGGCAGTCCGGACATTCCGGTGGGAGCGGTCGCCGCCGGTGGAGCGGTTGGAAGCGGCAGGCATGCGGGGTGTTCCTTGGTGAGCGACGCGGCGGGAGGCTTGGAGCACGCGGCGCGTCGCGGGGATTTGGTTGGAATCAGGCCAGGGGGGCAGGAGACTCAGGTGGGTTTTGGCCCGCGGGGGCGATTGCGCGGGCCGCGCCGGGAGTGCTCACCAGATGGCGCCGCGCGAGGTCTCCCACCGCTGCGGCGGCCGCGCGGCGGGTGTGGGGGCTGGGGTGAGGGCGGCGTGGACTGCGTGGACTGCGTGGACTGCGTGGACGGCCGGGAGCGGCGCGCGCGGCCGGGCTTGGGCGTGCCGTCCTTGTTGCCGTCCGCGGCTCGATGGGAGCTACCGTGTGTGTCGGCGTCGGCCGCCGCGGAGGCGGACTGCTGCGCGCCGGTGTGGGCGCAAAAAGTTTCCAGCGCGGTGGCGCGGCAGGCGGCCAACTGCGGCGGCGAGAGGCCCAGGTCGCGCCGGCAGAAGTCGAATTCGGAGCTGAGGGTTGTGCCCATCAGGCCGGGGTCGTCGGAGTTGATCGTCACGCGCAGGCCGCCGGCGATCATCCGGGGCAGCGGGTGATCCGCGACCGATTTCACCACGCCGGTCAGCAAGTTCGACTGCGGGCAGACTTCGAACACCACGCCAGATTTGCGTGCGAGCGCCATCACGGCGCGCGAATCCACCACGCGGATGCCGTGACCGATCCGCGTGGCGCCCCATTCGATGGCCTCGCGCACGTTGGCGGCGCTGCCGGCCTCGCCGGCATGGAGAGTCAGAAATTTCCCGTCGTTCAGCGCGCGGTCGATGACCGGCTTGAACAGCGCGATCGGGTAGCGGCCCTCATTGCCGGCGATGTCGATGCCCGCGATGCGCGCGGCGAATTCGCGGCGCTTCAGCATGACGACGCTGCCGCGGTTGCCATCCAGACCGTAGTCGCGGGTGAGGGTCACGATGTAGCCGATGGCCAGCTTGTGCCGGGCGGCCTCGCGGTCGGCGCTGTCGAGAAAGGCGGTGGCGAGTTCCTCGACCGGCCCGGCATCGGCGGCGACCAGAAATTGCGGCGAGAAGCGCAGGTCCAGATGGGTGACGCCGTCGGCATGGGCGTCGGCGATGACTTCGGCGACCAGGCGCTCCAGATCGGCGACCGACCGGATGAGTTTACGCAGTTGCAGGAAAAAGGAGAGGAAGTGAGTGAAATCGCGGGGCGCGGCCGGATCGATGCGGAAATTCGCCTCGGATGTACGGCGGGAGCCGCGAGCCGGCAGGTCGCCGTTGCGCCGCGCCAACTGCACTGCGGTGGAAGGTCGGAAGCTGCCTTCGAAATGGCGATGAAGATCGATCATATCGCTGTCTACACCAACAGGCATGGCGCGGAAAAGTTGCCGCTCATTCTAACGGTGAAGCGGCGGGAAGGTAGGATGTTCTGGACGGAAGCGGCGGCAGCGCGTAGGATAGGGAACCGGCGCTCCGCGAACTGGAATATTTTTGGAATTGCTCCCTGCTGCCAGGGGTCAAATCGCCAGGAATTTCACGGAGCGGGGCGGTGAGTGGATGGGAAATGCGACGCACAAGGGCAATTCCCTTGAGGTGGCGCACAATCTTCGTCGCTTGCGCGCGTGTATTTTTTCCGGCGATTGCGCCGCAGTTTGGACTGCGGCCGGGTGAGAAGATTGGCGGCGCGCGGTGAAGGGACTGGGTTCAGGCATGGCCATCGAGGATTCCTCCGTTCCCGCGCAACCGCTCTCCCGCGAGAAGCTGTTGCAGTTCCGCCACGGCGGATTGTCGGCCGGCGAACGGGCCGAAATCGAAGGGCTGCTGCTGCAGCACCCTAACTTGGCCGCGTGTTGCAAGGAAGAAGAATCATTCGATGACTGCGTTCAGCGCTGTTGTAAAAAAGAAGCTGCCTCCCACGATCTGAAACAGCGCATCCGCCTTGCGCTGCATGAATCCGCTTCCGCTCCCGCATTTGCCACCGCCACCGCCACCGCCGCCAAAAGTCCTGCTGCGTCCGCCTTCGAATCGGCCCCGCCCGCGCACGCCTCCGCCCCGCTGCCGCATCGCGCGTCGGCTTTTCAGCGCGGCTTCGGCCGGCTGTCGCTGAGCATCGCCGCTGTGGCCATGTGCGCCGCCGGGTTCGCCTGGTATCTCACCGTGCCCCCGGCGCCAACACCGTCCAATCTTGCCCTCGCCGATCCCTCCCTGCCGACCAAGGCGACGCCTGTTGCGCCGACGGTGGGCAAAGCCGAGTTTCCGCACGACCCCAACAATGTGATCGATCAGATCATCCACAGCTTTGACCTCCATCCGGCTGGCAGCCTGCCCGACCATTCGCAGGTCATCAGCATCGTGCACCGGATGGGGTTGGCCGAAGTCCCGCACAGCCCGGCGATTGAACGGCTGCTGACGGTGCAATTCGACTCCGCGCCGGTCTGCCATCACGACATGCTGAAGGTCTGTTTCGTGTGCAGCGGGCACCTGACCTGGAACCTGACGGTGCTCAAAACCAGCCCTGAAATCCTCCACGCCATGCATGAACACGAAAGCTGCTGTTCGACCGCGACCCAACGCACCTATTTCATGTGCGGGGACACGACCGGCAAGCACCCCTGCGCCGTGTTCTGGCAGCAGGACGGCAAGGTTTTCATTCTGGTGGCGGTCACGCCCAGCCAGAACCTGATGAGCATGGCTGACTCGATCGAATTCTGATCCAGCTCCGTTGGATCTCCGGGGGAACGCAGTTCATGCCGATGGTTGATTTCACCGCCCTTCCCGAACGCGCGCGGCTGTGGGTTTTCGCCGCGCCCCGACCCTTCACGCCGGCCGAGCAGGAGCAACTCCGCGGCGGCCTGACCGCTTTTCTGGGGCAGTGGCAGAGCCACGGCGCGCCGGTGGACGCCGGCTTCGAACTGCGCGAGAGCCAGTTTCTATTCGTCGGCGCCGATGAATCCGTTGGTGCGCCGCTGGCCGGGTGTGCGATGGACGGGCTGCGCGACGCCGTTGCGGTGCTGGGTCGCCGCCTTGGCCTGGACCTGCTCGATGGACCCACCATTTTCTGGCGCGAAAACGCGGGCATCCGCTGCGCGGACCGCGCCGACTTCAAGGACATCGCGCGCTCGGGCGCTATCACGCCGGCCACGCCGGTGTTCGACCTGACCCTGGCCAGCGTTGGCGCGCTCCGCGACGGTCAGTTCGAACGTCCCTTCGCGGCGAGTTGGCACGCACGCGCTTTCCGTCTGCCCGCCGCCGCCGCGCCGGTCGCTCGCCGCTGCTGATCCGCTGCATTCCGAAAAATCCGTACAATAGCGCATGGCCCCCCGCGCTGAGATTCGCCATGCACTCCTTTCTGAAGACCCTGACGCACCTGCAAGCCGGCAAATCCGGTCGTGCGTCCTCGTGGGATACCTCCGGCCGCAACGACGACCGGTGGCTGATTCCGGCCGGCCGCAGCGTGGTGCTGGCCGACATCAAGGGCCCCGGTGCGATCACGCACATCTGGATGACGCAGAACCGGAACTACCGCGAGTGTCTGCTGAAGATCACCTGGGACGACGCGAAAAAACCGAGCGTCCTCTGCCCGCTGGGCGATTTTTTCGGGCTCGGCCATAACATCGTCAACTCCTACCAGTCGTTACTGTTCACCGCTTCGACTTACGAGAACAATCGCTTCAACACCGGCTGCGCGCTTAATTGCTACGCGCCGATGCCATTCGCCAAGCGCGCGAAAATCGAACTGGTCAACGAGTCGCGCGAACCGCACCTTCAATATTTCTACATCGACTACGAAACTTGGCCGGGCGCGGCGTTGCCGCCCGATACGGGTTACTTTCACGCCGAATTCCGGCGCGAAAATCCGTTCGGTGGCTGGGGGCCTGAAATCCGCGTCAACACGCCGGACGCCGACATCGCCAACAAGGAACGGTTGGCGTGGGACAACAATTACGTGCTGCTGGAAACCACCGGCCGCGGGCACTACCTGGGTTGCAACCTGAGCGTCACCAATTTCCACGGCACCTGGTGGGGCGAAGGCGACGACATGATCTGGGTCGACGGCTACAAGTGGCCGCCCGATCTGCACGGCACCGGCTCCGAAGACTACCTCAACCAAGCTTGGGGTATGCAGCCCAACGCCTTTCTGCGCAACGGCACTTCGATTTTCGAGAAACACACCGGCGGCTACCAGACCAGCTACGTCCACCACATCGAAAATCCGGTGCGGTTCCAAAAGAGCATCAAGGTCACCATCGAACACGGCCACGGCAATCATCTGTGCAACGAAATGAGTTCGGTGGCCTACTGGTACGCCGAGAAACCGGCCGCGGCGAAAGCGGTCCCACCGGTGGCCCAACGGCTGCCGGTCGAACGGGACTCGCGCGGCTGGCGCTTCGACAAGGCCAACCAAACCACCTCCCGCCAGGTGCCGCTCAACGCCGAAATGCGCCGCATGAAGGCGCGCTGGAAAAAGGCGCACCGCAAAAAGTAGGCGATTGATCCGCGCCGGCTGGCTACAATGGTGGTACAGCTTTGCTTCACCAGTCCGTCGCCTGCGTTCTGCCGAAGGAGTCTGACCGCATGCCCACCAAATCGCGGATCACGCGCGCGCTGCCGCGCATCATGGCGGTCGACTCCGAGTCGCGCATCCATGAGCTGCGCCGCCAGCGCGTGGCGCCCTTCAGCGAACCCGAAAACCTGGATTTGCCGCTCGACCGCGACATCGAAGTCCGCCAGCAAAACCCGCAAGCCGCCGGCATTTACCTCCGCGTCGGCGACCAGGACGTCAGTTGGGCCTGGGTCCAGCACTACCACCAGCAGATCGGCCAAAAGACCGTGCGCATGGGCGGGGTCGCCGGCGTTGGCACCCACGCCGACCATCGTTTCAAGGGCTATTCCCGCCGGGTACTCATCAACACCCTGCGCTGGATGCGTCAGAACGGCTACGGGGTTTCGATGCTGTTCGGCGTGCCCAGCTTCTACCCCAAATTTGGTTTCGCGCCGGCCTTTCCCGATACCAGTTGGTCGCTCCATTTGCGCGACGCCGAGCGGCTGCCGGCGCGCGTCAGCGGGCTGAAGTGGTCGCCCTACTGCGAGGACTACCTCGCCTCCGTGCTGGCGCTGTACCAGCGGCAGAATCTGAACCGCACCGGCGTGGTCGCACGCGAGGCCAAAACCTGGATGGCCTGGCGGCACGGGCTGGGCTGGGGCAACAAAGCGGTGGTGTACGTGGGGCTGGATGTGCAGAAAAAAGTCCAGGCGTACATCGCCTATGACGACCGGCATCTCACCACGACGGTGTTGGAGATCGGCTGCCGGTCGGCCGAGTTCTACGCCGACCTGATCCAGCACGCGGCCGAGCATGCGCTCGCGCAACGGCTGGAAAAAATCCGTTTTGAACTTCCGCCCGACAGCCGGCTGATGGAGTTCTGCAAGGTGGTGGGGGTGGAGCGCAGCGAAACTTTCCGCCCCGACGCCGCGGCCATGGTGCGTCTGATCGATCTGCCGGTGGCCTTCGTGAGCGTCGCGCAGGAACTGGCTTCGCGGATGACCGGGGTTCCGGCCGGCAGCCTGGCGATCAAGACGAACCTCGATCAGATCGGCGTGCGCTGGGGCGACGGCCGGCTGGAGGTCATCGCGCCGCCGGAAACCGCACCATGGGTGAAGCTGCCGCAGTGGGCGCTGGCGCAGTTGTACTTCGGCTACCACCGGCCGGAAACGCTGTATGCGCTGGGTGTGCTGACCGGCAGCGTGGAAGGGGTTGAGCTCCTGAACGCTCTGTTTCCGCAGCGGCCGCATTATTTTTACAAGGTCGATGAATTCTGAGCGCGGTTGCGCCTACCTGAGAGCGATATCGATCTTCAGATCTGTACATTCGCCATCTCTTTGGCGGGTGCGGTTCCGCGCGTTGGATCGGCGGCGGCGCAGTGAAGGCTTTGGGTCGCGCGGAAGAAAGATGACACGGAATCCTGTACCAGGGTAGTCCTGCGGCCAACCCTTCGCTATCCATTCTTGCGCCGTTGGCGCAAAGAAGAGAAGCCGACAGGATGTCGGCGCTGCCAGGGGTTGCAACCTTCGCAGGAGTGGTGGGAAGGTTCAGTTCGCCTGGGTCTGTTGCTGCGGACCTTTGCAGGTCCAGACGGGATCGTCCTGGGCCGCTTTTTGCGGCGCGTCGGGATCGGTGAAGGGGTCGAACTTCAGGTCGCCGTCGTAGCAGATGGTGTTATCGAGGCGGTACTCCACGTCGGCGTCGGTCTTGCCGTCGGCGGGCGTGGCGTGCAGGTAGACGTTGTCGAGAAAGTCATTTTCCTGGATGGTCGAATTGTCCTTGCCGGTCTTCAGCCCGGTGAAGGTGACTTCGATGGGCTGCCACTGGCCGTCCTTCAAGTCGGTAAAGGTGGTGGTGTAGTAGTTGCCGTTGTTCTGGTCGCGCGTGTAGCACTCGATGGATTTCACGTTCTTGACGAAGACCATGCACTTGAAATGGGTGTGATGGTTGAGGAAGGCGCCGAAGCGGATGAACTTGAGCTGCCGGTGGCCGTCGGCGGTCATGAGGTTGTCCTTCAGGCAGAAGTCGGAACCGTTGTAGGTATTTTCGGTGGAGAGCTGGCCCATCCAGCCCTGGCGGTCGCCGCGTTCGAAGTCGTTCCAGAAGTTCACGCCCCAGTAGGCCCAGTTCCAGGGCTGGACGGCGGCCCAGTCGAGTTCGTAGGATGCGTCCTTGAGGTCAACCTGCCGAAGGGTGTCTGTCACCGGTGCCTGAACGGCGGAGGTCGCCAACGCCCGTGTGCAGTCAAGCCGGATTTCGCGCATCAGCGGCCAATGCTTGTCGCCGGTGTCCACGGTCATCGCCGAGCCGTCATCGGGGAATGCCACCCTCGTTTCCGTGTGTTCTAGCTCGTGCTTGTCGTTGACTTGATCGTAAACGTAAGTGGCAATGCACTGGAATCCCAGCGAGCCGGCCTGCTTTCCGCCGGCTAGTTGAATCTGGTTTTTGCCCTTCACCAGCCCCGGCAGCGCGTTGTAGCAGAGCACGAAGGCGCCGATGGCCGTCGGCGGCGCGATCGGATCGCTGCCGGGGGCGAGCGTAAACTTCAATTGGAAGGCGCTGACGCCGCGCACGAGGTCGAACAGGCGGATGCGTGGGCCGTCGTCGGCAGCTTTGCCGGCCGCCGCGCCGTCGGCGTACACCGGTTCGGATTTGCCGTCGACGATGCAGTCGATGTTCAGTCCCTTCGCCGGCAGGCCGGCTTTGACGATCCACCCGTCGGCGTAGCAATAGGGATCGGCGAAATCAAGGGTGAAGCTGCCGGCCTTGGTTCCATCGGCCAGCGCCAATTTACCGTTCTTGAACGTGAGGTTGTCCTGCGCGGACATTTGGCTCAGGGCGAATTCTCCCCCGGAGCGCCCCAGGTCAAAGGTCACGCGGCCGGTGCCCTCCACGCCGGGCCAGTCCTGGAGCGGATTCGGGCGCAGGCCGCCGCGGCGCGCACCCCAGCTCCATTTGGCCTTGGCGTGGTCTTTGCGCTGGTAGTAGTCGTAGTCGCTTTCCAGGTAGTCACGCAGGGATTTGTAATGCAGCTTCCGGCCGCAGTCTTCGTTGGGCAGGTGGTCGAGGCTCAACGAACCAACATCCGGGTCGGGGTACCAGGAGAAGGTGATGGCTTCGCCGGGGCGCAGCGACAGGTTGTAGGTCCAGCGCGGCTTGAGTTTCCCGAACGGCTGGTTGACGCTGGCCTGCGCGTAGCATTCGCACATGCCTTTCAGCGTGTCCGAGCCCTGGTACCAGGGAAAGGATTTGATCGGGGGGCTCATGCGCAGTTCCCAGGAACCATCCGGGTTTTTAAGCGATTTGATGTCATGCGGCGAGCCCAGGACGCCATTGGCCTTGGCGTACATCGCCCACATGTCGGTGTCGATCATGTGCCAGTCGCCCCAGTAGTTCACTGCGGCGACGACGTGGCCGTTCAGGTAGACGCTGGAGGCGGTCAGGCCGGCGTCGGCGGCCAGTTGCGCCACATGCGGGCCCCAGTTGCCGCAGATGCCGTAGCCGGTCTTGGTCATCAGTTCGGCCATGTTCTGGTTGTCCGACATGCGGCTCATTTCTTTGTGCATGTTGCGCTGGATGGTGAAGCGCCAGAGGGTGATGGCTTCCTGCTGCGGGGTCATGCCGTCTTTCAGGAGGCCTTTCAGAATCGCCGCGTCGGAGGTGCAATCGATGGTGCGGTCGTTGGCCAGGTGGATATCGGTGAGCGGCTCCGGGGGCGTCGCCGCCTGCGCGAGGGCCGACGCATCCGCTGCGTGCAGCGCGCAGCCGGTCGCGAGGAGACTCAGCAGCAGCACCACGCTCCAGCGGTTTGCGCGCAAGCCGCGGTGTCGGCCCGCAGCGGTGGAACAGCCCCTCGGATTGATCGGACTCGATGTGCACGACACCATTGGCTTGCCCTCCCCACCCATCAGTCCCGACCTGCCCAAGGCCGGCGGATCCATTTGGCGGCACTTCAAGATCGCTCGGCACCGTCACCGCCCGGCCCTGATCATCATCCCGAAACGATGCGTTCTCGATTCATCATGCGTTGTCCGTTGGAGGCCCTTTGGCCTGCTATTGGTACACATGGCAGTCGATCCGGTCACCATCAATTCAGCCGAAAGGCGGGCAAGCGCAAATAAAGGTGCCCAGAAGGGTGCTGACTTCGATTTCTAAAAGTAATAAAAAATAATGAAGTAAAAATAATCGCTTGAAATTGGCGTCATAAATGGGTAAAAAAGGTGAATAGTTGTGCTGAAAATTCATTGAATAGATACATAACAGTATCAAAAATAAAGCATTACAAAAAACATCTCGATTCGCCATGAACAATATGACGAAATTAAAATAAATACAGATTTTTCGCTTTGAATCCAGCTTTCAGCCGATATATACAAGGACGGAGCAACTCCGCTTCGCTTTCCGGCGTGAGGATTCAGTATGTGCGGCATCGTGGGCTACGTTGGTGAAAAATTCGCGGACAACATCCTGATCGTCGGCCTGCGTCGGCTGGAGTACCGCGGCTACGATTCCTCCGGCATTGCCGTCATCGAAGACGGCGAAGTACAGGTTACGAAAGCGCGCGGGAAGCTCGCCGCGCTGGACGAGAAACTCCACGGCCGCGAGTGCAACGGCACCACCGGCATCGGCCACACGCGTTGGGCCACGCACGGGGAACCTTCCGAACGCAACGCGCACCCGCACACCGATGCCACCGGCAGTCTGGCCGTCGTTCACAACGGCATCATCAGCAACTACCTGGACCTGCGCCGGGAACTCGAAGCCGAAGGCATCCTGTTCCGGTCCGAAACCGACACTGAAGTCCTGCCGCACTTGATTTCGCGCTGCTACCGCGCCGATCCTGGGGCCGACCTGGCGGCGGCCGTTCGCCGCGCACTGGCGCAGGTCAAAGGCACCTACGCGCTGGCCGTCGTGCATGCCGACCATCCGGGGGTGATCGTCGCCGCGCGCAAGGGCAGCCCGCTGGTGGTCGGGGTGGGGGAAGGCGAGCACCTGATCGCCAGCGACGTCGCCGCCATGGTCACCCAGACCCGCGACGTGATTTACCTCGAAGACGGCGATGTCGTCGCCATCACGCCCGAGAGCCATGTCATCACCGACCTGATCGGCGGCAGCCGCCGTCGCCCGACTCAGCATATTGACCTCGACCCGGCCCACCTCGAACGCGGCGACTTCCCCCATTTCATGCTCAAGGAAATCTACGAACAGCCGCAGGTCCTGCGCGGCATTCTGCAAGCGCGCTGCCCGCTGGGGTCGGCGGCCGAGCCGGCCGACATCCAGTTCGGCACGGCGGCGCTGGAAGACAAAGCGCGGCTCGGCGCCGTCGGCCGCATCGTGCTGACCGCTTGCGGCACCAGTTGGCATGCCGGGCTGGTGGCGAAAAAATGGTTCGAGGAACTGGCCGGCATCCAGACCGAAGTCGATACGGCCTCCGAGTTCCGCTACCGCAACCCGATCCTGGCCGGCGACACGCTGTGCATCACCATTTCGCAGTCGGGTGAAACCGCCGACACGCTGGAAGGGCTGCGCAAGGCGCGCGCCGCCTTCCTGAAGACGCTGTCTTTCGTCAACGTGCCGCAGTCGACCATCGCGCGCGAAAGCGACTACGTCATCAAGCTCCTGGCCGGCACCGAAATCGGCGTGGCCAGTACCAAAGCCTATACGGCGCAACTGGTGAATCTGTTTTTGCTCGCGCTGCACCTGGCGCGCCTGAAGCGCCGCATCGATGAAACGACATTCCGCCGGATGATCGACGAACTGCACACGCTCCCGGCGATGCTGGAAACCGTTCTCGGCCGCCGCAGCGCCATCGAACGGGTCGCCGACCGGTTTGCCGCCAGCAACACGTTTATTTTCCTGGGCCGCGGCTACAACGTGCCGACGGCGATGGAGGCGGCGCTCAAGCTGAAGGAAATCAGCTACATTCACGCCACCAGCTATCCCGCCGGCGAATTCAAGCATGGCCCGATCGCGCTGATCGACATCCACACCCCCACGGTGGCGGTCATGCCCAACGACGCCAGCTTCGAACGGATGAGTTCCAACGTGCAGGAAGTCCGCGCGCGCAAAGGCCCGGTAATCGTGCTCACGACTGACGACGCGCCGGATGTCAGCCACCTGAGCGAGCATGTGCTGAAGGTCCCCGCCGTGCCGGAATATTTGATGCCAATCGTTTCGATCGTGCCGCTGCAACTTCTGGCCTACGAAATCGCAGTGATGCGCGGGTGCGAGGTGGACAAGCCGCGGAATCTGGCGAAGTCGGTGACGGTGGAATGAAGAGAAGAGATTTAGCCACAAAGCGCACAAAGATCACATAGGGAAAATGAAAAGAAGATTGGCCACAAAAAGGCACAGAAGACACAAAAAAAGAATATGGAAAGAGGTGAACTGGAGCGGGGAACTCTGGAGCGGTACCGAAACTTTGCGCCGCAGCGCACCGATCACGCCAAAATGCGGGGTGGCGGATCGTTTGGCGGTTGGACGTGGCAATTCTGGCCGGGCCGCCTATTCTTATAGAACTCAAATTTAGAGTTGGCGCGCATGAAAGGCTCGGGGTGAGTGCTCCGGGGCGGCAGATCCCGTCCTCGCCAGGACCGTCGGTCCGGTTCAATTGAGATCCGTCAGCGGGATGGCGGCGGGAGTTTTAGATGAGCGGTTCCGGCGAGTCCAGTGCTCCGAAGCCACCGCCGGTTCCGGTCGGGGCGGCCCGCGCTTCTTCGCGGCGCAATGCGCCGCCGCCGGATTCGTCCATCAACCCGGTGCCGGCGGCGTTGGCGAGCGAAACCTTCCACCCGGTGCGCGCGGAATCGTTCAAAGGCCAGCGCGCCGTCGCGCGCGGGATCATGCTGAGCGCTCTGCTGGGCGGCCTGAAAATCATCGGCGGTGTGTTCGGCCACAGCTATGCGTTGACGGCCGATGGCGTCGAATCGGTGCTGGATGTGTTTACTTCGCTGGTCGTGATCGGTTCGCTGCGGATGGCCACCAGCGCACCGACCGCTCGCCATCCTTACGGCTACGGCAAGGTCGAACCGCTGGGCACGCTGGTGGTCGGCATGTCGTTACTCATTGCGGCCGTGGTCATGGCGATTGAAAGCGTGCTGGGGCTGGTCGAGGCCACCCCCACTCGCACCCCCGCGCCTTACACCCTGATCGTGCTGGTGGTCGTGGTGGTGGTGAAGGAGGGGATGTTCCATTATCTGCGCCGGGTGGGTCGATCTGCCGGCAGTGCGGTGGTGGAATCCGATGCCTGGCATCAGCGCTCCGATGCGCTGACCTCGCTGGCCGCGTTCGTGGGCATCTCGGTCGCGTTGATTGGTGGCCAGCGCTACGCCGTCGCCGACGATTGGGCCGCGCTGTGTGCCTGCGTCATCATCGCCATCAACGGAGCGCGCCTGCTGCGGCGCGGCTATGTGGATGTGCTGGATGTCGCCCCCGACCAGGCGGTAATCGAGGAGGTCCGGCAGGCGGTGGAGGCGGTGCCGCAGGTGCAGCGGGTGGAAAAAGTCCTGCTGCGCAAAACGGGCCTTGGGTGGCTGGGCGAAATCCACATCGAAGTGGACGGCAATCTGAGCGTCACGCAGGGCCACAGCATTGCGCACGATGTCAAGAACGCGTTGCTCGCCGGCCCGTTGCGCATCATCGACGTGGCGGTGCATGTCGAGCCAAAAATGGATTCGCAGGCAGGGCGGTGATCGGATCGTTCAGACCTGTTGACGGTCGGCCGCTTCGTTCAGGGCTGCTTCGGCCGCCTGGGCGGTCTGGCTTTCGCGTTTGGACTGCCAATAGGCCCACACCAGCGACAGAAACGCCACCGCGACGGTCACGTAATAGAAGGTATCGAGGCCCTTGGCTTGCAGCGCGCCGGCGGCAATCTGATAGTGCAATCCGGCGTTTTTGGGATCGGCGTTGTAACCGTCGATGACGCTGCGGATGCCGGACATCATCGGCCCGTCGTAGACCATCAACAGTGGCACGGTCAGTATCGCGACCATGTTCATGACCTTGAGCAGCGGGTTGATCGCCGGGCCGGCGGTGTCCTTGAGCGGGTCGCCGACAGTGTCGCCGGTGACTGAGGCCTTGTGTTTTTCGGAGCCCTTGCCGGTGTTGCGCACGAGATCGCGCGGTTCGTCTTCGACCATCTTTTTGGCGTTGTCCCAGGCGCCGCCGGCGTTGCACATGAAGGAGGCGAGCAGTTGCCCGACCACGATGGCGCCGCCGAGGAACCCGGCCAGTACAACCGGTCCAAACACGAAGCCGACCAGCACGGGGCTCATGACCGCCAAAATCGCCGGGCCGACCAGTTCCTTTTGCGCCGATTCGGTGCAGATGTTGACGACGCGCCCGTATTCGGGCTTGGTGGTGCCTTCCATCACGCCAGGCCGGCGGAACTGGAGTCGGCATTCGTTGACGATCAGGTAGGCCGCACGGCCGACCGCCCGGATGGTCATCGAGGAAAACAGCAGCGGGACCGACCCGCCGATGATCATGCCCACCAGCAGTTTGGGGCTGGAAATCGTCAGCAGCCCGGCGACGCCGTTGAAAATCTTTTCCGGCAGCGCGGTCTGTTCGGAGCCGCCGCCCGAGCCCATCACGGCGATGAAGGAAGCAAACAGCGAAACGGCGGCGATGACCGCCGATCCGATCGCCACGCCCTTGGTCACCGCTTTGGTGGTGTTGCCGACGGCATCCAGATCGGCCAGAATCTGGCGCGATTCCTTGTACTTTTCTTCGCCCATCGCTTCCTTGTCGTAGCCCATTTCGCCGATGCCGTTGGCGTTGTCGGCGACGGGGCCGAAGACGTCCATTGAAATGGTGTTGCCGCTGAGCGTCAGCATGCCGATGCCGCACATCGCAACGCCATAGGCCACGCAGTAGGGATTGGTTCCGCCATAAATCAGGGCCGAGGCGAAGATTGAGGCGCACAGCACCAGCGCCGTGACGACGGCCGATTCGTAGCCCAAGGCGAAGCCGTCGATGATGTTGGTGGCGTGGCCGGTGGTGCAGGTCTTCACCATGCCGCGCACCGGGGAGAACTCGGTGCCGGTGAAGTATTCGGTGGTCTTGTTCAAGGCCAGGCACAACAGCACGCCGACCAGACAGGTGTACGCGGGCCGCATATCCAGCCCTGCGACGCCCCAACTGATCCAGGAGTCGGTGTTGGCGCCGATCCAGGGCCGGTAGGGATCGGCGCTGAAGTGCAGGTAATAGAAGCCCAGCACGATGAACCCGATGACCGCAATCATCGATCCAACCATGAAGCTGGCGTTGATCGATTTCATCGCCTTGGCCACGCCGCCTTTGTCGCCGGCGCGGACGAGGTAGGTGGAAATGATCGACGCGAGCACGCCGATGGCGCGCACCAGCAGCGGGAACACCACGCCTTTGTGGCCGAAGGCGTTCCAGCCCAGGATCATTGCCGCGACGATGGTGACTTCGTAGGATTCGAAGATGACGGCGGCCATGCCGGCGCAATCGCCGACATTGTCGCCCACGTTGTCGGCGATGGTGGCGGCATTGCGCGGGTCGTCTTCGGGGATGTCTTTTACGCCTTTGCCGACGAGGTCGGCGCCGACATCGGCGGCCTTGGTGTAAATCCCGCCGCCGACGCGCATGAACAGCGCCAGCAGCGTGCCGCCGAAGCCGAAGCCCAGCAGCGCTTCATAGGCCTGTTGGCCGTACATCATGAAGATGAAGGTGCTGCCGAGCAGCCCCAGGCCGTTGGTGAGCATCCCGGTGATCATGCCGGTTCGGTAGCCGAGCATCAACGAGCGGCCGAAGCCAACCGTCGCGGCCGCCGCCACGCGCAGGTTGCCGGTGGTGGCCAGTCGCATCCCGACCAGGCCGACGGTGGCCGAAAACACGGCGCCCACCAGGAATGCGCCAGCGCGACCGAAGGCGTAGGGATTGTCGTAGCCCGATTGCATCGCCTTGGTAAAGTACAGGATCACCACCAAGAGCACGATCAGGCCGGCCACGACGGTCATTTGGCGTTTCAAATAGGCGTTGGCGCCTTCGCGCACCGCCGCGGCAATGTCCTGCATCTTCTGGGTGCCGAGATCGGCGCCGCGGATTTGCAGCACCAGCAGGCCGGCGTACAGCAGGCCGACAACGGCAGTGATCAGGGTGACAATCAGGGCGATCTGTTCGGGGTGGGAGAAGCCGTAGTCGTTCAGGCCGGTCTTGGGATTGATCGGCGCGAGAAAGGAGAAATAGCGGAAGGGCGGGCCGGCATCAGCGGCGGCCGGTTGAGCGGCTGCGGCGGTCGGGCCGGCGCCGTGGACGGCGGTGGGCGGGAAGTTAAACAGGATGACGACGAGTATGGCCAGGAGCGCCGTGGTCAGGAACTTGTGACGAACGAAGAATCGACCGATGCGCGCGAAGCTCATCTAAAACCCCTCCGTACAGGTCGAAAAACACACGAGCGCAGCCATGCGCCACGAGGCTCAATTCGAACAATACGGCAGAAGGCGGGCCGCGCCTTGAGTATCAGCAGGCTGTTGGATTCGCGGCCATGGAGCGTACACATCGGAAAAAGCGCCAGGGTACCCGATCGGGCGGAACTGAATCCGCGGTACGTTCTACGCTCCTGCTCCTCTGGAGTCAGATAGTAACGCCTAATGGTGAGTTTGGAAATAGGTTATTTGGATGTTTTTATCCAAATCCCATGAATCAAGACGGTTGAATCTGCTTTTTCCTTCGTTCATTTCCGGGATTGCTCAGGCGTCGGTCACGCAGCCTTCGCTGGCCGACTGCACCGAACGAATGTATTTGTACAGCACACCGCTGGTCGCCTTGTACGCCGGCATCTTCCAAGCCTTGCGGCGCTTGGCCAGTTCGGCGGCGCTCAGTTTGACTTCCAGCAGATTTTTTCCCGCGTCGATCACGATCGTGTCGCCGTTTTTCACCAGCGCAATCGCGCCGCCATCCTGCGCTTCGGGCGTGACGTGCCCGACGATGAAACCGTGCGAGCCGCCGCTGAAGCGGCCGTCGGTGATCAGCGCCACCTCCTTGCCCAGCCCCGCGCCCATGATCGCGGAGGTCGGCGTCAGCATCTCGGGCATCCCGGGGCCGCCCTTCGGCCCTTCGT
>JBOHNC010000245.1:0-2279 GCA_050730415.1 Planctomycetota bacterium
TTTTTCCCGCGCAGGCCAACGGCAGCCTGATCACGGACCGCGCCGGCGTTGTGCGCGGTTCCGCGCTGCTCGCGCAGAGTTTCACCGCCGCGCGCTATTTCCAACCGCGCCCCTCGGCCGCCGGCACGGGTTACGACGCGACGAACTCCGGCGGCACCAACCTCGGCCCGACCAGCCGGAAACTCGCGGATAACATCCGGGCCGCCGTCGCCGCCTACCGCGCCGCGAACGGCCTGGCCGCGGGTGCGCCCGTCCCCGCCGACGCCGTCACTTGTTCCGCCAGCGGTCTCGATCCCGAGATCAGTCCGGCCAACGCCGCCTTGCAGGCGCCGCGCGTCGCGCGCATCCGCGGATTGCCGCTGGCGACCGTGCGCGCGCTGGTCGAAAAATACACCGAAGGGCGCGGCCTCGGGGTTCTCGGCGAATCCGGAGTGAACGTCCTCCGGCTCAACCTCGCCCTCGACCGGCTTGCACCCGCCGGCTGAACCGCGCGCCCAGCCGACCCCGCCCGGAGATGCGCCATGAACCGACCCCGCCTGCGCCGCTTTGCCTGGCTGCTCGCTTTGCTGGCCGCGGCCGGCCTCGCGGGCTGGCTGATGCGTCCCCGCTGGCGGAGCGCGCCGCCTCCGCCGCGGCTCTCCCTGCCCAAGCCCTGAGCCGTATCGATGCAGTTGGAATGCGATTTTGAGGCTGTTTTCGGGATGGGCCGGTTACGCGGCCGAGGGTCTGGTTCCGACTGCATCGCAGTTGGGATAGGGCGAGAGCAGCTTATCCCAAAGCTTTCGCCACCAGAGACGTTCGGACGGGGGCACGGCGAGTTTGATCGTGGTTTGGCCCTGCGGTTTGCTGATGACGCCGGCCGTAACGAACATCCAGTAGCGCAGGCTGCCGAGGGTGGCGGCTTCCAGCCAGCCGAGTTTGCGCTCGAAGAGCACGATGAGGTTGTGCGCGAGCACCCCGAAGCTCAACGCCGCTTCCGTGGCCCAAAAGTCATGGCAGACGAGTTGGGGCAGCCCGTAGCCCGCGTCGAGTTCCTTGATCACGTTCTCGCAAGCGGCCCGGCCGTTGTAGTCACGCCAGACGGCGAGGGGCGGCACCGTGCGCGGCAGGTTCGTGACCAACACCTGATAGAGGTAGCCCGGACAGTCGATCAGCAGCTTGCCGCCGGCGCGGCCGCTCTTCTCTTTGATCCGGTGGCGGATCGCGATGAAGCGCGCCGTGGCGGGCGCGTCGGCTTCCCGGTGCTCCAGTTCGGCCACTTCGGTGCCGTCGATCCCGGTGGCCAGCCAGCGGGTCTCCCCGCGCAGCAAGCTTTGCACCGGCCGGGTCAGCCGCGCCACCACGATGAAGCGCACCTTCAGCGTTTCCCACAGGCGCAGCAGCTCAGCGACGTGGAAGCCCGAGTCCGCCCGGACCACGCGCACCCGCAGGTGCGACGGCAGATTGCTCCACAGGTCCAGGAAGAACGCCTCGACGTTGTTGGCGCAACCGCTGTTGCCGGCCCGCAGCCAAAATCCGGCGACCAGCCGCACTTCACTGAAGGTGGCGAGCAGCGGGTGCAGGCAGGGCTTGGTGCCCAGCCGGGTGTAACCGACGGCGACCCCGTCCTGATGCCCGTCCTCATGGAGCAGACGCGTCGAATCCAGGTCGAGCGCGTAGCCCTCCGGTTTGCCCGGAAGTTGCCGCATCGCCCAGGCAAAGAGCGGACGGAAGCACGCGAGGTTTTGCCCGGCACTGGTGAAACCCTGGAAGAAGCGCGTCAAGGTCGACTGGCTCGGCACGCGCTTGATGCCGAGCAAACTCGGCAGCATCGGATCCCGCCGCAGGTAAGCGACGTGCGTCAGCTTCTTCGCCCCGCAGAGCAGACCCTGCACAAAACTGAACACCTTGCTCAGCGGCGACAACGCGTTGTTCGAGGCCGGCGCCGGATGCGGCAAGCAGCGCGCCACCAGCTCTCCCCAACCGCTTTGGTGCAGGAACGACCAGAACGTCGCCGTCCCGGCGTGCGGACTGAGCTGCTGGTCGGTAAACCCGATTTGGATAGACTGGCCGCCGCTTTGGAATTTGATCTGCGGGGCCACCGTTTGGTGAACCGGGCTTCCGCCCTTCGATTGTTTAGGTTTCATTCACCAACAGTCAGTTCCCCAACGGTGGCACTTTTTCAACTGCATCGTTACGGCTGAGCCGGGTTGCCAAACGCGCCCAATGAAACGATAACCCCGTTTGTGCCCGAACCGTCCCGCCCCGATCCCGACGCCCTGCTGGCCGCGCTGCACCGC
>JBOHNC010000246.1:0-5961 GCA_050730415.1 Planctomycetota bacterium
GCTCGGCGGGCTCGGCGGGCTCGGCGAACACGCCATGCACGCTGGCGCACAGGTTGAGGACCGCAGCTTCAACGTCGGGCGCCGTCCGGCGGCAGGGAAGGAACGCGCATGCAGTTGAGCGAAAAAAACGCCTGGATTCTGACCGGCGTGCTGGCGGCGCTGTTCCTGGGCGGCTACCTGTTTCACGACCGCGGCGCCTACAAAGCCGCGGCCGAACACCGCGCCGCGGCGCAGCACGTGGACCAGCAGATCCGCAAAGACTGGGTGCACGACAGCGCCACGGCCAAGCCCCTGCCGCAGGTGGACACCGAAATCGAAAACCGCAAAACCCAGGCCTTTGACGACGTCAACCAACTGTTCAACGTGCCGCTGGCCTACCAGCACGTGCCCTCGGGCGTGAACGCTTCGACCTACTTTTTCAACCTCGTGGACCAGCTCAAACGCAACCCCCAAACCAAGGGCCTGATCACCGACACCAAACTGCTCGGCTTCGATCGGATCGACCCGGAAAACAAATATCCGGTTGCGATCAAGCTGCGGCATCTGGCGGTGGTCGACCGGCTGGTGCGCGCGGCCGGCGACAGCAACCTGGTGGAAATCAGTTCCATTGAACAGATGGCCGCGCAGGAGGTGCTCCCGGGCGCCGACAGCGGCGGCGTGGGTCTGGGGATGGACCGCAGCGGCCGCCGCCCGACGCTGGGCATGGACACCGCAGCGGCGGCTCCCGGCGGCGCGACAGCCGGCGCGGCCGGCGGTGCTCCGGTGCGGCTGGTGCGCGTGGTGATGACCATGAAATTCCGCGGGCGGGAGGCTGACATCCTGCATTTCCTGGCGCAGATTCAAGCGCCGACCAAAGATCCGACGGCGTTGACCATGGTGTATCTGAACGCGGCCTCGGTCACCTCGAACGACAAGACCTTCGGAACGCTCGATGGCCAGATCGCGGTTTCGGCGATTTTTCCGCTGCAAGGGAACGATCTGAAAAGCGTCCTGGCGACGCCCAATCAGTCGATTCTGAAGTAGCTGGAAAAGTCGCCTCAGGCGGTTGCACTGGAGTAGGATGGACGTGAAGCAACATCTGCCCAAGCTGATGCCCGTGTTGGGCCTCCTGGCACTGATCCTGGCGGTCTACGTGCCGCTGACGCAGAACAAGGCGCCGCTGCCGGTGAACCCGGGCTACCTGGGAGACGGCAGCGCGCTGTCTGTCGACCTGGGCCCGCAGCCCGAACCGCTGCTGTCCAAGAACCCGCTCGATCCGGAACAGATCGCCCAGCCGCAGGGCGCCAACGCCTTCGCCGTCCGGAAAGTCAAAGTCCACGCGCCGTACCAGCCGATCGGCCTGAAAATTCCCGATCTGGAACACGAGCCCATCAACTATTTCGTGATGCCGTTCCTGCCGCCGGCGCCGCAGCCGCCGGAACTCATGCCCGACGCCGGCAAACTCCAAGTGCCGCCCGGCAGCGAGTGGGCCACCCTGACGCTGCACTCCGGCGCCACCTACCGCGGCGACGTGGTCAACAATACCACCGACACCATCACCTTCCGCATCCGCGAAACCGACGGCAACCGCAATGCCCAACCGATGGTGGAAACCTTCCCGCAAAGCGAGGTCCAGGTACTCACCCCCGCGGTGAATGTCGCCAGCGAATTCCAGAAGGAAGTGGCCGCCGCCCGCAACAATCCGCTCGACCTGGGCGAAGTCTGCCGCGAAGCGCTGAACCGCTTCCCCAACGTGCTCACCGACCCGGTGATGCAACTGCTCCAGCAGGGCGGCATGGGCAACGGGCCGGACTCCGCCAAAGGTCTGCTGGCAGTCATCGTCGATCCCGCCCTCTGGTCAACGCTGCCCCCGGACAAGGTGGCGTTCTACGCCGACCTGGCCGAGAAATCCCTCGCCAAACAAACCGACCTGCTCAGCCTCGAAATCCTCGGCTTTCTGCGCATGCAGGTGAATCAGTTCGAAGGCGCCCGCAAGGCGCTCGAACAGGCCAACACGCTGGCGCCCAACAACCCCAGCGTGCTGCGGATGCTGGCCTACGCGCAGCTTAAAACCCTGCAACTGGCCGAAGCCAAAGCCACCTACGAAACGCTCATCAAGAACGATCTGACCAACACCGATCCCATCGCCCGCATCGGGCTGGGCATGGCGCAGGCCCGGATGGGCGACTTCACCGACGCCGCGGCCACCGTGCAGGCGGCGCCGGTGACCACTGAAGATTTCCTGAACCGCTCCTACAAAGGCCTGGCTGCCGCCGAAATTCTGATCGCGCAGGACAAAGTGGACGACGCCTCCACCGAGCTCGGCAACGACGTGAAAGACGACCTGACCGCCTCGCGCCGCGAAATGCTCTACGGCATCATCGCGATGAAAAAGGATGACACCGCCGACGCCATCAAGCACTTCGCCGCCGCCACCGATTCAAAGCTGCCCTACATCGAACCGTTCGCCTGGTTCCTGTACGGCATCGTGACCGAAGCCACCAACCCCGACGACGCCCACCAGCGCATCGCCGCCGCTGAAAAACTGTCGCCCTTCGATCCGCTGATCAAAATGAAACTGGGCGACATGGCCGTCAAGGCCAAGGACATGGCGACCGCCGAAAAGTGCTACCACCAAGCGGTGATGCTCAATCCCACCGACCATCGCGCCTGGAAGCGCTGGATTCAGTCGCTGCCCGACGACAAAAAAATCGGCACCGTCAACGACTGGATCCAACTGCTGAAAGCCAACAACGATCCGCCCGAGATTCAGCTCCAGGCCGAAGGCGTGCGTTCGATCTTCGAACTGGCCCAGGACCAGGCCGACACCGCGAAGAACACCGCCGAGGAAGTCACCGCCAAGCAGCCCGACAACGTCTCCGCCCTGATCACCCTGGCGGTCCTGGCCGACCGCGCCAAGGACGAAAACGGCATCAAGCACGCGCTCGAAACGATCCTCGCCCGGACTCAGTCCACGTCGTTGGCGAGCTGGGCGCAGGTCGGTCTCAACGCCGTCTACGCCCAGGCCGGCGAACACCTGGACTACTTCAACCTGCGCACCGAAGACGAAGACCACATTCGCTGGGGCCGCACCTTCGGGTCGCGCTCGGGCATCCTGCGCGATTACTCCGCCGACGGCCTGACCGTCTCCGGCTCGCCCTCCGACGCCCATTTTGAATTCATAAAGTTTGGGTTCAAAGTGCCCGGCAAGGATTTCATCCGCGCGCGCCTGACCGTGACCATTTTCAACGGCGTCAAAGCCGCCGGCATCTACGCCGGCCGTGACTCCACCACCATCGCTTCGTTCCAGCCGCCCACCATGCAGGTCGGCGTCGCCGACGGCTTCCTGAAAACCCTCCTGTACCGCAATAAGGACTCCAACTGGCAGGCGATCGACGACCCCACCGTCACCGCGCTGCGCGGCGCCCAGGCCAGTTTCGACGGCATCACCCTGACCTACGGCCTGGAACTGTCCGACCCGGCGAAGGGAATTTTCAAGGTCTCGATCAACGGCATCGACGCCGGCTCGACCGCGCTCACCCCCCTCGACACCGAATACCACATGCTCCAACTCCAGATGGCCGCCGGCGGTTTCGTGGTGGCCAGCAAAGGCATCCCCTTCAAGATCCGCTTTGAAAATTTGATGGTGGTGTCGCGCGCCGAGGACAGCGACACGACCGCGCCCGCGCCGGACGCCGGTCTGGTACACGCCGGTGCGGGTGGAAAATCGAACTGACGGGACAGGCCCCGGCTGGCAGGTGGAACAGCCCCGGGGGCGAGGATGAAACCATGGCGGCGGAAGACAGACACAGGCTGGCGCAGGTGATCGGGCGATCGGTTCCTCCGTCGGTTCGGCACGACAGGCTCGCCGCATCCCGCGGCGCCCGGCGGCGCGCCCGCCGCGGCTTCACACTCATCGAACTGATCGTGGTGATCACCATCATGGTGATTCTGGCCTCGATTCTCACCACCGCGATCATGCTGGCCATGCGCACCGCCAAGGAAAATGAATGCCAGGTGAAAATTCAGACCCTCAGCGCCCAGCTCGAAGAATATCAGCGCCGCTGCGGCAGCTACCCGCCCTGCGATCAGGAAGACGCGGTGGAAAGTTCCAAGGAACTGTACAAGGACCTCACCCAGCCGCCGAAGGGCGTGCGGTTTGAATTCCACGAAGAAGATTTCAACTGCCTCGACACCGATCAAAGCGGCGAGAAGGCCATCTGCGATCCCTGGAACCGCGCCATCTGGTACGCCCCGGCCAAAATGTACCAGTACCAGCCGCCCAACAAAGACAGCTTTCGTCTCATGTCGGCCGGTCCCGACGGGAGTTTCGACCAGGACGACTCCGACAACATCTTCAACTGGACCTATAGCGACGATGAAAGCTCCCCCTACCATCTGCGCCAGATGAACTCGATCCATTGACCCCGGCGGCTGCCGGCGGCGAGCCGCTCCGGCTTGTCCCGGCCCGACGGGAGCGGGCTGCTCCATGAATCATCCGCCCCACCTTCTTCCCCTCCCGCCCGCGACCCCCGCGCCGCGCTCCGGCCCGGCCGCCAACCGCCTGCGGTCCGCACCGACGCTCCGCCGCCGGCCGCTTCCCTCCCGCCGCGGCCTGACCCTGGTCGAACTGATCGTGGTGCTGGCGATCGTCGTGATTCTGGCCACCATCGCCATCGGCGTGTTCGTGCGGATCGCCTCGAGCAACCAGGACGTGGCGCGCCAGGAGGACATGAAGGACCTCCTGACCGACGCCCGCGCCTCCGCCATCTACGGCCAGGGCAGCGCCAAAGTGGTCGTCGACACCGCCCAGGGCACCGTCACCGAATACGGCATCGTGCCGCTGGGCATGTGGTCGATGGAGGAAATCGAGGGCGGCATCGTCAAAGGCGCCGGCGGCTTCGACGGCAGCGCCGTCGGCGTGACCCCCTGCCCCGGCAAATACGGCCAGGCCGCCTACTTCAACTCCGGCATCGGCGGTGGATCGGCCATTCTGCTCCCGCCCGGCCCCTTCGAAATCGACGAAGGCATCCGCCTCGAAGCCTGGGTCTACTGCGAAGGCGACAGCGATTCGGCAGCATTTACCGCCACTCAAACGATCATAGACAAAGAGGGCGCATACCGTTTGCAGATCGATCCGGGAGGCGTGGTGGAGGCCGGCACGCCGGGCAAGGCGGTGGTGAGCACCGCGCGGCTGGCGGCCAACGCCTGGTTCAAAGTCACCGCGCAGATGGACCGCCATGAGTACGTGGTGTTCATCAACGACGCGCTGGTGGCGCGGGTGCAGATTCGCCCCCAGGACCTGGCCTCGGGCGGTTCGGGAGCCGGCCACGGACCGCTGGGCGACTGCGCCTACGGCCAGCCGCTCAAAATCGGCGCGGGAGAGGGCCAGTTTCACGGCGCGATCGACGAAGTACGGATTTGGTCGGTGGAGCAGAAACATCAGTTCAAGCTCGACACAGGACACGGGGAAGAACGGCTCGAATCCAACCTCGCGCCGCTCAACGCCATTTACTTCGCGCCCGATGGCACGCTGGACTCGCGGTTTCATCTTTCGCCGGCCCGGATCAGCTACGAACGGGAAGGCTACGAGTACGATTTCGTGGTGGGACGCTTGGGTGCAGTGCAGATGCTGGACCCGGTTTCGGTGAACGACGACAGCGGTCCGGACAGTTCGGGCAGCGGATCGGGCGGTGGATCGAACGGCAGCGGCAAGCCGGCCCAGCCGGTGCAGCCGGCCCAGCCGACACAGCCGGTGCAGCCGGTCCACCCCAACCCGCCCGGTTCCGGCCATCCGCCGCCGAAGGGTGGAGCCACCGGCGCTTCGGCCGGACCGTCATCGTCGTCACCAAAATCCGGGAAAGGCACGCCGTGAGGACCGATCCCATGCAACATACAGCATTCGATGCAGCCTCTGCGCTGGCAGCAACGGGAACGGGGCGGAGCCTGGCGTGCGGGCGCGGCGGGCGCGGCGGGCTGATG
>JBOHNC010000247.1:0-8845 GCA_050730415.1 Planctomycetota bacterium
CGGTGGCGGCGGTGGCGGCGGTGGCGGCGGTCGCGGCGGTCGCGGCGCCGGCGAAGTGGGCGCACTCGCGCGCCTGCGTCGACCGCGTGCTGGAACTGTATATCGCTGAAGCCGACCTGCCGGTCGACCGCGACAAGCGCGACGTGAGTCTCTACCTCGAAACCTGGACGCAAGCGACGGGCTTGCAGCGCGTGCCCGATCGGTCGAGCCTGTTCCTCGCGATTCCCCTGCCGAATGCGCCCGACGAAATCTGGGTGCTGTGAGCGCCGACCCAACCAGGAGATTTTCCATGACAACTGCGCGACCGGCGGCGGCGACGCGACGGAGGGCGCTACTATTGGCAGCCTGGCTGGCGGCGGCCGGGATTTTTATTTGTGGCGGGTGCGGGTCGAGCCAGCCGATGCTGCCGCCGGGCGTCACGATCACCGGCCACCCGGCCGACGACGCGCGGGACTGTTTTGCCCGCGGGCAGGTGCACTACCTGGCGCTGGAAGGTTTCGGCCTGACGGTGCCGGGGATCGACGCGGCCAGCCTGAGCGGCAGCACGCAGGTGCCGGTCATCGGGCTGCCGACCACCGACGACGCCGGCAACGACCACAGCGCGGAATACGAGACCTACTGCGAGGGATTCAACCGCGCGATGCTGGCGGAAATCCAGGCGCATCCGGCCGCCGATCACGCGCCGTCGACGCCGTAGCGGACTGCGGCTGCGCCGCGGCCTTTTTGCCCACGGGCCATAGGCCCGTGCCACCTGGGCCTGCGACATTTTCGAGGCAAGGGATTCAGGACGCAGAACGCGTCAGGAATGTCCGTGGCATTGTGGCACGGGACGCTGTCCCGTGATTCGATCTGCATGTCCCCCGCGAGCAGGGTTTCTCGCGCTCGAGGGAATGTATTTTGCATTCGTCTTTTCGGAGATTTGAAGGCGCGCGCTTCGCGCGCCTTTTTCATGCACGGGACAGCGTCCCGTGCCACGATGCCTTGGACATTTATTCAGGAATTCGACGGTCAGCTCCAGGGCAGCGGCGTTTCTTCCGGCGGAGGCTTGCGCCACCAGACGAAAATCGCGCCGCGGTCGGCGGGCGAGCGCCCCCAGGCGCGGATCACGCGATACAAAACCAGCGCCAGCATCGCGAGGTACATGCCGCGAATCAACCACCATTGCCAGAAGCTCGTATCGGTGAAAAAACGCACCAGAAATTCGCCAATGTCTCTGACGGAAAGGCCGCCCAAACAAATCGAAAAAACCGTCAGCAGCAATATCGGGAACAGCGCCAGCAGCGTCGTGCACCAAAGTCGTGGTGCCAGCGCGAGCCCGGCCGCCAGCACCGCGATCGCCAGGACGATCAGCCCGGGCTCCAGCTCCCAGCGATCCAACACCGGAAGCAGCCCCGCCATGACCACCCACATCGCTGCGCAAACAAAGGTTACGGACTGTGACTGCCGCCACAGCCGCAGCCGGCGCGCGTTCGCCGCCGGGTCGATCGCGCCGCCGGAATCTTTGCGGCTGTCTTTGGCTTCATCCCACGAACCGGAGGCCGGCTCCCCCACCCCCGTCGGATCGGTCCAGTTTTCGGATCCGCGCGTTGGCTCATCGGGCATGGGAGGTTTTGCTCGGAGTAGGTTTAGTTGCCGTCCTGCAGCCGCTCGGCCAGCCGCTGGTCGAGCGCCGCCACGCCGATGAACCGCTTGCGGCAGGCGGCCACGTCGTAGGCCACGCGGCGGAATATGACTTCGCCCGCCTCGCTGTCGTAGATCACGTAGCCGCTTTTCGGATTGCCGTCGCGCGGCTGGCCGACCGAACCGATGTTCACCGCGGTTTTGACGGCCGGGTCGAGCTTCCACACACGCGTGTCGGGCGAACCGCGCTGCGGCATGCTTTCCGGCGTGTGCCAGGCGAACGCCGTGTTGTCGGCGAGGCCCGGGCGGTGGCGGTGGCCGGCGAACAGCAGCTTCTGCGTGGCGGCAAAAATCTCCTCGACTTTTTTGCTCGGCCGCCCCGGCGGTTCGAAATCCGCCGCCTCGATGTATTCGAACAGGTGGTCGCGCGGCGAGCCATGCACGTAAAAAACTTCGTCGCGTTCCTGGCTCGTCGGCAGGTGCGTGATCCACTCCCAGCGTTTTTTGCCGGCGAAGTTCAAAAAGAACTGCGGCTTGAGCAGCGACTTGTGGTAGGCGATCACCTTGGCCGCGTATTCCTTGAAGCCCGGCGCGACGGCCATGTCGAGCGCCGCGTCGTGGTTGCCGGCAATCGTCCAGGCGCATTTGTCGCGCACCAGGTCCACGCATTCAACCGGCGAAGGCCCGTAGCCGACGATGTCGCCCAGGCACACGATTTCCTGCACGTTCCACATGGCGATGTCGGCGAGCACCGCGGTCAGCGCTTCGAGGTTGGCGTGAATGTCGGAGATCAACGCCTGACGCATGCGGAAGGTCTCGGGGGAACGGCCGTGGCGACTTCGCGGCCGCGCGCGGGGATGGATGCACGCCGACGCCAGGCCGGCTGTCTCGAATTATGGGAGGAAAAGGCAAACGTCAAGCGATGCACCCACGGGCGCCCGTTCAGATTCGAAGTACCGGGCGATCTCCGCGACCAACGGGAGCGGTACAGGTCCAATGGAGATGCGCATCGACTCGGCAACGCGCAGCGATGCCGGCAGGGGAGTGGCCCCTGGGGCCACTCAACGCCCGAGTTCGAGCCGGTCGCCCAGTTTGGGGCTCAGGTACGGATGGCCGACGAATTTCTTTTTGGTCTTCTGCACGTCATAGGCCACGCGGCGGTAGAAGACGCGATCGTCCTCGGTGTCGTAGATCACGTAGCAGGCATTCGGATTGCCGTCGCGCGGCTGGCCGACCGAGCCGATGTTGACGATGGTTTTCTGTTCGCGATTGACCTTCCATGTCATGCCTTCGAGCGTGTCCGGCTTGTGCCAGATGAACTCCTGGTTGGTCACGATGCCCGGCTTGTGGCTGTGGCCGACGAAACACAGGTGCGGCTGGGAGTCGAAAATTTCGCGGATTTTCTGCGTCGGGCCCATCAGGTCCTGGCAGTCGGTTTCTTCGATGTATTCGAACAGGTAGTCGCGCGGCGACCCATGGACGTACATGGTGCCGTCGATGAGTTTCTGCATTTCGAGATTTTCGAGAAACTTCCAACGGCGCTTGGCGGAAAAGTTCAAGAAAAACACCGGCTTGAGGCGCGTCTTGTGCCACTGGACAGCTTTGGCGGCCAACGGGTTGAAACCGATCGGGACGCTCATGAACAGCGCCGCATCATGGTTGCCGCAGACCGTCCACGGGCAGCGCTCGCGAATGTGGTCCACGCACGGGATCGGGTCCGGGCCGTAGCCCACAATGTCGCCCAGGCACACAATTTCCTGGACGTTCTGCGTGGCAATGTCGGCGAGGACCGCTTCAAGCGCTTCGATGTTGCCGTGAATGTCGGAAATAATCGCCTGACGCATGCAACTGGTTTCCGCGGTCAGAAAAGGCACTCATCCCAGTTCCCCCGGCCGCCGGTGGCGGGGGCTTCGGTAGCTGTTTCGGCCATCGTGTTCGGTTTCTTGAACAGAACCGGGCGAAAACGACCCATCCTCAGCTTGACACGCCTGCCTCGTCGCAGTCGCTGTGACACGGTGGCTGTATTGTAGCGCACCCCGGAACTGTGAGCAACGTTCAAATGGGCTTTGGGCTATGGGCTTTGGGCTTTAGGAAGAGAAGAGCAGGAGAAAGAGGCAACGGCAGGGACAGGGAAACTGGGTCGGTGGGCGGAAGGGCGCGAGCGGCGGCCCAAACCTGTACATAACCACGGTCACCACACGGCGAATGATGAAATCCACGGAGCCCCTTCAAGATTCAGACTGGAAGATTCATCCTTCAAGCGTCAGGCTTCAGGATTTCTTTCCCTCGGCCCCAAGCCCAAAGCCGACAGCCCAAAGCCAACCGCCGCAGCCGCGGCGGTTCAATGCTTGCCCGGCATTTTCTGCGCGGTGCGCTTCAGGTCTTCGGGGTCGCCGGAACGCCGCAGCGCTTCGTCCATGGTGATCTTGCCGCCGCGCACGAGGTTGTGCAGCGCCTGGTTCATCGTCACCATGCCGTCCTGGCCGCCGGTCTGGATCATGGAGTAAATCTGGTGCGCTTTGTCGTCGCGGATCAGCGAGCGAATACCGGCGTTGGGAATCATGATCTCGGCCGCCATCGCCCGGCCCTTGCCGGTGGCCAACGGCAGCAATTGCTGGCAGAAGACGCCTTCGAGCACGAACGAAAGCTGGGTGCGGATCTGGTTCTGCTGCGAGGCCGGGAAGACGTCGATGATGCGGTTGATGGTCTGGACGCAGTCGGAGGTGTGCAGGGTGGCGAAAGTCAGGTGGCCGGTTTCGGCCAGGGTAATGCCTTCTTCGATCGTTTCCGTGTCGCGCATTTCGCCGATCAGCACCACGTCGGGGTCCTGGCGCAGGACGTGTTTGAGCGCCGGGTGGAAGCCCTTGGTGTCCGGCCCGATTTCACGCTGGTTCACCAGCGCCATCTTGTTGAAATGCACGAACTCGATCGGGTCCTCGATGGTCAGGATGTGAACTTTCTGGGTCATGTTGATGTGGTTGACCATCGCCGCCAGCGAGGTGGATTTGCCCGAGCCGGTCGCGCCGGTGACCAGCACCAGGCCCTTGGGCAGGTCGCAGAGGTAGGTGCAGATTTCGACCGGCAGGCCGAGCTTTTCAAAGTCGGCGATTTCGTAGGGGATCACGCGGATCGCCGCCGCCACCGCCTCGCGCTGCCGGAACACGTTGGTGCGGAACCGGCCGATGCCCTGGATGCCGAAACTCATGTCCAGTTCTTTTTCGTCTTCGAAGCGCGCGATCTGGTCCTGGTCAAGGATGGAATAGATGATGGTTTCGGTGTCGTCGGCGGTCAGGATGTCGTGCTCGGTCGGCATCAGGTCGCCATCAACCCGGATCCGCGGCGGCGAACCGGCGGTCAGGTGCAGGTCGGAGCCCTTCCGCTCGATCATGACACGAAGCAGTTCTTCCATGGTGAGCATAGCGCGATCCAACGGCGACGGGGCCCTCCGATGGCGGGCACGGTCGGGGTTTTTCAGCGGAAAATCATCGGCACGCTCTATTATAGTGCGCTCCGCGAACGAAAGGAAATCACTTTTGAACACCCCGGCCGCGTGAATTTCATGGCGGCCGGTCGCCCCAATCCATTCGATGTTGCGTCCCGCACCTACTCGAGCGGAACCTGCTGCCGCCTGCACCCGGGAGGGCGCACATTGGAGTGATCGTAGGTTCCCGCAGCGCGCAGCGCGGAGGTAACCCACGGACCGAGGGCCAAACCCAAAACCGCGACCCGGCAAAGGTCGAACCGCACCCACCGCCGCTCGCCGCGCGGCGCCTCACCACGGCGGCGTCCCGGCACGAAAATACGGGTTTGGACGGTGCGCACCAGGTGCGTTTTCCGCGAGATGGCTCGCACAGGGGCAGATAGCAAGGGCCGAATATATATTTGCCAGTTTTTTCTTGTCACCGCTGTGGACTGCGGATACACTGTAGGTGGATTCAATCGCCGACGGATGCTTTTGTGTGTTACTTGGCGTCTGTTGTCTTTTGGTTTGAGATACCGGCATTGCGATCCCTGCCAGAGCCCGTTGGTTTTGTTTTCCGGAGTCAGAGGGGCTTCGGAAACGGCAGGGCGAGCGAGACGCCGGTTTTTCGGTTTGCCGCTTTTTCAAAGGCGGTCGGATCGACTAGGGCGCTTGGATTCGGCTACGGAATGGTTCGATGAATATTTATGTTGGCAACGTCCCGTTTTCTTCGACCGAAGATAACCTTCGGCAGTTGTTCGAGACGTTTGGGCAGGTCAGCTCGGTGAAACTCATCACCGATCGTGAAACCGGCCGTCCGCGCGGGTTCGGGTTCGTCGAGATGGTCAACGACGAAGAAGGTCGCAAGGCCATCGAAGGAACCGACGGCAAGGAACACAACGGGCGGATGCTGAAGGTGAACGAAGCGCGCCCCAAGGAAAATCGGGGCCCGGGTGGTGGCGGTGGCGGTGGTGGCGGCATGGGCCGCGATCGCGGTCCGCGTCCGCCACGCCGCGACAGCTGGTAACAGCGTTCGGCGGATAACCTCCGCCGAATTCGTGATTTTCGCAAAATCGCAGACGGAAGCCTTCTGCCGGGTGGCCAGTACGCCCGGAAGACGGCTTCCGTTTTGTTTTGACCCCCTTTTAGCGCCGCGCTCCAGCGCGACTTCTTGGATTTGGCTTTTGGTTTTAGGCTTGGGGAAAATTGCACCCAAGCTCGAATCACCCGCTGGGAAAGCCCACATCCTGCCCAATCCAGTGGCCTGAAAAATGTCCCCCGCATAGTGGCACGGGACGCTGTCCCGTGCATAAAAAAGGCGCGCGAAGCGCGCGCGTATAAATCCTGAAAAAGACCAGTTGAAGACGTGAACCCGGGTGCGTTACGGCCTGATCGTGGAAGCCAGTTACATCGAATCACGGGACAGCGTCCCGTGCCACTATGCCATCGACATTTCAGGAGCAGGCGATCTTTCCCTCTCCCCTGTTCCCTATTTCTTCGCCAGCATGTCCAGCAGTTCGTTCTTCCATACATCCAGCTTCTTGGGATCGTCGATGCCGGCCCAGAAGCTGTTCACCGTGTCGCGGCCCCCTTCCGTCCGCCGGCCGGCGGCTTCGTCCAGAATGCTTTTCAGCTTGGCCATCGCCGCCGGGTCGTCGGCAAACTTCTTCTTGAAGGTTTCGACGATGCGTCGATCGTCCCAGCCTTCCCGCATGCCCTCAAAATACGGCGCGGGTACGGTGCCGTAGGGCGTGATGTAAGCGTATTCCCAGTTGGCGCCGCCTTCGGTGGTGTCGAGCCCCGGGCCCCAGTTGTAGGCCCAGGCCAGCGAGCCGCGCGAATCGAAATCGGCGAAAAAGAAGCCGAAGGTGTAGCGCGCCTGGCTCGGCACCCCCGCCCCGCCGCCGCCGCAGCCGGAATACTGCCAGAAGGTTTTGCTCGGCCCCGCCGCGCGGACCTTGTCGCCCAGCTGCGGGTCTTCGTGAATCGCGTTGGTGCAGAAGACGTCGATCGAATCGAGGAAGGTAATGCCTTCGCCGCTTTTGTTGTGGTGGATCGAACCGTACACCCGCATTTTCGGCGCGGCTTCGTGGATCGCCGCGCAGCAGTCCTTGAAAAATGGCTTGATCCACGGCCCGGTGCCGATCACGCCTTTCAGCTTGCCCTTGAGCTGGTTCGGGTTGTCGTGCTGGGTCCACTTGGCCGGTTCGTCGAAGGGCGTCAGGATCACCTCCGGCCAGCCGTTCTGCGTCGAGTGATCGTAGATCTGCTTGACCCAGTTTTCGAACAGCGGCCGGTCGGCGGGCAGCAGCCCGTCGCGGTGCTCGTCCTGCCGGGCCATCCAGTCCAGCCGCGCCTGCATGTTGGCGTCGCCGGACAGGCCGATGCGGTGCAGGTCGCGCACGAAGGTGCAGGTGTCCGGCCAGCCGTAGGGGTCGCCGCCGAGAAACCAAACGACCCGTTCGAGGCCGTTCTTGTGCGCGTTTTCCATCCAGTCGTCGAAGTAGGTGAAGTCGAGCTTCAGTTTGTCCGGGCCGTCTTTCTGCATCGGCGGCTGCGCGCCGGAGAACCAGAGGTTGATGCAGTTCTGGTTGTATTCCTTCTGGAAGATCACGTCCTGCTGCGGCGGCAGGCCGGTGCAGCAGCCGCCCATCGTCAGGCCGGCTTCGTCCATGGTCAAGAGGTCGATGGGCAGGACTTCGACTTCGATCGGCAGGGCGGAACTGCCCTGGTCGGACTTGATCGTGACGGTGCCTTTGTAGGTGCCGGGTTTGGTTTCGCCGCGGTGGGTGCGCAGGTTGATCAGGAACCACTGCGACTGGCCTTTGGGCACGTCGGCCGGATAGGCCGGCCACAGCCGGACGGGGAACCAGGTGTAGCCCTTGCCTTCCGGCACCAGGGAGTACTCCGCGGTGCGGCGGATCACGTCGGCCTTCAGTTCGTCGCCGGCGGCGTCTTTCAGCGGCGAGACCGTGTAGTCCACGTGAGTCATCGTCTCGGTCACGGCATAGACGCCGAATGAACCGCCTTCCATTTCGTCCTCGGTCATGCGAACCTTGATCGGCTGGTCAAGCGCCTGCTGTTTGGGAACGGTGTTGGACATGAGCGGGTCGATCGCCTGCCAGGGGTAGGCCAGGAACCTCGGGGTACGGTCGAAATTCAGCGTGCAGGGCTGGATCTTGACCGGGTTCTTTTCGCGCAGGGCCTTCTGGTGCCAGGCGACCCAGGCACGCTCGCCGGCTTCGTAGGCGGCTTCGTCGGCGGAGGTGCTCATCCGCATCCGCGCGTTCGACAGCGCCAGATCGGCTTCGGACTTCACGCCGAACCGGGTATTCTGCGGGTCGTCGCGCAGGCGGATCACGAGGTCGTAGGAAATGGGCACGTCGGCGACCTTCCACTGGCCGTCGTTGGCGCCGCCGAAATGGTCCATCAGCGTCATGCCGAGGTAGGATTCGGCCGCGCCGTAGGAGTAGAACTCAGCCGGGGCCCTCAGCGTGTCCTTGAAGTGCAGTTCCAGAATGTAGTGCTGGCCGGCGGGCGGCCGAAGTTCGCCGGCCTTCCACCAGGCGGGGAGGTCGAAAGTGCGCAGGCCGCCGGCCTTGGCGCTGCGGTAGGCGGTGTTGCCGTCCTTGACGGGTGCGCTCCAGCCGTCCTTGGACAGAGCGCTGTCGGGCAGGTCGGCGAAGCCGAAGGCCGGCAGACCGCCGACCTGTCCGCCGTTCGGGGATTCGGGCGGCAGCGCGGTCGGCGCGGTCGGTTCGACCC
>JBOHNC010000248.1:0-10694 GCA_050730415.1 Planctomycetota bacterium
GATGTAGGTAATGCACAGGTCATCAGACCGGCTTCTGCATCCAAATCGCAGATTCGGCTTCGCGAGTACGTCCACTCCCGGGAGCGCCGGCATCCTGCCGGCTCTTGCGCGCGCAGCGCGCATCTTAAATCTCCCTTGTGGTGCCGGCTTCCAGCCGGCCTGATGAGGTGGGCATCCCTGCCCACCGGCTTTTTCTTGCGCGCGTGAGGAGTTCGGAGCCAGCCTGGCGGTCGCCACCCCCAAGAAAAGTCCGCGATCACAAAGCCGAGTTGACGGTTGGAACGAAGCAGCCAAGCTGGCGCCCAGCGCTCCCAGGGAAGATGTGAACGGAAATATTAATTAGCACTACAACGCGACATTCGCGAATCGCCGATCAAACCGCCGTCGGCATAGGTGGCACGGGCCTATGGCCCGTGGACAAAAATCCGCGGCGAAGCCGCGCTCCGCATTCCTGTTTTCCTGCGGCTCAAACGAAACTCGCGTTGTAGTGTTAGGCAGGCGGCAATCGGCAGGGGCCGGTTTTCTACCGTGCGTCCTGTTCGAGCTTCAACACCTGGCGGCCCCTGTAGTAGCCGCATACCAGGCAGACGGTGTGTTTGGACTTGGGGGCATTGCAACGTTCGCAGACCACCAGCGACGGGATGGCCAGCGTGTCATGCGTGCGGCGCTTGGCCGAGCGGGTGTTGGAGTGCCGGCGTTTCGGGTTGGCCATGGCTTCGATCCTTGCAACTGCCCCGCCCGAGTAGGGTAGGGGAGCGGAGCGACGCAGGCTGATCCCGTGCCGATCCGTCCGGTTCGTGAATGCTGTCTCTCTCTGCGCGCGCGGGGAAGCCTGCTTCCACCACGGCCGGCGCAAAAACAAGCGAATCAGGATACTCGCTGTCCCCAGCGTGTCAACAGGCCGAATGTGAGGTAGACTGGAATCGCCGCCACGGCCCAGGGCCTTTTAGTTCGCTCCAAATCTCTGAAGTGCCGTCAGGCACGCCCGAGATTAGCCCAGCACGGCACTTCGGCGCGATTTCGCCTCCGGGGACCACTGATTACCAGTGCGGGGTGGCGGAGGCGAGAACTAAAAGGCCCTGCGCCACGGCCTTGGTGGCGCGTCCATTTTTCGTTGGGCCGTTCCTGTCTTCTGGAGTCCCGCTTGCGGGACGCCAGAAGCATTGCCCAGCATTTCAGTGCTGGGAGGAGGTTGGGAGCAGGACAAAAGGCCTCCCAGTCCCGGAGGGACGGCAGAACGGTTCTGGCTCACCTGGCTGCAAGGGTTCGACGAGGGGCGATCAGTTTCATGCGCACGCTCCGCACTCGGATGGTCCTGGCCTTTGGCGGCGTGTTTCTCGCCGCCTGGCTGGTGCTCGGCTGGTGGATCGCGCAGACGGTCAGCCGTCAAGCCACCGCGCACCTGCAAGACCGCGTGAAACAGCTCGCCCGCCTGGTGGCCACCACCGTCGCCGGCCATTCGATCGTCCGCACCTCCCCGGAAAACGCCGACGCCATCCTGAACGGCCTGCAGCGCACCTTTTCGCTCTGGGAGGGCGAACCGGCCGATTCCACCCCGGGCGCGCCGCCGCGCGACGACATCGAAATCATGCTCATCATGACCCAAACCGATCCCGACGTGGGCCCGGGCGAGCACGCCGTCACGCGCCATCTGTACGGCACCTTCCCCGACGCCGAACGCCAGACGATTGCCACCGAACTGCAGGACGCCATCAATCCCTCTGCCACCGCCGGCGGCAGCCGGCCGAACATGGTCTGGGCCACGCAACGCTTCCCGACCCGCACGGTGCTGATCCACGGCTCTCCCTACCAGGCCTCGATCACCAGTTGGCTGGAACTGCTGCCGCAGCCCTACGAGGTCCGCCCGCCGTTCAGTCCGCTCCACCCGGTCGAAACCATCGAAGCCTGGAAGGCCGCCGCCAACGGGATGTTTTTCGACCAACGGCTGCACGGCAATCTGCCCCCCAGCATGCAGCCGCTGACGCGCCGCAACGACCTGCTGGTGCTCTACCCGGTCTCCGCCGTGGACGCCGCCCGCGCGCAGGCGCTCCAGCCGATCCTGCCGCTGGGCGTGCTGGTGCTCGTCACCGTCCTGATTTTTTCCTATTGGCTGGCCAGCCGCCTGTCGCGTTCGCTGGCCGCGCTGGCCGCCAACGCCGATGCCGTCGCGCGCGGCGAACTGGACACGCCGATCGTCGCCGCCGCGCCCACCGAAGAGGTCGCGCGCCTGAAGACCGCGTTCGTGCACATGCTCGAAGGCCTGCGCGACTCCCGCGGCAAACTGGCGCAGGCCGAACGGCTGGCCGCCATCGGCACGCTCGCCACCGCCGTCGCGCACGACATCCGCACGCCGCTGACCGCGATCAAAATGACCGTCGATCTGCAACTCGACCGCAGCGCCCGCGCCGGCGGCGATCTGAAACCCTTCCAGGTCATCCAGGCCGAATTGGAACGGCTGCGCATCCTCGCCGATTCGCTGATCGATTTCGCCCGCAACCCGCCGCCGGCCCTCGCCCCGGTTGCGCTGCGCGGCCTCATCGACGCCTGCACCACGCTGCTTTTGCCCCAGTTCAAGCACCACCGCGTGGCCTGGGAGGTGCAGATCGAGCCGCCCGACATGGTCGTCCTGGTCGATCCGCGCCGCTTCCGCCAGGTGCTGCTCAATCTCGCCATCAACGCCATCGAAGCCACCGAACGCGAAGGCCTGCTGCGCTTCGAAGCCGTGCGCCTGCCCGATGCCAACCCGGGCGCCACCCCCGCCGCCACCCCCGTCGCCGCGCCCACTGCCGCGGCCGGCGCTCAGTCCAAACTCGAACCCGCACCCATGTCTTCATCCGCGCCCGCGCCCGCTCCTCCCGCCGCGCCTGCCGCCACCCCCGCCACGCCAGATGCCCCGGCATCGCCGCCGGTCCTCCCTGCCCGCCACTGGCGGCTCACCCTGACCGACCACGGCAGCGGCATTCCCGCCGACATCCTGCCGCGCATTTTCGAACCGCTGATTTCCAGCAAACCGGCCGGCGGCGGTCTGGGCCTGAGCATCTGCCGACAGATCGTCGAAGCGCACGGCGGCACGATTCACGCCCAGTCGCCGGTGGCCGACGGCCGCGGCACCCGCATCGTGATCGAATTCTGAGCGTGCCACCGCCGCTCCACCCGCCCTCTCACCGATGCTTGCGGCGCGAGGTAAAAAATCGAACCAGCGTGTTTTCGAGCGCCGTCTCGGTCGGCACGAAAACATACAGCGCGCCGTTTTTGTGCGCCGCGGCGCGAATCCCCGCCACATGCGCGCGCACTTTCTCGATGTAGGCCGCACTCTCCCCCGGCATGGTCGCCTCCAGCCGCGTCTCCGGGTCGCGCAGCTTGCGCCCGCTCAGCCGACCTCCGCCCCCATCGCGTTCCGCCGGCGTCAGAATCTGGAACAGGATGATTTCCTGCCGCGCCGCGCGCAGCATCTGCAAGCCGGCATCCAGCGCCGCCGGCGGGCACAGAAAATCGCCGATCACCAGCGTCATGCCCGAACGCGCATTGATCGCCGCGAGGCTCTTCAGCGACCGTTCGATCTGCGACTCCCCCCGCGGCTGCTCCTTCGACAGCATCTGCCAGCACTGCTGCAAATGGCTGCGCGAGGATCGGAACGGTGTGAGCTGCCGCAGGCCGTCGGCGAAAGTCGCCACCGACAGCGCGTCGTTCTGGCGGGCGAAAATCAACGCCAGCGCCGCCGCCAGCGTCACCGCATATTCATGCTTCGACCACCCCGGTCCCTGCGCCGCCCACGGGTCGGTCCACTGCATCGAGGCCGACACATCGACCACGATCGAGGCGCGCAAATTGGTTTCGGCCTCGTAGGTCTTGATCATCAGCCGCTGCCGCCGCGCGTAGGCGCGCCAGTCGATCCGCGCCGGATCGTCGCCGGGCAGAAATTCCCGCAGGTCAGAGAACTCGGTCGAAAATCCCTTGCGGATCGACCGGTGCAGTCCGACCGTCACCCCGTTCACCAGCCAGCGCGCGCGCAGGTCCAACCCCGCCACCCGGCCGGCCACCGCGTAGGCGTCGAAGGCCAGCGATCGCGGCGCCGCCGGGTCGGAAAGCTGCAAGGGGTCTGCATCGCTCATCGCCACCTTCTCCCGCCCGTTCGATCCTACCACTGCCGCCGCGCCCGCAGCGCCATTTCGGCCAGCAGGCACACAATCGCCGCCAGCGCCGTGCCCGCGCCGCCCGCCAGCGGCGTCCGACCCACCTGCACCATTGGCTGCGCGGTCAGCCGCGATTTCAGCGCCGCCAGCACCGCCTGCAGGTCCTGGGGCTGCGCCTGCGCCGCCGCGATGTACCGACCGCCGGTGGCGTCCGCCACCAATTTCAAATCGGCCGGATCGGGCGGTGTCGTCGCCTCCAGTTCCGTCCCCGGCACATACACCGGGACGCGATCGGTCAGCACCCCATCGGGCGTGGTGAGGCTGCCGGTCAGCAGATACGACCCCGGGGTGCCGATCGAAAGCTGAAACGTCGCCTGCCCGTTCACCACCTGCCATGCAATGGGCGTGGCGCCCCGCCCGCTACCCGCCGCCGGCTCCTTGCCGATGGCCGCGCCGCCGGCCGTGTGCGGCGCCGCGCCCGCCGCGACCAGTTCCAGTTTCAGGCTCGTGCGCGCCGCCGCCTCGTCCGGCAGGCTGGCATTGGAAAGCAGCACCGCGCCGGGCACCGGCTGATCCGGCAGCGGTCGGTCGTCGGCCAATTTCAAATGCAGCGCCGGCCGGCTCGGTGCCGCGTCCAGTCCCGCCACCCAGTGCACCGAACGGCGCACCAGACCGCCCACGCCCAAGGCTGGCGGATTGGCCTGTTTTGCGGCTTCGTCTCCCGGCCAATCCGGCGTGAGAATCACCACCACGCCGCCGCCCTGGCCGGGGTGAGCAGCCAGCACCACCGCCCGGCCCTCGGCCGTCGTCACGACCGGCGCAAAGCCCGCCGCATCGCGAGCTGGATCGAACCCCTGCACGCGGCCGTCGAGGTGCGGCAGCACCGGGTTCTCTCCTCGCCAGAACGATCCCGACCGCGTCTCCGCCGGCGCCACCGGCTGGCTGTGTACCGCCTGCCACGGCGCCCCGGCCTGCGTCGGCAGCAGCCGCAGCAGAACCCCGCTGCGCTCCGGCCGCATCCGCGGCGCGCTCAGCAGCACCAGCCCCATGCCGTCCTGCAAGCGGCCTTCGACGGTCTGCAGCGTCCCCGCCGGCAGTCGGTCGAGGTCCGGATCCTCCCAGACCAGCACATCGGTCGTGCGCAGGGCGTTGTCCACCGCCATCGGGCTGCCGCGCGCGAAATCGTCGGCCACATCCACCGCCAGCACGCCGTCGCGCCCGAGCGCGGTTTCGATCGATCGCGTTCCGCGCGTCAGCCGCATGCTCCAGTCGAGCACCCGGATTTTGCGCGCCGTCACGTCGATCAGCCGCGAGGTCGAAGGCGGCGCCGTGCGCGGCCCGTCCGCTGGCCCGTCCGCCGAGCCATCCGCCGGCCCGTCCACCCGCACCGCCAGGCGGAACAGCCCCGTGTCCGGGCAGGGCACCGCAATCGAATCGGTCAGCAATCCGCCATGCTGCGGCGCCGGCAGTTCGTGCATCGCCAGCTCCGCACCCTCGACGCTCCAATGCAGCCGCAGCGTGGCCGAGCCCGAAAATCCATCCGGCGCGCGCACCGCCACCGAATAGCGCGCCTCTTCCCCCGCATTCACCTGCTCCGGACCGGCGATGCGGTCGAGCGTGAACGCGCTGGCGGCTACATCGTCCGGTGCGCCCAGCCCGAACACATACACCGGCGCCGGGGAGGGGTCGATCGCATCCAGCATGTCCTTCCAGCCGCGGCCGCGGGTGATCGCGCCATCGGTGAAGAGAATCACCGCGTCGCAGCGCGCCCCCGGCGCGGCCGGCGCAGCGCCGTCAATCAGCGCCTCCAGACCGTCGGCCAGCGCACTGCCGCCGGCGCAGCGCGGCCAGATTTGCAGCGCCTCCGGTGCGATCGTCATGCGATGCAGGGAATCGTCGATCGTCCAGGCCTCGTGCCGTCCCGGCAGTTCGTGCAGGCCGGCCGCCAGCGTCGGCAACAGACGCTCGCCGGCCGCGTAGCGCGGCGCGCCCCTGCGAACGGTTGCGCCGGCCCCGGCGGAACGCCCGCCGCTCGCCGCCGGGTCCAAGGCCATGCTGCCCGAACTGTCCAGCACGACCGCGAGCGTCGGCTCGACCGTCTGCGCCTCCGAATCCAGCCGCGTCGGCCGCAGCAGCCAAACCGCCAGCACCAGCCACAGCAGTCCGCGCAGTGCGACCCGCCGGCCCCACCGCTCCCGCGGCAGCGTGGCGATGGCTTCGCCGATCAGCGCCGCGCCGGCCAGCACCAGGAGAATCCCCGTCGCCCAGAAGCCCAGGCCGGGGTCGAGCACGAACAGAAAGCTCATGCCGGCGGATCCCTCCGGCCCGGTTCCCGCCGAACCGATTCCGCGTTGGGTGCCGGAGCGGTGGTCTCGGAGTTCCCCGCTGCCGGGGCCGCGCCTGACCTACCGGCCGCATCCGGCGTTGGCGCCGCTTTCAGCGTGGGTGCCGCATCCGGCGTGACCGCCGCGGCGGCCGAACTTGCCGGCGGCGCATTTGGAGCGGCCGGCTGGACTGGCGCAACCGGCTGGGCTGGCGTATTCAGCTGGACTGGCCCACCCGGCTGGGCATGTGCATCCGGTTGGACCGGACCCGGCGGTTGGGCTCGTGCGATCGGCTGGACGCGTGCCGCTGGCTGGCGGGAGGTCGCGGCCTGGTTGGCGGCCGCCGGCGGGGTGGCCGCGGAGGCCGCTTCAGTTCCCTCCGATTTCGATTTTCCCGGCTGCGATCCGGCTTGGCCGTTCGCGGCTGCCTGCGCCCCCGCCGGACGCTCCGGCGTGGCCGGCGTGGCCGGCGTGGCCGGCGCTGCCGGCGCGGGAACCGTTCCACCCGCCGGGACGGGCAGCGGGTAGGGGATCTCCACCACCCGCGAACTCTCCCCATTCCACAACTCCCGAAACGCGGTCCACGAAATCAGCGGCCGGCGCGGCCGGCGCCAGTACACCCAGAAAAAATAGGCCGCCGCACCGAACAGCGGCACCAGCGCCGTCACCCAGCGCCAGCGGCGCAGCTTGGGCCGCGCCGCCCAGCAGTGACTCGCCATCATCACCCAGAACACCAGCACCAGGAAAACGCCGATCAAGCCCACCGCCCACGAACCGATCACGCCGCGCGGCAGCATCTGGCCGAACTGCATGAAATAGTCCGGGTCGCTGCCAACGATCCGCACCGTGCCGCCGGATTGCAGCAGGTAGAAACAGACCGTCGCCTCTTCGTCCTGCTCGTTCCCGCCGTCGGTCGCGGCGTCCGGCGGCGGCCGACTCTTCGACCGGTAGCGGTAGTCGATGTCCACGCGGACCGCCCACAGCTTCGATCCCGCCGGCAGGTTGGCCGGGATGGCGGCGCTTTCGCGGGGCGCATCAAGCGGAATATAGCGCCAGTCGTAGATCGATGTCTGGTAGGGGTTGTAGCTGATCTGCCGGAATTCCCGCCGCATCGCCGTTTGCCACCGCGTGCGCTCCTCGGCCGGCAGTCCCTCCCACACCAGCTCCCGGACCAGATGGGAATCTCCCGTCAACATCATTTGTTCGATGTTGGAAAGCAACTGCCGCACCGGTTCAAGCGGAAACGTGGGCGCAGCCGGCGCGCGGTTCGCGCCATCGGCCGCCGCGCCGCCGTTCTGCGGCGTGCCCGCGCCCGTCCCCGCCGCCGTCCCCGGCGTCGTTCCCGCTCCAGTCCCTGCCGCCGGTCCCGGGTTCGCAGGTGCGTTCGCGCCACCCGCCGGCGCGTTTCCGTCCTCGGCCGAGGACAGCTTTGGCACCCTGAATGTCAGACTCACCAGCACCACCACCAGCGCCATCACCAGCGACGCCGCCAGTGCCGGCAGCAGTGCTGTCGCCCAAGCCGCCACCCACGCCACCGCAGTCGACCGCGCGGCGATCCGACCGCCTGGGTCACTTCGCCCGGCGCCGCCGCTGCGCAGGCTGCATCCGTCCGGTGGTGAATTCCCGGCCACGGCTCAGCGCTCCGCCGCGCGCGCGCGCGCGATGAATTCCCGCACCTTCGCCGGGTCCTTGCGCCGCGGATCGTTGGCCGCGCACACCCCGCCGGCCACGTCCACGCCCCACGGCCGCGCCGTCGCGATGGCTTCCGTCACGTTTTCGGAAGTCAACCCGCCCGCCAGCAGCACCCGGCAGCCGCCCGGGCAGCCGTGCAGCCCCGCCAGGCGGCGCCAGTCGAAGTGCCGCCCCGTGCCGCCGCTGCGCCCGGCCACCGCGGCATCGACCATCACGATTTTTTCCGTGGCGTCCACGTCCGGCAGCGCCAGCGGTCCCGCCGCCTGCCCCGCCGCGCCTTCGACCTCCACCGAGAACACCCGCACCACCCGCACACCCAACTGCCGCACCAGCCGAGCATATTCGGCCGATTCCCCGCCATGCAGTTGGACCACATCCAGGCCGACTTCGTCGATGATTTGGTGCACCGTCTCCAGTTCCGCGCCGGCAAACACGCCCCACAGTTCGACCTGCCGCCGCCGCCGCCCCGTGCCGTCGGCGGCTCCCGTCGAGTCGCTCTCGCGCGCCGCCGCACCGGTTGCCTCCGACCCGTGAGCTTCCTGCGCCGCCTCCACGCCCGTCGCCTCCGCGCTCGAGGTCTCCACGCTGGCCGCCGACAGCGGCTGCCGCCCCGACTGCGCCCGCACCAGCTTCCGGGCCTCGGCCAACGACAGGAAACGCTTCGAGGTCGGCACGAAATTCAGCCCCACCGCGTCCGCGCCGGCCTCGGCCGCCAACGCCCAGTCGGCTGCACTCGTGATGCCGCAGATTTTCACGAACATAGGCCGCTTCCGCCTTCCCGTGCTACTTCAGCGCAAACTGCACCGCCACCGCGGCGAACAGGATCAGGCTGATCGCTCCGTTCACCATGAAAAATGCCGCCTCGATCCGCGTCAGGTCGTCGGGCCGCACCAGCCGATGCTCGTACACCATCAGCCCGCCGGCGATCGCCAAACCCGCCCACACCACCGCGCCGAACCCTCCCAGCCAAGCCGCCGCGGCCAGCAGCGCCGCAGCCAAAAGGTGCATCCCCCGCGCCAGCTTCAGCGCCGCGCGCAGGCCGAAGCGCTTCGGCCCCGAGTGCAACTCCGGCCGGCTTGCATCGAATTCGAAATCCTGGCAGGCATACAACAGGTCGAACCCCGCCGTCCAGACCATCACCGCCGCGCCCAGCACGATCGGAAACAGCTCCACCGGCACGCCCAACCGCGCCGAAACCCCACCCGCCAGCGGCGTGAAATTGCCGCGCATCGCCGCCCACGCTCCGATCGGCGCCAGCCCCAAGCTCGCCCCCAGCCACCAGTGGCACAGCCAAGTGAAACGCTTGCTGTAGCTGTACCCCAGCAGCACCACCGCCACGATCGGTGCGCCGTACAGGCACAGCGGGTTCAGCAGCCACGCCGCCACGCCGAACACGCCCAGTGCCGCCACCGTGAACGCCAGCGCAAATCCCCGGCTGACCAGCCCGGCCGGAATGTGCCGCCCGGCCGTGCGCGGATTGGTCGCGTCCTGCTCGGCGTCGGCGAGTCGGTTGAAGGCCATCGCCGCCGAGCGCGCACCAAGCACCGCCACCACCACCAACAGCAGCCGCCGCCATTCGTGCTCCAAGGCCCGCCAGCCACCGGCCGCCGTCAGCGCCGCCATCAGTGCGAACGGCAGCGCGAACACCGTGTGCTGGACCTTGATCATCTCCAGCACCTGCGCCATCCGCGCGAAAACGCCCGGCCGCGCATGCCTTTGCAGCCGCGCCCGCGACCCGCCGTCGGCCGCTCGATCGTCCGTCGGCAGGCCGTTCGCGGCGTCAGTCCCGCCCGCAACGCCGGCGCCCGCCGTCGATGGCCCGGCCGCAGAGGTTGGCATCGATTCCGAATTCACGCTTCAGACGTTCCTTCCAGCCCATGCCCCAGCCTATTCCCCGGCCCAGTCCCCAGCCTATTCCCCGGCCCAGTCCCCGGCCCAGTCCAGTGTACTCCAACAGCGCCCGCTTCGAAACCGGCCACCGCCAGCGCCCGCGCCACCACGAAATCGACCAAATCTTCCACCGACTGCGGCCGGCCGTAGAACCCCGGCATCGCCGGGAGCACCACCCCGCCCGCCTGCGTCACCTTCAGCATGTTCTCGATCTGCGGCAGCGACAGCGGCGTTTCGCGCGGCACCACGATCAGCCGCCGCCGCTCCTTCAACATCACCGACGCTGCACGGTGGATCAGGTTCTCGCCCAGGCCATGCGCAATCGCCGCCAAAGTGCCCATCGAACACGGCATCACCAGCATCGCCGCCACCTCGAACGACCCTGACGCCGGCCCCGCCGCGATCGCCTCCGGCCGGTGCAAGGTCGTGCCCGGCGCCAGCTTCAGCGCCCGCGCCAGGGCCTGTGCGGTCGGAGCCTCCGGCAGCGCGATGCCGACCTCATGCCGGAGCACCTCGCAAGCTCCCCGGCTGACGCACACATGCAGTTCCACCTCCGGCTGCGCCTGCAACAGCGCCACCGCGCGCAGCCCGTACACCGCCCCAGATGCCCCCGTCAGCGCCAGAAACACCCGCCGCCGCCGCACCGCCGCTGGCC
>JBOHNC010000249.1:0-3851 GCA_050730415.1 Planctomycetota bacterium
GGGCTGCCGGGCCCACCGGGCTGGGCCGGCGACAGGGGCTGGCCTTCGGCTGCTCGCCGCGCCAACTCCTGCACCGCCTGACCGAGCGCCGGCGGCAGCGGCGCCGCGCCGCGTGGCAGGAGGGCCAGAATTTGCTCGGGAGCGGTCAGCACGCCGCGGCGCGTCATCTTCTGCCGGAGTTGCTCCAGCCCACGGTGCGTGCATTTGGAAATCGAACCGAGCGGCCGCCGCAACAGCTCCGCCGCCTCCTGTTGTGTCAGGCCCTGTTCGTAGCACAGGATGATCGGCAGCCGGTCCTGTTCGTCGATTTCATTCAGACATTTGTGGAGCGTCTCCAGCAGCCGGTCGCCGGAGAGTTCCGCCACCGACGGCGGCACCGCCGGGGCCGGCGCGGCGCTCTGCACCTGCACCAACTGCGAGGTGCGCGCCTTGCGGCGCGCTTCGGCTCGCAGATGATCCTTCGCGGCGTTGACGACCACGCGGAAAAACCACGGGCGCGCTGTCTCGCGGGTCAGGCTGAGCGGAATGTGCGCGAGGGCCTTGAGGTAGGCGTGCTGCACGACATCTTCGGCGTCATGGCTGCTGCCGAGAATGCGCACCGCCCAGTGGAAGGCCGGCGTTTGCAGCTTGAGCAATTCGTCGATGCGGTCGTCCTGCGCCGGCAGCGGCTGCGCCACCGGGAGCAGTTCAATCGGCGTGGAGGTCGGTTGCGCTTCCATCGGCAAATCCCCGGCATGGGTGGTGAAGTCGGCGCTCCAACCGGGCCGCCGCGACGGGTGAGCGGCGCGGTGGCCGGCCACAGGCGTTTGGGTTCGATGCATTGAGACGGCTCCCGGTGGGACGGAATCGGAGGCGTTCGGACTGCGCAATCGGCGCGGCTGTTCGCCGCGCCACCGCCGCCCTGAAAATCGCCTTCCGGCTTCGTTCCGGAAACCTCAACGCCGCAGGCCGTATTTCTAATTCGATCCAGCGCAAAAAATCAGGCAAAATCCTGATTTTCATCCGCCCTGTACAAGGAAATACCGCAGGAACCAAAGGTTCCAGTAGCCCACGTGGTCAGGGTTCCGGTCCGATGGTTCAAATCGTGCCTTGCGGGGATCGCGAATGGATCTGCTCGCCCCTCGCGCGAGATCGCGCCCGGCATGGCCAGCGGGTTCGCGACCCAAAAAAAACGGGCGCGCCTGTCTGGCCCGCCCGATCTTGTGCATCGACGAATTTTCAGCCGCCTACGCCTTGGCTTCGGCTGTTTCTTCGGTCTTCTTTTTGGCGACGCGCTTGTACATGGCTTCGGCCTTGGCCAGGCGGCGGGTCCAGCGCTTGTAGATGTACCGTGCCTCGCGGATTTTCGCATCGGCTTCGGCGCGCTTCAGGATGTGCAGGCGCGCCTTCTTGATGCGCACCTTCTTGGCTTCTTCGACTTCGCCTTCCACCTCTTCCTTGCGGGCGGCTTTGGAGGCGGCGTTGGCTTCGTCGCGAATGGTCTTGGTCAGCTCGTCGAGCTTCGTCTTTGCCTCCGCCACGTGCGCTTCGATGCGCTTGAGGAGTTTGAATTTCGCGTCCGCCATGACTCGATCCCTTTTTCTTGAACCTATTTCCGACCCACCTGTTCACCAACGAAACGGCGCCGCACGATAGCGGTGGTTCCGCCAAGATTCTGCTACCGCTTGACGATGCCCGCCAGTTCGGCGGAATGCAGGTGCGCAGCCGAGCGGTGTATTTTGACCGAAGCCAGGCATCCCGTCAACTCGGCTGTTGCAGGAATCTTTGCCCCGTCGGCCAGGGCCGGGCTGGTCGCCGCGGCTGGGCTGGCGAGAGGTCCGGCGGAAAAGGCGAGGGTCCGGTTGCCGCGGGTGCGGCCCAGCCACAGCGCTGGATTCCGCTCGTCGCGCCCCTCCACCAGCACCTCCTGTACGGTGCCGCGCATCGCCGCCTGCTTTTCCTTCACGATGGCCCGCTGGATCGTCAGTAGCTCCTGATTGCGGGCCTCCTTGACCGCCTGGGGAACGTCGTCGGGCAGTTTCATCGCGGGGGTGCCCTCGCGGGGGGAATATTTGAACACATAGGTCGTGTGGAAGCGGATTTCTTCGAGTAGGCGGCGGGTGGCCTGAAAGTCTTCCTCGGTCTCTCCGCAGAACCCCACGATGACGTCGGTCGCCAGGGTCAGGTGCGGGACATGTTTGAGCGCCGCCGCGACTGTCTCGCGGTAGGTGGCGATCTGGTACCCACGCTTCATCCGGCGGAGCATTCGGTCGGAGCCGGACTGCACGGGCATGTGGGCGTATTCGCAAACATGTTGACAGTCGGCGATGGCGCGGAAGACATCTTCGCTGAGTTTGGCCGGGTAGCTGGTGATGAAGCGGATGCGCCAGAGATCGGGAATCGCGTCCAGTTTCACCAGCAGGTTGGCGAGGTTCTGGCGGGGGTCGTCGAGGTCCGCACCGTAGGTGTCGATGGTCTGGCCAAGGAGGGTGATCTCGCGCACGCCGTCGCCCACCAGCCGTTTGACCTGCTCGACGATCAGTTCCATCGGCAGCGAACTTTCCGGCCCGCGGGTGTAGGGCACCACGCAGTAGGTGCAGCGCTTGTTGCAGCCGCGGGTAATCGGCAGCCAGGCCTGGAAGCGGTTTTCGCGGTGCGGAATCACGCTGGTGAAATCGGCTTCGCGCCCGAGGCCGGTTTCGGTGGCGAGCAAGGGCGGGGCGCCTTCGCGGATTTCCTCGATCAGGTCCGGCACGTCCTGCAGGCGCGCGGTGCCCACCACGAGGTCCACATGGGGATTGCGCGCCAGGATCGCGCGGCCTTCCTTTTGGGCCATGCAGCCGAGCACGCCGATGACTGCGGCCGGATTGCGCTGCTTCCAGGGTTTCAGATTGCCGAGCGCCGAAAAGACGCGGTCTTCGGATTGCTTGCGCACCGAACAGGTTTCGAACAGGATCACGTCGGCATTTTCGGGGGTGGGGGTGAAGGCCCAGCCGCGTTGGGCAAGCAGTCCGCCGATCAGTTCGCCGTCGGCTTTGTTCATCTGGCAGCCGTAGACGACCATGTGGACGCGGCCTGGCGAGGCGGGCTGGCCCGGTTGGCCCGGCTGGGCGGTGGCGCGGTCGGCGGCAGGGAGGGCTCGCGCGTGATCCGGTGCGACGTCGACGGGCGCGGCGCCGCGCAGGCCGGCGGCGGTCATCACCAAGCCGTCGCCGCAGACTTCGGGGTCGGCGGATATGCGGGCGGTGCCTTCGCCAAAGGTTGGATCGTCGAGGGAATCGGCGAGGGGGGCGGTCGGAACGGGTGGCGTGAGCACGCTGGGGATGGCGAGCGGCGCGGGCGTGGCGGCGCGGTGTTCGCTCGCCGCCAGCGGCAGCGGTTTGAAGCGGGAAATGGGCGGGTCGCCGGCCGGCGTTTCCGCCGACCGCGGCGGCCTGTCGGAAGGCAGCATCGGGGGTCCTCGAATCTGATGTTCCCGGTGTCAGCCGGCAAAAGGTTCGCGGGGACGATTATCGGGGCAACGGTGCAGGAGACAAGCACGCGCCGGGTGCGCGCGCGTTAGAAGAATAGGGCGCGGGCTTCGCTCGCACTGTTTTTGCAGGGCCTGGAGACCCGTGCCACGGGGCTTTGGACGTTTGAGAGGGATGGATAGACTTGCGGAGTCGAAGGGGCGGTTGGGTCGAAGAGCGGGCGTGCCCGCCGAATGGCGCTATTTTTAGAACGGTGCACTGGAGGGGATCGATCAAGGCGGGTGGACGTTTCCAACGCGGGAAGAGAAGACCTCGCGCCAAGACGCCAAGTCGCAAAGAAGCCGGGGAGGCGTGGGGGTCGGCGGCTGCGGCGGGGGGCTCCGGTCGCTGAATCCGAGCGCA
>JBOHNC010000250.1:0-6018 GCA_050730415.1 Planctomycetota bacterium
GGTCATGGCCCGCGCGATGTACAGGAAATGTTCGAAGAACTTGGTCGCCATGTCTTCGTAGGCGCGGTTGTACTGGGCCAGTTCGAGGCTGATGCGCATCAGGTTCAGGCTGTACATGGCCATCCAGGCGGTGCCGTCGGCCTGGTTGATGTAGCCGCCGGTGGGTAGCGGCGTGCTGCGATCGAACACGCCGACATTGTCCATGCCGAGGAAGCCGCCTTGAAAAATTTTGCGGCCGGCGGCGACCTTGCGGTTCACCCACCAGGTGAAGTTCAGCGTGAGCTTGTGAAAGACGCGTTCCAGAAAAGCCACGTCGCCGGGCTCGTTGGCCGGCGCGCCGGCGCGGCGGCGCACATCGCGTTCGATTTCGTACACCCGCCAGGCGGCCCAGGCATGCGTGGGCGGATTGACGTCGCCGAAATTCCACTCGTAGGCCGGCAGTTGCCCGTTGGGATGCATGAACCATTCGCGGGTGAGCAGCAGCAGTTGCTGCTTGGCGAAGGCCGGATCGATTTCCGCCATCGCGACGCAGTGAAAAGCCAGGTCCCACGCCGCGAACCACGGATATTCCCAGGTGTCGGGCATCGAGATCACGCTGGCCGAATTGAAATGGGACCACTCCCAGTTGCGCCCGTGCTTGCGTTCCTCGGGCGGCGGCACCTGGGCCGGATCGCCGTCCAGCCAGCGGGTGATTTCGTACCCGTAAAACTGCTTGCTCCAGATCATCCCCGCCAGCGCCTGGCGGTGAACCGCGCGCGCGTCGTCGGAGGGCATGTCCTTCTGCACGAAGGCGTAGAATTCGTCGGCTTCGCGCCGGCGGTCGGCGAGCACCTGGTCGAAGGCCTTGAAGCCAGGCAGCGGATTGCCGCCATCGAGGTAGGCGCGAAGCACGAATTGGCCGCCAGCGGGAATGGTGCGGCGAATCCAGCCGGCGGCCTTGGTGCCGCGGGTCTCGGAATTGACCGCGGCCGTTTCGCCCTGGACGACGCGGCGGTGGAAGCCGTCCTTCCAGAAGCCGGGCTGGGGCGGGCCGAACAGCGCCGGATTGCTGTCGTTTTCGGTGAACAGCAGTTCATCGCAGGTTTCGAGATGGAAAAGATACATGCCGAGTTTTTCGTGCTCGGCGCGGACCAGCCCGGGCGCTTCCTGCGACAGACGCGGACGATGCGCGCCGGCCTCCCAGGACCAGGTGTTGCGGAAAAAAAGCTGTGGGAGCAGATGCAGTTCGGCCGGCGCCGGGCCGCGGTTGCAGGCGGTGATCTGCATGAGCGTGGATTTGGTGTCGAACTTGGCATATTCGACGAAGACGTCGAAATAGCGGCCGTCGTCGAAGGCGCCGGTGTCGATCAGTTCGAATTCCGGCTGAGTCAGGTCGCGGCGCCGATTTTCTTCGACCAGCCGTTCGTAGGGATAGGCGGCCTGCGGATATTTGTAGAGCATTTTCAAATAGGAGTGGGTCGGGGTGGCGTCGAGGAAATAGTACAGCTCCTTGACGTCCTCCCCGTGGTTGCCTTCGCTGTTGGTCAGGCCGAAGGGACGTTCCTTGAGGATCGGGTCGCGGCCGTTCCAGAGCGCGAGACTCAGGCACAGGCGCTGGTTGTCGTCGCTGATGCCGGCCAGGCCGTCTTCGCCCCAGCGGTAGGCGCGGCTGCGGGCTGCTTCGTGGGTGAGATAGGTCCAGGCCTCGCCGCCGGGGCTGTAGTCTTCGCGCACGGTGCCCCACTGGCGTTCGCTGAGGTACGGCCCCCAGCGGCACCAACTGGCTTTGCCGAGCTGCTGCTCGTTCAGGCGGCGATGTTCGGCGGTGGGCGGGTTCGGCAGCGGACCGACGCCGGGCGGGGTCGGCGGCACGGAACCGGCCGGCCCGGTGGCACGATCCGGCGATGAAGATTGGGCAGCGTGGTCGGCGGAGGGCATTGGCAGGGTCCGCGAGCGTTTGAAATCGGTGCGTGCGCCGAGCACGCTCCGACGATTTTACGTGGGAAGCGGAAATCCGGGAGGAATTGGAACCCCGGCGGATAGGAAATATTTGGCTTGGTGAACGCGCGATTCTGCGGCGGGCGTGGCGGGTGTGGCGGGTGGCGGGTGGCGGGAGCGGGCAGGACGTGGTCGTCGCCGGCTATTTGCAGCTGTACTCAACCCACAGCGTATTCACACCGTTCCCGGCAGGGATGCTCCACGAACTGTCTTCGCGGCCGGGCGTGGCGGGGAAGGTATGGCTGGCGGTCTGCGGCGCGCTGTGCCCCTGCTGCCAACAGAAGGTCGCCTGCACCGGCCCCTGTTTTTTGACGTGGTAAGTCAGGTAGGCTTCGGCCAGTCGGTAGGGCACGCGGCCGGAATTGCGGAAGCGCACCTGCACCGGTCCGGTGATCGGGTCGGTCACCTGCGTGTTGCCCCAGGTCATCGAAAACGCCCACCAGTCCGGTGCTTCAGGATTGTGCCGGACCACATGCCAGTCCTTGACCACCGGCTGCCAGGATTTGCCGTCGTCGGCGGAGTACTCGATCTGATAGGCGATGTCGGTGTGCGGCGGGCAGCCGGAAATCTGCCAGTCGGAGCCGTAAATGCCGGCGATGCGTTCCTGGCGCGGCGTCTGCAGTTGCAGGGTCACATCCGGCGTGCCGATTTTTCCCCCGACCAGATGGGCCTCGGCCTGCGCCAAAGTCGGCCCGGCGTTGCAGACCGCTTCGCCGGAAGCTTCGAAGGTGATCTTGTTCTCCCCGTCGTGCAGGTGCGGCACGATGCAGACATTGCATTCGCAGACGGTCACCAGTGTCAGCCCACTACCGGCCAGCGCCTGGGCGCCGGCGCCGAAACGGATCAGGTACTGCTGGTGGCCCTTGACGATGTCGGTCAGGTCCATTCCGTCGGAGCCGGTCCCGCCGTCCACCCAGGTCTTGCCCGAATCGATCGAGACGCTGACCGGGCAGTGGAAGTTCCCATGCAGCACCAGGCCGCTTTTTCCGCCTTTTTCGTAGATGCCCCAGTAGGTGGTGTCTTTGGGCGTGGAGGCAATCACGTAGGGAGTGACGAACTCAAAGGTCACGTGGTCCTTGTCTTCGTCCACCACGCCTTCCTTATAGCTGGCGTCGGCGAAATTCGGTTTGTAGGTGTACACCGCATTGGCGTAGCGATCCTGGTCGAAGGTCAAGGCGCTCCGGTCGAGGCTCTGTTTCAGATCGTGCATGCGCTGGGGCTGATTGACGAAGGTCGCGTTGCGGGCCGGTCCGGGAGCGCCCTGGCGCGTGTTGGAACCCCAGAAGACGAAGGTCTTGCCGTCGGCGAGGCCGGGGTGGAGGTAGCGGCGGAGCGACTCGCCCGCGCGCAGGTGGACCATCGGCGGCGGGCCGGCGTATCCGCCGTCATATTCGGCGACGTTGAACTTGTCGTAATCGACGCAATCGCCCAGCGATTCGCCGCCGACCAGCCAGCCCTGCTGGCGTTCCGGTTTGAAGCTCTGGGAACAGTACTTTTTCATGTCCTTGTTGAATTCGGCGATGCTCAGGAGCCGGCTGCCGTCATCGCTGAAAATCACCGTCGTCTGGTCCTGGTCGACCATGGCCCAGTCGCCCTTGCCGTAGGCGCCGCCGGTGAAATAGACTTCGAAACTGTTGTGTCCGTCCACGCCGGCCACCCGCGCGCGGCCGGGCCCGAGCAGCGCGTTCATTTCGGCGATCCATTGCGAATGAGTGGTGCCGCAGATGCCAAAACCATAGGCGAACATGCCGGTCCAGTAGTTGCGGTTCCATTCGCGCTTGCCGGGGCCCCAGATTTCAGGCTGGCCCTCCTCCAAATGGGCAAAATGCGTGCAGCGGTAGAACCAGGCGGCCAGCACCTTGTCCTGGTCGTCCTGAGTGTCTCGGCCGGTGGCGCGCTTGTACATCGTGGCCTGGGTTTTGAATAGACGCGGCCAGGTCGAGCAACTCAGTTCGCCCGGATACCACGGATCGTCGGTCCTGAGCTGTGGATCGCCGCATTCGGCTCGCAACAGCGGCAAAGCCAAAAGACAGGCCAGGCCGAGGACACTAAGAATTCGACCGCTGCGCATGCTCCCACCCTCCGCGTTCGTCCCCAAATCTTGCCTGGGATAACCCGTCGCCGGCGCAACCCGGCAAGGTAATGGTACATCATTGTTCCTTGCCCGTTCTGCGAAGGTCGCGCAGCTAGGCCGCAGATGAAACATACCGCTTGAAATCGCGCTTTGCAATGGAATTAAATTGCCGCTGAACAGATACACACCTTGCAAGCCAAACCAAGGCCTCCATTGAGTAGGCTCGAACCATCGGTGGCCTAAAGATATAAATGGACCGTTTTGGCATTATTCTTACAAGACCAATTGGCTGGTTTTGTTGGATATCGGCGGTGTGGTGGTTCGGTTTTGATAGGGGTCGGATGCCAAGGGAGATCGAGGGGGTCGGCGGCGGTGGACTTTATTTGTACCAATTTTGGTGGAAGCGTGTTGGCGGCAACTTTTTTCGAAAATCTGCGGGCTGCGGGCGCGCTCGGCGCCACGGCCGGTCAGCGATCCGGCGCCATTCAGGACCGAGCGAAGTCGGCGATCGCCGTGGCCACGGCTTCAATCTGCGCCGGCTGCATCTGCGGCCACAGAGGCAGGCTGAGCACCTCCCGGGACAGCAGCTCCGCCACGGGGAAGGACTGCTTGCGCCCGGCGTACACTTCGAGCTGGTGGACCGGGATCGGGTAGTAGATCATCGAGCCGATCCCGCGCCGGGCCAGGTGTTCGACCAGCGCATCCCGGCGCGCGGCGCTGCCGTTCGCCGAAGGCACCCGACCGGTTGCTTGGACCCGAATGGTGTACTGGTGAAATACATGGTGCGCGTAGGGCGCGGCGCGCGGCGTCACGATGCCCGGCAGGCCGGCGAGGCGGCGGGTGTAGTCGGCGGCGTGTTGGCGGCGACGGTCGTTCCAGCCGTCGACGCGCGGCAGTTTCAGGTTCAGCACCGCGCCTTGGAAGGAATCCATGCGCGAGTTGTACCCCAGGGCTTCGTTGTGGTAGCGTCGGCGCGAGCCGTGACTGCGCAGCATGCGCGCGGTTTCGGCCACGGCTTCGTCGGCGGTGATCAGCATCCCGGCGTCGCCGTAGGCGCCGAGATTTTTGGTCGGGTAGAACGACAGCGCGCCGGCGGCCGACAGTCCGCCGACCTTCCTTCCTTTGTAGCGCGCGCCGAACGCCTGCGCGGTGTCTTCGAAGACTTTGAGTCCGTGTTTTTCCGCCAGGGCGAAGATCGGGTCGAGGTCGGCGGGATGGCCGAACAGATGCACCGGCAGAATCAGCCGGGTTTTGGCGGTGATCGCGGCGGCGATTTTGGCCGGATCCAGGTTCAGCGTCGCCGGATCGACATCGGCGAACACCGGCACCGCCCCGACCAGGCTGATGGCTTCGGCGGTGGCGAAAAACGTGAACGGCGTGGTGATCACTTCGTCGCCGGGCTGAATGCCCAGCGCCCGCAGCCCGACGATCAGCGCGTCGGTGCCGGAATTCAACGCCACCGCGTGCTCCACGCCGAAATAGGCCGCGATGCTTTTTTCGAGTTCGCTCACCCACGGCCCCAGGATGAACTGCCCGCTGCGCAGCACCGCTTCCAGGGCCGCGGTGAGGTCCGGCCAGAGTTCGGCGATTTCGCCCGACAGATCGAGAATCGGAATGTTCGGCTGCGTCATGGTGGGAGGATCCGAGGTAGGCTGCGTCCGGGGACCAAACCAAAAATTCTACAGCACGGCGAATTTGCCGCGACGGACGATTGCGGCTTTGGTCCCTGGGAGCGCCGCGCTCCAGCGCGGCTGCCTGGATTTCCTTTTCCCCCCGGGACCGCGGGCGGGCACGCCGGATGGCGCTATTTTTAGAACGGTGCGCTGGAGGGGATCGATCGAGGCGGGTGGACGTTTCCAACGCGGGAAGAGAAGACCTCGCGCCAAGACGCCAAGTCGCAAAGAAGCCGGGGAGGCGTGGGGGTCGGCGGCTGCGGCGGGGGGCTCCGGTCGCTGAATCCGAGCGCA
>JBOHNC010000251.1:0-5298 GCA_050730415.1 Planctomycetota bacterium
CACCGGCGGCGGGGGGCGGGAGGGAGCGATCCGAACGGGCTTCGGCTCGGATTCAGCGACCGCAGCCCCCGCCGCAGCCGCCGACCCCACGCATCCCCGTCTTCTTTGCGTCTTGGCGTCTTGGCGCGAGGTCTTCTCTTCCCGCGTCGGAAATGCCCACCCCGACCGGATCAATCCCTTCCAACGCGCGGTTCTAAAAATAGCGCCATTCCGCTGGTCAGCTCGTGCCACGCAGCGGCGTTCGAAATCCTCAGCGCGGCCCGTGTTGCCAGGTGGATTTCGCGCCGCGGAACAAGGACTCGCCGTGGACGCTGAGCCGGCTGCCGCGAACGAGGCACCAGGCGCGAACCTTGCCCCCGCCGACCCCGGCCCCGCCGCCGCCGCCGCCGTCGGCATCGAGCAGCACCACCGCCAGTTCGCCATCGGTGGCCAGCGCTTCGCTATCCACCGGGTTTTTGTACGGCGCGGCGCCGATGAGCAGCGTGCCGTGCGGGCCGAGGTTCCAGGCGTTGGCGCAGATGCCTTCGTGCTGCTGGAATTCGGCGCGGGCGGGGCGCGTCCCGAGGTATCGTGCGATCGGGGGGTCCTTGAGCCCCTCTGCGCCGCCGGTCAGAATCACCGTGGAAAAAACCGACGGCCCCTGCTGGCGGCGGGTGAGTTCGGCGATCCACGGGCCGTGGTCGTCATCCGGATTGACCCCATGCAGCCGCGTCAGAAATTCATCGCGGCGCGACTTCCACTGGAAATCGGTGGCGTTGCCGGGGAGGACAAACGCGCGGGCGCCGTCCTTTTTCAACACCAGCGCCCGGCGGTGCTGGAGCGTTTCCGGTTCGATCTCCACGCCGCCTTCGCAGTGGAAGTACTGGCTGTACTGGTGCGGGCGTAAATCCAGGCCCGGGCGCGAAAGCAGATCGACGAAGGCGAAGCCCAGGCCAACGATCTGCACCACGAAGCGGCGGTGGCGGGTGGGCGCGTACGCGTCGTGCCAGAGTTCGGCGACTTCGATCGGCCCGCCGGTCTTGAGCAGACCCAGCCCGTGGCGCGGTGGGTAGCCGCCCCAGCAACAGCCGTGGCCGAGCGCTTTGAGCGGCTTCAGCGTGTCGTCGTTCATGACCAGGCAGTTGTGCGCATCGACAGAGTAGGAGTACCCCCGGTTTTCGCGCGCGCGCGGGCCGTTGTAGATGCGCTTGTCGGTGTACAGCCAGGTGGCCGGGTCGCCGATGAGCGTTTGGCCTTGCGTGTGGAGCACGAAGGACATCATGTCCCAATGCGTGTGGCCGTGCGGCATGGAATCGGTGTAGTGGCTGACGGCGAGATAGTCGGCGGCGGCGTTCCAAGCGCTGCGGAAAAACGTGTAGCCGCCGTGCGGATATTGCGCCGTGGCGGGGTGGGGGAGATGCTTGGCGTCGGGCTTTTTGACCGCTCGGCCCGGCGCGAAGAACGGGCTGAGCCCGATCCGCGCCGGCTTATTTTGCACGCCGCCGGGGCCGACGGGGAAACGCTTGAGGGAGCGGGCGAGGCCGGCCGGCGTTTGGTATTCCAAGCCGCCGGGTTCGTGGCCGAGCGCGCGGGCCAGCGCGGCGAGCTTGGGGTTCATCACCGGCACGGCCAGCGACCCGAACAGGTAGGCCATCGAGCCGCCGAACTCGTCGCCGAAATCGGCGATGATGCCGTTGGGCTTGGTGGCGCGCGCGTTGAACTCCACCCATTTGGCCAATCGCGTGAGCTGCGGCTGCAAGAACACCCGAATGCCGTTGGCCTTGGCCAGCGCCTGCGGCGACAAATAGTGAAACAGGATGTGGTATTGGTATTTCGTGGAGTGCTCGGCGTAGCCTCCGTCGGCGAAGACATTGTGTTTGAAGTGGTGGGCGATGGTGCTGCGGCCCTGCGTCAGCAGTTGCTTGGCGACGGAAAATTCCGGGAACATCACGCCGGCCACGAACGGCATGTGGCCGTGATCCACAAGGTGATGATTGTCCTTGCGCATCGCGTCCCCGCAGAAGCGCGCAAACTGCATGGCGTAGAACCAGAACTGCTTGACCAGCCAGAACAGATCGGCGTCGGGAATGAGCCCGGGCAGTTGCAGCGCGCCGGAGTGAAAAAAATCGAGCCACCGCAGGCAGCGGTAGGTGACGGTGAGAGTCTCGTTGCCGTGGCCGCCGAAGTAGCGGTCGTGGTCTTCGAAGAAACCTTCTTCCAGCACGAACGGGTGGTGGGCGACGAAGGATTTCATCAGCGCGAGGGCTTTGCTGAGGTAAACGGTTTTGCCGGTCAGCGCGAAGGCGGTGGTGAGTTCGGAAACGAAACAGTTGCGGCCGAGGCTCCCGCCGATTTCATGCATCCCGCGTTTCCAGTCCGGGCCGGGCGCGCCGGAAAGATCGACGCGCTGGAAGCTGGGCCATGAATTGGTGAACTGGTCTTTCAGCAGCGCGTTGGCCTTGTCGAGCACATCGCCGCGGCCGTCGATTTCGAGCCAGGCCGTGCCGTGCATGTAAAAGGCCCACTTGGGCGACGAGCGCGTGCGGAAATGCTCGGCGACGACGGCTTGGGCGGCGGTGAGATCCCCGCCGGCGCGAGCGGCGGCCAGTTTTTTGCCCGTCGCGCCGGGCAGCGTCAGGTGGTCGAGAAACTGTTCGTCACTGACCGCGCGCTGGTCGAGGAAGGGGATGTCTTGCATGGCGGTGGACCTTTCCGTCGAGAGTGGGAGGGTGGAAGGTGGAAGGTTGAGCGAACTCGGTGTGCGGCGCAGAGGGCTGTAGGGATTGGCGATTGCGCGCGGGCCGGCTGGACGCTATATTAAGGTCCGGGAGGCGAAAACAAACGCATGGCGCAGGAAATTCCCGACGCGGAGGGCGGTCCGGGGTTTCAGGGTACGGACCGCGCGTCGGTGCGGCGTCGCGGGGCGCGACAACTCATCACCATTGCCGCGGTAGCTCTAGCCGTGCTGGCTTTGGCAGCGGTGTTCACGTTCACTCGCTGGTTCCAGGAATTGCGAGCAGAATTGGATTTCAACCACTTTCGATCGGCGATGGAAGCCCATGATTGGCCAGCCGCACGCAACTACATTTCGGCCGCAAATCTGAGTGCATTTGACGCGGCGGCCGCCACGAAGAGCACGCCCGCCTTCCCCGACTGGCCGATTCCGCGCGACCGGGGCTGGGGCGCCGTGCATCGCCGCGCTGACGGAAAGGTGATGTATATCCAATTCGGCAACGGAACCATGGGCAACCCGCGTTTGACATACTCCCTTTCCGAAGAAAACGGCGTGTGGAAAGTCGTTGCTATCGAGTGCATGATTGAGTAACGGCCGTGCTGCGCCGCGCTAGGGATTGAAATCCAGCGCATTCAACATGTTGTTCACGTTCTGATCGCGCGTCGTCAGCGGCGGCAGGTCCCAGCGGCTTTCGATCAGCCGCAGAATCGACGTCGTGTCGTATTCGGTCGAGTCGATAAAGTGCTTCTTCGCAAACGGCGAAATCACCAGCAGCGGCACCCGCGTGCCCGGCCCCCACGCGTCCACCTTCGGCGGCGGCACGTGATCCCACCGCCCACCGTTTTCGTCGTAAGTGATGATCACGATGCTGTCTTTCCAGACCGGGCTGTCCATGATCGCCTGCACCAGCTCCGCGGCGTGTTCCTGGCCGGCTTGCAGCCGCGCGTAGCCGGGGTGTTCGTTGTAGTCGCCGAGCGGTTTCACGAAACAAACCGGTGGGATGTTTCCCGTTTTGAGCCCCGCTTCGAACTGCGTCTCGTCCTGCAAATGGCGGTGGCCCGGTGCGTTTTCATCTCCAAAGTTTTTAAAGTAGGTGAACGGCTGATGATGGAACTGGAACTCCTCATCGGGATGCCCGGCCATGGCGTTGTCGAAGCCGCCCGAGTACCACGCCCAATCGACCTTCGCATCGTCCAGCCGATCCCCGATGGTGGGAAACGTAAGCGGCGGCAGCGGCCCGGGTTTGCCCTTGACCCACGGCTTGTAAACCGAATAAATCGTGTTAACCGCGTAGCCGTCGGGCGTGAGCTGCGCGTCGCGGACCAGCGTGCCGTTGTAAACTTCGCTGCGGTACTTCGCCGGCGCATCGCCCCAATACGGCGTGCGCGCGGCGATCAGCCACATGTGATTCAAAAACGATCCGCCGAAAGCAGCGTGAAAATAATTGTCGCACAGCGTGTACTGCGTCGCCAGTTTGCCCTCCGGCATCTGGCTGCCGTCGTAGTAACTCATGGTAAATCCGCCGGCATCCGAGTAGCAGGCGTAGCGATCCATTTTGCCGCCGTCAATCTGCCATTGCTCCTGGTAGAACCGGTGCACAAGGTCGCCGGTGACTTCGTCGGGCTTGTAAATGCCTTTCAGATCGAAGGGCGCCATCGGCAGCCCGCGCGGAATGCGCGGATCGACGCTGATGGTTTTCTTGTCGTCGTCGACGAAGTAGCAGGTCGGCATTTGCGTGTACGGATGGCCGGCGAGATCGACCTGGATGACGGCCTTGCCGGCGTTGGCCAATCCGTTGGCGCCGGGGAATTTGCCGTACAGTCCGTCGAAGCTCCAGTTTTCCTGGTAGATCACGATGATGTGTTTGACGTTGGCCTTGAGGCCGGCGATTTTGGCCGGGTCGTCGGGCGCGTGAATAATCGCGGCGGCGGACTGCGGCGCGTCGCCGGTCGCAGCGGCGGAAGCGCCGGGTGGAGCGGCTGGGGTGGGTGCGCCGGGCGGCGGAGCCGACGCGGATGCGCCGTCCTGTCCGCAGCCGCCGACGGCCACGAACAAAAGAACCAAAGCAGCCAACCTGATCGGAAGCGCCGGCATGGGCGGTCTCCTTGCAATTTGGTTCAGGCTGAACGATGGGAGTTTTCTTCGAAATCGCTCGTTCGGCAAGCCCCGCGCGCCGGAAATTCGGTCTGGAGTGCGGTGGCAGGGAACGACACGAAGGTGTCCGCCGCCCTTCTGCGGCACGGCTTGACGCGCCGTTCTTGGCTTTTTTCTTTTCTTGGTTCTGCTCGCTCCAAGAATCACGCCCTCGCGCAAACCCGCCGCTAGAGATTGCTCGGCGCGCGCCGGTCGAGAATCTCCGCTTTGCTCCAGTGCTTGCCGCGGCCGATCCCGGGGCACTGATCGGCGTGCGAGCGCCACGCGCTGTCGCTGGCGCGGTCGAGAATGCTTTTCCAGAATGGATAAGTGCGGCACTGCGTCAGGCGCACCGGATAGATGGCGCAAAGACCGCCGCGGCCCGCGATGGTAAGCTGTTCTGGTTCACCGCCCTCGCTGCAGAGACCGGCCAGCTCGGCCTGAAGGCTGGC
>JBOHNC010000252.1:0-2978 GCA_050730415.1 Planctomycetota bacterium
ACCCCACCCACGAACGCACCGTGCTCACCGCGGCACCGTCACGGTCACGGCCTGAAACTGCAACCGCGCCGGCGTCGCACCCTCCGGCACGTTGAACACCACCACGGGCGTCGTGAGCACCCCGCCGCTGAACCCCTTCACCTGCAACACATTCATCTGGTAGTTCCGCCCGCCGTCGGCCGAAATCGCCACCGGCGCAAGCGTCGTCGCATCCGTCAGCACCAAGTGCCAGTCGCCGCGGTCGAAATCGATCGCCTCCGGCCGCGCCGCGAACTGGAAGCACACAAACGCCCGGCCCTCCCCGGCAGCGATCGTCTTCCCCCCCTGCTTCGGGTCCAGAAACCGCAGTTCCCGCGACCGCCGCACCCAGTCGCAGGCGCCAAACGCGCCCATTTGCAGCGGCGCATCGCGCAGGTTCAACGTCCCGTCCACCCACCGCCCCGGCGCCTTCACCGGCAGATACAAAGCCTCCATCAGCGCCGGCGCGGGCTGCATCGAGCAACCGAACTGCGGCGCGCCCCGGTACTCCACCGCGCCGGGATTGGCGCCGGTCGGCAGACTGAACACCAGGTACAGCGCCGGAGCGTCCTCGGACACCAACGCATCATGCAGCTCGCTGCGGCCGGTCTGGAAGTTGCGCTGCCGAGCCACGTTCACCTGGCCAACCTTCCCCGCGATCGCGGTCAGACAGACGCCGTTCCACGGATCCCCGGCCGCCGGCTGCGGCCCCTCGCCCGTGCGCAAATGCCAGTCGGCGAAGATCGCCTGACGGTAGGTCCGCGACCCCTGATGGACCTCGCCGAACGCCGCCGTCGGCACCGCGACCACGATCAGTTGGTGCGCATTCTGGAAGTCCCCCGGCAGCGTGAGGCCCTCCAGGTCCGGCAGCTTGGTGAACGCCACCCAGGCCAACGCCGAACTCCGCGCCGCCACGCCGCCCGCACCACCGCCACCGCGGCGTTCGGCGATCGCAATCCCGCGTTGCCATGCGTCCGCGGCGGCATCGATCTCGCCCGTCGCGGTGTACGCCTTGCCGAGCAGTTTCCACGCGGCCGAATACTCGGGATCGAACTCGACCGCGGCGCGCAGTTGCGCTGCGGCCTCGCCGGCGTCGCCGGCTTCCAGCAGCGCGCTGCCGAGTGAATGCCGGAGCAGCGCACCGTCGCGCGGGCCTCCGAGTTGTGCGCGCAAACGTTCGATGCGGTTCATGGGAATCAGCATTTGTCTGGCCGGATTGCCGAAACGGTTTCGAGCCGCAGCTTTTCCGAAGCAGCGATCACGGACGATCGCACCATCAGTGTACGTTGGCGTAGCGCCAATAATCGGGTGCCGGCAACAGTACCGTCGGAAGCGACGGCTCGGGCGGCTGCTGGCCACGCCGCAACGCCGCCAGGATCGGCGCACTCCAGATCACCATCCAGGTTCCCCGATAGGGCTGCACCAGCCGCGCGTAGCGCAGGTCGTCGGCGTCGAGGTGTTCGGGATATTCGATCACGAGACCGCGCGGATGGCTTGATGCCCAGTTCTGCAGGAACTGGCCTTCGTACAGCCGGTCGATCGGCCTGGTCATGCGCCCCATGAATTCGAACTGGCCGTCGTAGAGGCCGAGGTTGCCGATGGTGTGGCCGTGTTCTTCTGCGGTCGACAGCAGTTTCGCCGCGGGGCGCATGTCGAACGCGGGATACAACGCGGCCCCGAACAGCGCCCAGGCGGCGGCGCTGCCGATCAGGCTGGCGGCGGCGATGCGGCGAAGTTCGCCGCGCCACGGCAGCAACATCATCGCGCCCAGCAACAGGTACAGCACGCCGAACGGCGCGCTGACCGGCGCGAAATCCCGCAGCCAGTGGCTGTGCAGCTTGCCGCTGCGGGCCAGCAGCGGCAGCGCGAACAGCAGCCCGGCGACCGCGAACGATCCGATGGCGAGCAGCCATGCGCCCAGCCATGCGCTGCGCGCAGCGTTGCCGTCGCGCGCGCGCAAGTCGGCGATCGCCGCAGCCATCACGATCGCAGCAGCCGGAAGTTCCGGCACGAGGTAATAACTCTGCTTGCCGCTGAACGCGCTGAAGATCACGAACGCGGGCACCAGCCAGCACAGCAGCATGCGCACGCCGGAATCGAGTGGCCGCCGCCACCCTACGACGGCCGCCCACATCCGCGGCCACAGCACGAACGGAAACAGCAGGATTGCCGCCCACGGCACGTACCACCAGAACGGACGCTGGTGGATGAATGCGTCCACCACCCGTCCGCCGGTCTGCTTGAAGACGAGGTTGTGCATATACGCGGCGCCGCTGGCGTGCACCGCCGGAATCACCCACGCCGCCAGCATGATGCAGCCGCCGATGATCGCCGCGAGGCCCAAACCGTACCAGCGCGCGCGAGACCTGCGCGCGTAACCGCACCACCATGGTCCCAGCAGCCACACGGGCGCGGCGTGCACCAGCATCACCGGGCCCTTGGTCAACAAGCCGAGGCCGATCGAGATCGCGAAACCGATCCAGTTGGGCGCGGTCCGTCGTGCGTCGGGCGCCAGGCACAGCATGGCCGACAGCACCCACACGGCCAGCAGTCCGTCGTACATGATCTGCAGGCCGTACAGGAAACCGTAGGTGAGGCCCAGCAACAGCCACGGCGTCGAGCGCGCGACCCATGCGTGATCCGGGAACAGCCGTCGCGCCAGCGCCTGCGCCAGGATCAACTGGGCCGCACCGATCAGCACCATCAGCACGCGCGGCCACACGTCGTTGACGCCGAACGCCGCCCAACCGGCCTGGATCATCCAGAACAGCAACGGCGCCTTCTGCGCGTACGGCGCACCATTGATGTGCGGCACCAGGAACTGGTGGTGCGCCCACATGTCCCAAGCCACCGCGAGCGCGCGGGTCGAATGCAGCGGGATCGGCGGCTGCAGGAAGATCGCGATCAACGCGACCAGCAGATACAGCGGCAGCCACCACGCGAGGGCGCGCAGGCGTTCG
>JBOHNC010000253.1:0-7120 GCA_050730415.1 Planctomycetota bacterium
GATCACCGGGCCGACCGGGTCGGGCAAGACCACCACGCTGTATTCGGCGCTCAACGAGCTAAACCACGTCGACCGCAAGATCATCACGGCGGAAGACCCGGTCGAATACATGCTGACGGGCATCAACCAGTGCCACATGAAATCGCAGATCGGGTTCACCTTCCAGCGGGCGCTGCGCGCGATGATGCGTCAGGCGCCGGACATCATCCTGGTGGGCGAAATCCGCGACCGTGAAACGGCCGACATCGCGATCATGGCGGCGCTGACCGGCCACTTGGTGTTTTCGACGCTGCACACCAACGACGCGCCCAGCGCGATCAGTCGGTTGACCGACATGGGCGTGGCGCCGTTCATGGTGGCTTCGTCGATCCAGGCGATCATGGCGCAGCGGCTGGTGCGGATGATCTGCCAAGCCTGCAAGAAGCCTTACCACGACGAGGCGGACTTCAACAAGCTGCGCTCGCTGGGGGTGACCGACGACGAGTTGAAGGGGCGCAACCTGTGGCACGGCGAAGGCTGCCAGGTGTGTCTGAACCGCGGGTTCAAGGGCCGCAAGGGGATCATGGAAATCATGGTCATGAATCAGCGGCTGCGCAACCTGGCCTTCGAATCGGCCACGACCGACATTATCCGTGCGCAGGCGCGCCGCGACGGCATGAAGACGCTGCTCGAAGACGGCATCCGCAAGGTGCTCGACGGCCTGACCCATATCGACGAAGTGATGGCCGAAGCGAAGGTGGTGACCTGATCCAATTCTCAGGTTGCGGGCGGCGCGGCGGAGGGTGGATTGGCCAGCAGCCAGGACTCGTCGTTGCGAGTGTATTCCGCCAGCATCGGTTCCAGCGTATCTTCCCAATTGCCGCAGGCGCGTCGGCGTTCCTGCCAGCGCTGCCACAGCGCCGGATCGGCCCGTGAGGCCACCCATTCGCGCCAGGGCCGATCGGACTTCAGGTATTCGCCGAACCACGCTTGCATCGCAGCGGGATATTCGCCGGTGTACTTGGTCAGCCGGCCGCGGCGATCTTCCAGAATCGTGTCGGGCGTGAGGCCGTCCTGGAACCACGAATAGCGCACGCCGTCGCGGAACACATATTTGAAATGATCCACATGGCCCACCGCGAGTTTGGCGTAGTGCAGCCATTTCAGCAGGATTCGCCACTGCGGACGGCAGTAGCCGAAATGCAGGAATTTCGCCGGGCTCCGGTACCCATCTGAATCAAGGTCCAGCATCAGGCCTTCGTGGACCCGATTGCTCCAGGCGCCGATCTTGGAGCGTCGAAAGAGGGTGTTCCAGGGCGCCTCCAGTTCCACGAGGGTGGGTTCGATCATGAAGTGAACCAAGTTGGTCACGACCATGTCGACGTCGATCCGGTGCAGGTCTTTTTTGAGCGCGATCAGGCCATCGGGCAGATAGATTTCGTCGGTGTCGATTTTGTGAACGAAATCCATTTCCGCCGGCGTGTGGTCGAGCGCCAGATTGCGTAGGCGGTTGAACTCGCGGATCGCGCGGCCATCGACGATCTGCAAGGGCAGCTCCTGCTTGAGGTCGTGCAGCATGGCTTGAGCGCCGGGGTACAGGCCGTTGTCGACGACGACGATCTGGTCGGCGTAGCCATGCAGGGACTGCAGGCTGGCGCGGAACATCAGGGTGCCGAAGGCGTCGGTTTCGCGCGCGACGTAATGCACGGAAATCCGGGGCACGCGCGGTCGGCTGAGCACCGCCGGGGCTTTTTTTTGCGCGGGACGGAAGCGGGCTTCGATCGGCGCGGGGTGGGAATACAGAAACATCGCCTTTTGGAACGGCTCGAGTTGCGCCGTGTCGCCTGATGGCGTAGGCGCGCCGGCGCGGGCGGCCGCGGGAGCGGTTGCATCGCCCGCGGGCCGGTCGGGATTGTCCATGAGGTGGGTGTAAGAAAAAAGGCGCGCCGACGTGGCCGGCAGGCGCGGGTTTTGCAATTGGAGCAGACAGTGCGCGCCATCGGGCGTGGGCCGGCCGAGGCCGGTCCGGAACATGCGCAGGAGATTCCAGGCGTGGAGTTCGGGAATCTGCGTGTTCAGCCGTTGGAATATGGCGATCCGTTCGAAGGCGACGCCGTCCCAGCGGTCGCCATGAATGGCATCGAGCAGAAAGCCGTGGTCCGATTCGTGGAGGGCCTCGTCCGGCTGCACGTACAGTGTCCAGGTTCCGGTGCACTGGGCGAAGGCCAACTGCATCTGGCGGGCGCGTTCGACTTCGAGAGACCGCTGCGCAAGATCCCAAGGGGATTCCACCAGCCGGATTTGAGGGAACTCCGCGGCGAGGCGCCGCACCAGGCCGGCGGTGTCGTCGGTGGAGGTGGGGTCCCAGGACAGGACGATTTCCCGGCAGATCGGAGCGTAGGAGGCAATCGATTCGGCCAGAAAAAGGGTGGGATGGGCGCCGTTGCGGACGACCGTGCAGCCGCTGATGGATGGCTTGGGTTGGAAGTATTCGGGTTTGGGAAATACCTGGCGGTGGGTCCATGCCAGGACCGGCCCGATACCCCATGTGCTCTTGATCAATGCCTTGAGGTGATAGGACCAGCCGGATTTGATTTTTGAATCCATTCAGCGGTTCCCGGATGGCTCGTCACCGCATCGGTTCGATCGCGGCGTCGGTAGGCAGTCGAGCTTTCAGTGTACGATCGAGTCCGCAAAGTCAACTCCGTGCGCCGGGGCGCCGGGGCGCAGGATGAGCGGGGTTGAGCGGTGAACCGGCTATTTCAGTTCCTGCAGTTTCTTCTGCGCCGGCGCGGCGCTGGGGCTTTCGGAGAAATCCTTGACGATCCGCGCGTAGGTGGCTTTGGCTTCGGCGGTTTTTTTCTGGGCCTCGTAGGCCATCCCGACCCAAAACAGGCACTGCCCCGCCCAGCGGCTTTGCGGATTGGCTTTGGCCAGGCGCTCGCCGTATTTGATCGTTTCCAGGTAATCGCCTTCGGCGTAGGTCAGCCGGCAGTGTACATAGGACGACTGGCCTTCGATCCGTTCGAGCGGAAACTCCCATTCCCAGATATTGAGCCATTTCTGCGCTTCGTCGTAGCGTTTTTCCTGCATGTAATATTCGGTCGATTCGATCAGGTTGCCCAGCCGCACCGCCGGCGACACTTTCGGCTCGCCGTACACCTTGAACTGGTCGGCTTCGGTGTAGTTTTCGCGCGCGTCCTTGCCGTCGCCCTTGTCGAGGTACACGTCGCCGATGCGCAGTTTGGTGACACGGACGATGTTGTCGTTGAGGTTCGGGTAGCGCCCGACGACTTTGTCGTATTCCTGCAGGGCGGCGTCGAGGTCGTGCTTGTAATAATAGTCGATGTCGCCGATTTCCTTGACGATGTCGGCGCGGTGGGCCGGTTCCTTCATGGTGTCTTTTTCGACACGGCGCAGCAGCGCGATGGCGCCGTCGTAGTTCGGGGTGTGGTCGCGCATCAACAACGCCAGGCGAATGGCGCGGTCGGTCAGAACGCCCAGGTCGGTGGAGCTGTCGTCGACGCGCTTGAAGTAGGCCGTCATGAAGCGCATTTCTTCGGTGGGGTTTTCCAGCGAGCGAAACAGGTCGGCGCCGCGGACCAGCGCGTCGATGGGGGTGAGCGCATCGAGGTTGTACTTGGAAACGTCGGGCGCGTATTTTTTGAGATCGTCGGTCTCGCGATTGGTCTGCATGCGCCAATTTTCGCTGACACGGACGCGGTTGACGACTTCGTGCGGTTTGCCGTCGGAGCCGGTGCAGCGCATGTGGACGGCGAGGTCCTGGTCGGTGGTCAGGTACACATGGTCGACGGCGGCGCCGGCGCCGGACAGGCCGTCGCCGAAGTCCCACTGCACGTCCCGCGCGTTGTCGGGGTCGAACGCCGTCAGATGCAGCCGCGGGTAGACCTGACCGTTGTCGTCGAAGGCTTCGCCGGCGTAGCTCACGTTGAACCCAATGTTGGACGGGCCGTCGCGCGTGTCGAGCCGCACCGGCACGCCCAGCGCGGCGGCGCTGAAGGCGGTTTCGGGAATGGGCAGCGGCTTTTTGGCCCCGGGCGGCTGCCAGGCGGCCACCGCCATGCCGTCGCCGCCGGCGTTGCAGTGGGTGTAGCGGAACTGATGCGGGCCTTGGGTCAAATTAATCGTGGCCTTGTGGATCGCCAGGCCGACCGCCCCGTGATAGCCCGGCCATTCGACCACGCGGTGGCCGTCGATGTCGATGAAACTGGCGTCGTCGGAGCTGGTCACGATTTCGTAGGCGCCGGAGACGGGGCAGATCAGCAGGCCTTTGTAGAGGCTGATGTAGCGGTCGCTGGGGCCGAAAATATTGCAGCCTTGAAAGACGTTGGGCACGAAATCGGCGCCGAATTCGTCCTTGCTTTGCTTGATCATGTTCTCCATTTCCTGCCAGTTCGCGCAGCCGCCGCCGTTGATGGTGCGGGTTTCGAGCAGCAGGCCGCCTTCCGGGACCCAGGGCTTGTCGTTGAAGGCCTTCCCGCCGAAATAAATGTCGGCGAAGTTGGAGGGCAGATCGAGCGGGAATCCGACGCGCACGAAGTCGCCCGGGCCGTCCTGGAGAATCGCGCAGGGGACCTGTTTGCCGGCCACGACCACGCGCACATCGGCGCCGTGCGGTTTCAGTTGGCCACCGTGAAAAAATCCGGCCTCCACCACCACCGGCACGCCGTCGATTTTGGGCCCTTGCGTGAGAGCTTCGAGTTTGACCGTGACGCGGCAGGCGGCGTCGGGCTCGGCCCAGTCTTCGGCGTGGAGCACGGGGAGCAGGCACAGGACGAGTAGAAGACAGGGATGAAGCTTGAAGGATGAAGGATGTAGGGAAGACAAAACGCGGCGGCGACCGAATTGCCCCTGTTGTTTTGCGCGCACAGCCGTGACGGCTTTCTGGCTTTCCCGGTCCCGACGGGACCGTCTTGTAATAGCCGTGGGTGAGCCCTCCGGGCGAACCCACGGAGGCAAATGGGCATCACATTCTTTTCGACCCTGAAGGGGTCGAACCTGGCGTGTTTTATGCATAGCGCCTCTATTCCGGTAAATATCGTTCATCGATCGCCACGCCGGCTTCCGTCAGTAACCTGCGCAGTTCGTCGTTGAGGGAGGTATGGTGGTGGTGTTCCTCCTGATGGAGAATGTACTTCATAATCGGATCGATGTCACGGTAGGCGCAGGTGAATGCAGAACAGCCCTCCTGCCAAGCTTCAAACGGGGGAAGAATGCCTCAGATTTTATCCAATTGTGCGTGGCGATTTTCAAATTCTTGACCAGGTTCGAGACCGTCACGGTCGGGTGCATGCTGGTCAGCAAGTGGACATGATCTTCAATGCCGTTGACCTGGTAGACGTGGCTTTTGGCGTTTTTCAGGGCGCCGGCCATGTAACGGAAAAGCTCAGCGCGGTGAGGCTTGACCAGGACGGCGCGTCGGTATTTGGTGGCGAAGACGATGTGGTAGAGAATCTGGTGGTAGGTCGACATGGAACGCTCCAGTTCAACCCCTTGCAGGGTCGAGGGCTTCAGATCTCCCTGGCGTCCGGCGGATCGCGCGCGCGGATGCGCGCTCACCTCCGGCTATTACAAGACGCCTCCTTCGGAGGCAGGGCAGATAAAGCAGTTTTGCGCACATCACCTCCTTGTTACGGTTTTAGCCGTGTGGTTCCGTTTCTCCCGTTCTGCAGCAGCAACCCCAGCGCCTGCGATTGGATGACCTCCGGCACCTGCGGGCTGACGAACCGACCGGCTTGGATGCCTTCCAGGAAGGCTTCGATTTCGAAGTAGAATCCGCCGCCCTGCGCGAGGTCCACCGCGGAACTGCCGTGCGGTTCGCCGCGCGCCTGCCGTTCCAGCTTGTTTTCCCGGAACACCTGAATCAGGCCTGGCTTGTCGACCAGCCAGCCCACCGGTAGTTGAACAAACACGGTGGTGTGTTCGGTCACGAGGGTGTAGCGTTCGACGTTGCAGCCGGACTGGGGGTAGCAGGTGAATTCGCCGCGCGCGCCGGAGGCGAATTCCAGCTGCGCCTGGCAGGTGGGCTTGAGCCCCCTCCCCTGAGCGGCACGTTCAAAATAAACGCTTTTTACGTCGCCAGCCAGGAATCGCAGCGCGTCCAGGCCGTGAATGCCGGTGCCGGAGTAAAAATCGTCCTCGTCGCGCCGGCTGCGGAAAAACTGGACGCCAACGTGGAGCAGCTTTTCGCCGGCGACGGCGGCTTTGGCTTCGTTCAGGAGCGGCGTCCAGCGACGGTTGAAGGCGACCATCGCCGGGAGCTTTGCGCGCCGGGCGGCGGCGGCGATGGCGCGCGCTTCGGCCACGCTGGCGCCGGCCGGTTTTTCCATCAGCACGGGGAAGCCGGCGCGCAGGCACTGGATCGCGACCGCTTTGGTGGCCGGCACCGGCACGATGACCTCGACGCAGTCCAGGGGCGCCGTTTTCAGCAGCGTCGCCAGATCGCCGAACAGCGCGCCAGGGTGGAAGCGCCGGGCGGCGGCGGCGCGTTCGACGTTAGGTTCGCACAGGGCGGCGAATTCGACCAGGTCGGGGCGGCTTTTCGCGAGCGCCGCGATGCTGGGCAGATGGTAGTGGCTGGAAATCGATCCGGCGCCAACCACGCCCAGCCGCACCGGCCGGCGCAGCGGGGCGGTGCGAAACCGTTGGCCGGCAGCGACGGCGGTGCGAACGTAGCCAGGGGTGGTGGCGGTGGCGGCGTGCGATCTGGGCATGGCGGCGTCCTTGGGTGGGATGGAGTATCATGGGTGGCGCGAGCGGGAATCTATTTTATGTTCAAAGTTTTCTACTCCAACGAACAGGCCGCGCATTTGACCGAGACGGTCGACGGCCGCACGCAGGTTGCCGCGCACCCCGAATCGCCGCGCCGCGCGGGGCTCATCCGCGACGCGCTGGTAGCGGAATTCCAGACGCCGGTGATCGCGCCGGCGGCGGCGGGCATCCAGCCGGGCGAAGCGGTCGCGGCCATCGAGGCGATGCACGCGCCGGCCTACCGCGATTTTCTGGAACGGCTGAGTGCGGAGGTTGCGCCGGGAGAGTTTTTCATCCCCGCCGGCGGCGTGCGGAATCGGCTGGAGCTGCCCGGCGCGCCGGTCCGTCGGCAAGCGGGGTTCTACAACTT
>JBOHNC010000254.1:0-19245 GCA_050730415.1 Planctomycetota bacterium
CTCAGGGGGTGGCCTCAGGGGCCACTACCCTACCGGCATCCCTTCGGGTTGCCGAGTCAATTTGCAGAACGAGGCTTGGGGTCGCTCCCGTCGGTCACGGGGATGCGCTGGAGGGGGGTGGCCTCAGGGGCCACGGCCCTACCGGCATCCCTTCGGGTTGCCGAGTCAATGCACAGAACGAGGCTTGGGGTCGCTTCCGTCGGTCGCGGGGAAGCGCTGGCCTGCGGAGCTGTGCATTACCCCCATCTTTTTGGGTGCCCGCTTGTTTTCCAGCCGCGACTTTCACACCGTTCTTGAAATCACGCCACAAGGCCACCGCCCGCGGGATGCTTTTAGCGCCGGAGGCGCGGCAGAGTGGTAGCCCCCCGGTCGATCGGGGCGGCTGAAGCGCGCAGCGCGGAAGCCGTCTGCTGGGAAAGCGGTGCGCAGCAACGCTCCCGCGCGATCCGAAACAGATCTACGCCCCCGATTTTTCATCGCGCGGAACCGTTCCCAGCGTTCAACGGAGCAAATGCATTTCAACGCATCGCCTGCGGCGTTCCGCGCGGAAAAAAGTGGGAAGCGCGACATCGCCTCGGCCCGCGCGGGCGGTCGAGACGACCGCTTCCAGGGGTAGCCTGCGGAAGACCTCCGGCAACCCCTGGCTCTGCTGCGGTCGCGCCGTTGGCGCGAAGAGACGGAGCCGGCAAGATGCCGGCGCTCCCGGGAGTGGACGCGCACACGATGCTGAAATGATTGTTGGGACGAAGAGCGGGTGAGGCCACCCGCGCTGCCAGGTCGCGACCGGCAGCTATTTTGGTTTTCCATCTTCCCCAAAGCCCAGAGCCTAAAGCCCAAAGCCCCATTCAAGAAGCCACGTCGGAGCGCGGCGCTCCCAGGGGGGGGATCCCCGGAGTGTGAGGATTTTTAACATGGTTTGCCGGGGAGGGACGACAGCCTATATACTGGCAGAAAACACAGGATCAGGGGAGTCGAGGCAGCACGGGGGTTCCGATTCGGGCGCGGGGCCGCGGTGAGCCGTCCGCCGCCGAACCGGCGGGCAGGGAGGAACCGAGATGCCAGGCAATCAAGCGAAGCGCGGCGGCCGCCGCCGCAGCGATCGAAGCCGGGGACTGGGAGGGCTGGGGGGACTGCTGCTGGCGGGCCTGATCGGCGCCGGCTGGGCGGCGGGACTGCCGGGGTTTGGGCCGCAGGTGCGAAGAGGTCTGGCCGCCGCCGACCAGCCGGCGGTGACCGACGACGATCCGTTGCCGGGGGAGCAGCCGGCTGGCGGAGCGCCGGGAGCGGCGGGAGCGGCGGTGCCGGAAGGCAAAGCGTCGAAGGAGCTCTTCAGCGGGGTGGTGATCGCCTGCCTGGGCGACGATTGGACGCTGCCGAATCCGCAGGAGCGGACGGCGATCAAATCCTATCCGGAGGCGCTGGCGCACCTGTTCGATCGGCGTTTCGGCCATGGCTACGTGACGATCCGGGTGGCGGGCAAGGCCGGGGCGACGATGTCCGACCTGGAGGCAATCTACAAGAAGGAATTGGAAAAGTATCTGCCGGACATCGTGATCGTGGAGGACAGCGGGGTGCCGGAGGCGGCGGCGGATTTCCGGACCGCGGCGCAGCGACTGGCGGCGGGCATCAAGGGAACGCGGTCGAAGAACGGCCGAACGCCCAAGGTGGTTTTTCTGGACGGCTACGCGGAGGTCGAGCGGGATCCCCAGCACCCGGAGAAGTTCGACGATTTCCGGAAAGCGCACGAATGGTTCCAGAACGACGCGGCGCTGGAGGAAATCGCCGGCCGCGAAGACGGGATCTTCGTGCCGTTGCGGGTGCAACTGACCAACGCGATGCAGGAACTCAAGCTGGACAATTACACCGTGCCGTTCAAACCGGATGGCGAAACGCTGAGCTACATGGGATCGGAGCTGGTGGCGCTGCGGATTCTGGACCGGCTGGGGGAGGATGTGGCGGCCTACAACATGGCGGAGTTCAATTATTCGGAGCGGGTGAAAGCGGCGATGGTGGCGTGGGGCCAGGGCAAGACGGTGCTGCAGGGAAAAATTCACGATCCGGCCGAAGATGCGTTGGCGGCGGGTCCGCAGCCGGCGCCGGAACTGGCCCATTTCGGCAAGGCGCTGCGGACGGCGCAGCCGACGCTGGTGGCCTATTTCGGCGGGGACGAGATGGCCCGTGCGGCCTGGGTGGCGCAGAACGCGGTCTTCCTGAAGCGCGTGTACGGCGACAAGGTGGACACCTTCAATGCAGCGCGGGAGGGCGACACTTCGGCCGGGGGGCTGAAACGGATGGAAATGGACGTGCTGAAGTTCAAGCCGCGGCTGCTGCTGATCGCCTTCGGGTTCGACGACGCGCGGGACGCGGCGAAGGTGTCGGTGGAAGACAGCCGGAAAAATCTGACGGCAATGATTGCGCTGACCCGGAAGCTCGATCCCGACAGCGACATCGTGCTGGTGACCGGTCACGCGCTGAATACCTGGGGCGAGGGCGAGCAGCGGCGCAGCGACCTCGCGGCGTACTACAAAGCGATGCGGGAGGTGGCGGCGGCCGAAAAATGCGGGCTGATCGACAACGCGCCTGAATGGAACGATTGGGCGGCCAACAACCCGGACAAATACCGGGAGGTGATCGGCAAGGGGCTGCTGCCCAACCTGGCCGGACAGACGGAGATGGAGAAGATCGCCGAACAATGGTTTGCCGCGAAATTTCCGTTCGCGAAGAAGAAATAGGCGGTACCGGCGGGCGCCGCGGGGAGCGGCTTGGGCGGCCGCGGGAGGGTTGGCCGATCGCGGCGGCGGCCGGCGGGGGCGGCGCGCATTCCGACCGGCGATGGGTCGCGCGGAAGGGCGGCGGGAATAGAATTGTCTCCCTGTCGCCCGCTGGCGCCGGGGAGCGCCCGGCGCAGCGCGGCGCGCGACTCCCATGCGAAAGATCGGACGGGCCATGGCCAAGGCGGGAAGCGACGAAGATGCGGGGGCACAGCGGTTGGCTCAGGCGGCCGCGGGGGCCTCACGCCTGTTGGCGGGGCTGAGCGGCGCGCTGCGCAACCGGGTGCTGCGGGAGTGGGCGCAGGCTCTGGCAAAGGCGGCGCCGGCGGTGGAACGCGCCAACGCGCGCGACTGCCGCGCGGCGGCGGCGGCGAACCTGCCCGCGGCGTTGATCGACCGGCTGCGGATGGATCGCGGGCGGCTGGGCAAGGTCGCGCAGGGGCTGCGCGCGGTGGCGGCGTTGCCCGATCCGCTGGGCCGTGAAATCTGGCACACGGTGCGGCCCAACGGGCTGGACATCCGCCGGGTGCGGGTGCCGATCGGCACGATTCTGATCGTCTACGAGGCCCGACCCAATGTCACGGTCGAGGCGGCGGCGCTGTGTTTCAAGAGCGGCAACGCCTGTATTCTGCGCGGAGGCAAAGAGGCGCGGCACACCAACCGCGCGCTGTGCGAGGTGCTGGCCGGCGTGCTGCGGCGGCACAAGGTCCCGCCGGCAGCGGTGAGCTTCGTGACGCGCCAGGAGCGCGGCTTCGTGGGCGCGCTGCTGAAACAGACCGCGTCGATCGACCTGGTGATTCCGCGCGGCGGCGAAAGTCTGATTCGCGCGGTCAGCGAGGCCTCCCGGATTCCGGTGATCAAGCATTACAAGGGCGTCTGCCACGTGTACGTGGACCGTTCGGCCGATCTGGCGATGGCGCGGCGGATCGTGATCAACGCGAAGACGCAGCGGCCGGGCGTCTGCAACGCGGCCGAATGTCTGCTGGTGCACCAGGCGGTGGCGGCGAAGTTTCTGCCGGCGCTGATGAAAGAGCTGCAGGCCAAAGAATGCGAGGTGCGGGCCGACCCGCGCGCGCGGCGCCTGATGCCCGGGGCGCGCGCCGCCGTTGCGGATGATTTCGGGCGCGAGTTTCTCGATCTGATCCTGGCGGTGCGCGTGGTGGATTCTCTCGACAGCGCGCTGGGCCACATCGCCCGGTGGGGTTCGAAGCACACCGATGCGATCGTAGCCCGGGATGCAGGCTCCATCGCGCGGTTCAAGCGCGAGGTGGACACCGCCTGCGTGCACGTGAACGCCAGCACCCGATTCAATGACGGCTTCGAGTACGGCCTGGGCGCGGAAATCGGGATTTCCACCGACAAGCTGCATGCCCGCGGACCGATGGGCCTGGAAGAGCTGACGACCTACAAATACGTGGTGACCGGCCACGGGCAGGTGCGGGAATGAGGCGGTTCGGCGGAGCGGCGCGCGGGGCGGCCGGTCTGGCGCTGACGCTGTTGGCCGGGCTGGCCGCGGCGACCGTGGGCGGCTGCGGACAGGGGGGCATTCCCTTCTACGATCCGGTGCCGGCGGCGACGCGGGTCGCCATGGACAAGGAGCAGGCGGTGCGGATCGAGCACCGCCGGCAACTGCTCGACTGGATCGCCGCACATCCCGACGACCACCCCGCGGTGCAGCGTCTGGCCGAAAGCGAATGGAGCATCGGGCGGCAGACCGAAGCGGTGGAGGTGCTCGATTACCTACTGCACCAGTTGAACCCCGACCATCCGGACGCGGCGGCGACGCCGCAGGCGCGCGCGGTGTTGCTCGAGAAGCTGCGCTACCTGAGTGAAATGGCCTATGACGCGGCGCGCTTTGCCGAGGCCGACCGGATCCTGGCCGGCTTTGCGCCGGCCGAACGCAGCGCCGCCTACTGGTACCAGGCGGCCCAGCTGCACGACCGGGTGGCGGAGGCCCCGCCGGTCGGCGCGGAAGTGCCGACGGCGGTGGCGCGAGCGGCGGCGCGCAAGCAAACCATCGCGGACCTCGATGCCACTCTGGCACAGGCGCCCAATCACTCCGCAGCGCTGCAACTGCGGGCGCGGCTGGCCTTCGAAGACGGCGACTGGCCGCGGGTGATCGAGCTGTGCGAGCGTTGGAGCCGGGTTCTGCCCAAGGACGGGCAGCCGTGGTATACGCGCGGCGTGGCGCTGCAGCGGCTGAAAAAAAACGACGCGGCGCTGCCGATGTTTCAGCAGGCGGCGCGGCTGGAACCCAATCAGCCGGATCCGTGGTACGGATTGGCGGTGGCCAACCTGGCGGCGGGGACGCGCGAGGCGGCGCAGCAGGCGCTGATTCACGTGCTGCTGTTGCAGCCCAACAACGCGCAGGCGTACTTCAAGTTGTACGAGCTGTACTCCGAGCAGCCGCTGACGGCGGCGCGGTTCGAGTACCTGGTGCGCGCCGCGACGCTGGCCCGCGACAACCCTTGGATTCAGCAGACGCTGGTGGATGTCACCCGGGACGGCCGGATGAAGCGGCCGGACCTGCTGCTGTTCGGGCTGGAAAACCTGATGCACATCGAAATGGCCAAAGACGATCCGGTCTCGGCCGCGCCGCTGTTGGCCTACGTGGCGGAGGCGCAGGCGCAGGGGCATGATGAGGAAGCCTTCGAAGCCCTGGCGCATCCGATTTTACACGCTCGGGAATTCAAGCATCGTCACCCGGAAATGGGGCTGATGTTGCTGCGTTTGGCCGCGCGCTGGATCGACCCGGAAACCGGACGGTGGTCGCCGCCGCAGGTGGAGCTGCTCGATCCGGTGCATCCGCTGTCGGCGGAGAACATCGGGCGGCCGGTGCGCTACAAGGACATCATGGACTACGCGCTGAACATCGGCTATTTCGAGTTTCTGGCGCGCGACTGGAGCCAGTTTCTGACCTTGGACCAGCCGACCCCGGGAGGGGACGCGGCGCTGGGCGGGCCGGATTCGCTGGCGGCGCAACTGTCGCCGGCCGACCGCGCCGAACTGGCGTTGCTCCTGGCGCAACTGAACGCGGCGCGCGCCGAGCACCTGGCTCGCGTGCAGCGCTGGCAGCAGGTGCTTGCGCCGATGGTGCCGTTTTCGGTGCTGCCATCGCAAGTGCGGTTGGACCACCCGGTGTCCGGCACGCCGGAATGGTGGCTGGCCGGCGGTTGGGATGCGTTCCGTCACACGCGCGCCTCCGATTTGCTGGACCTGGACTTCGACGCGGCACAGAAGGGCCTGGTGAACGTGGAGAACGTCGCGGCGGGCATGCGGGAGCAACTCCAGACGGGGCTGTCGCGGGACAATTTCAGCGCCACCGAGGAACTGTTCGATGCGCTGGGCGGAGTGACCATGGCGGTCGATCGTCTGTCCAAGCTGCCCGATCCGCTGGCCGGCGGGGACACGCCGGAAAACCGTCAGCGGGAGCGCGCCTGGATCTACGCGCTGGTGGAGCTGGCGCCCGGGTTTCAAGCCGAATACGCGCAAAAGGGTGCTCCTTCCGACCCGCGCATGCAGCGACTGGAGCACCGTCTTGACGCAGCGATGCAGGCGCTGCCCGCCGCGCTGGCGCACGACCCTTCGCAGGCGCGCCGGGAGGTGCTGCTGCGCGACTACTGGTTCTGGCAACTGTCCAACGACGACCGTCCCGACCTGCAAACTGAATTGGCGCATCCGAAGCCGGGGTCCTTCGAAGCCCGCGACGCCTACGCCTGCGCCATCCGGCTGTGGCTGCGCTTGCAGGTGCGGCAGCGCAGCGCGGCGGGGAAAGATGACACCGGTCTGTCGGGGGGCGCGGGGGGCGCTGGCGGCGCGACGGCGGCTCCCGACGGCGGTGCGGCGCGGTTCGGCACCACCATGCGCGAGGACCTGGAAGGCATGCTCGATGGGCTGGTCGCCGGCGACACAGTGCCGGGGCGGCGGCTGCGGATGCAACTGGCCATGGTGATCGGGATGGCGCTGGGAGATCAGCCGCTGGCGGCGTCGGCCGGGGAGAACCTGGTGCAGATCGCGGGGTCGCTCGAGAACGGCGGGGAAATTTACGTGCTCAAACTGCTGGCGGCGATCTATGAGCGGCAGCACCGCTGGTATCCGGCGATCTACTGCCTGCGCCGGGCGGTGACGGCCGAAGACGCCAGCCGGCAGGATCTCGAAACCAAGGGCGATTCGACCTACCAGGTGCCGGAAGACCTGCGCGGCCTGCGCTGGCGGCTGGTCACGCTGTACCGGCGGGTCGGCGACGAGGCGCTGGCGGAAATCCAACTGCAGCAGATCGCGGGGGTGGACGCGGAGCTCAAACCGCTCCAGGCCGGTGGGACGCAGGGATCGTCGCCGGCGCGCGCGGCGGCGCTGTACGATCTGGCGGTGCGGCACATGGCGCACGCGCCGATGAAAGACGGTTTCGGGCTGTGCCGGTCGGCCTGGCTGGCGGTGCTGACCCCCGACGACAGCATCCAGGAGTACCGCCTGATCTACGGCTTGATCGCGCTGGCCACCGACGCCGGCGGAGATGCTTCGGCCATCCGCCGGAATCTGCGCATCGACGAGCGCTCGACCTCTTCGGTCGTCGCCGACGACGCACGCGTGTGGGAGGCCTTCGATGCGGCGCTGGCGGGCAAAAGCGACCTGCTGCTGACCACTCCCCAACTGGCCGACGGCTACGCGCTGCCGGCGCACGATGCCTTGCGGCTGGCGCTGGCGATCGCGGCGGCGCGGCGCGGCGACATTGCCGCGGCGGCCGAAAATCTGCGCCAGGCGAAGGCTTCGCACTGCCTTGGCGTGGCCGCCATGGTGCATGGCATCGACACGCTGGTGCAGGGGCTGCTCGCCAAGCAGCGTGGCGATGCACAGGCGCTGGCGCACTGGCGCAAAGCCTGGGCCGAACAAGGCGGACTGGCGCAGGCGCTCGATTGACCGAACCGGGGAACGACCAGGTGCGCAGGGCAGGCTTCCACCTTTCCAGCCGCCGGCCGCGGACGCGAGCGGGCCGGAAAACATCCCAAGTCGGCGCCACGATTGGCGATTGACGAACGGCTCGGGCTTTGGGAAGATGGAGCCCGTCTTCGCCGCCGCCCCCGGCCTGTCGACCGATCCGCAGGAAGCCGCCGCTCATGACTGCACGCGCGCTTGAACACCCCTTGTCCGTGCACAGCCGCCGCCGCTTTCTCTCCAGCCTGACGATCTGCGGCATCTGGAGCATGGCGGTCGCCTACCTGATGATGCTGATCACCGCGACGATCCAGTTCCACGCGGGCGACAATTCGAGCATGTACCTTTGGTACATCGTGACCGGGCTGATCGGGCTGGCGGCGTATTTCGCGCCGCCGGGGCTGGTCGAGCGCAAGGCCTCCAAAATCCTGTTCGTGCTGGTGCTCGCGGGCATCATGGCGCTGGTCGGCTTCATCACCGTCATGATCGTGGTCTACCTGTTTGCCCAGACGCTCTTCGCCAACTGGCAGAACGTGGGAGGGCTGACGGCGTTCGGGTTCTATTTGAGTCTGGGGATCACGGCCACGCTGTTCGGTGCGCTGACCGGGGTCGGGCGAGCGGTGCTCATCAGCATGGAGCGGCGCGCGTTGGTGATGGGTGCGATCACTTCGGCGATCGGCTGGGCGTTGGGCTCGGTCTTCCTGGTGCTGTGGCTGGAAATGAGCGTGGTCGGCGGCGCGGGCCGCTTCGAGATGCTCTTCAACCAGGACGCGACCAGCTTTGGGCTGCTGCTGTTCCTGTCGACCTATGCGCTGCCGTGGTTTCTGATGGAAAACGACATCAAGAAATTCCCGCTGAAGTATCTGCCGCGGGAGGAGCGCATCCGGGAGCGCGGGCGCATCGCGACGGTCAGCGACCGGGTGCAACTGTTCGGGATCGAACGGTTCAACAAGCCCAAGCAGGCGCCGGATTTTCCCTCGCTGAAGGAACCGGACCGCAACGAGGGCCGGGTCTGGTGGAAGCTGCGGGCCACCGCCACCGAAGACGGCCGCGCGCTTTTGCTGATCGCGCTGAACGGCTACATGAACGCGCAGACGAGCCAGGATTTCTGGCGCATGCTGGGCAACTGCATTGAAAGCGGCTGGGACATGATCGTGATCGATCTGTCCTGCGTGAAGGAATGGGCCAATGTGGACATGACCTTCGCCTGGCAGACGGAAGCCGATCGCCGCGACGCCCGGGTGCTGCTCAGCCGCCCCGACCGGATCGTCCATGACGCGGTGGTGAATTCCAACCTGCCGCATAGTTTCGGCGTGGTGCGCAAAGGACAGGCGGCGTTCGATTATTTCAACCGCGAGCGCGAAGGCAAGATTCCGGTCGAGGTGCTGTCGGGCGATGCCGGCCGGCCGCGGCTGACGATCGACGCCATTTCCTCGCGCGCCGCGCCGAACGCGCCGACGCCGGAGGTGCCTTCGCCGCAGGTGCATGCCTTCCGCTATTTCCAGTGGAAGGCCGAGCCCTTTCGCACCGGCGATCAGCGGCCGGCGGTGATTCTGTCGCTGCGCGGCAAGCTGCGCCGGCACACCGGCTACGAGGTCAACGAACTGCTCGACCTGTTCGGCCGCGCCGGCTGGCGGTTGATGGTGCTGAACCTGACCGAGGCGGAGGAACAGGCCATCGTCGGCGTGATTCATTCGTTCACCGACCACCTGCACGACCGGGGCGGCGTGTTGATCCTGGTTGGCGCGATGGGGCCGCTGCTGATTCCGCGCGAAGGCCGCGATGCGATCCCGATCAGCTACACCTCCGACAACCTGCGCGCGCAACAGTTGCTCAACCAGCTGTGCCAGTCGGTCCCGGCGGCGTCGGCGCCGGCGCCGCTCCGGCAGGCCCCGCTGCAAATGCGGGTCGGGCCCGGGCATGCATCGGCGCTGCTGCCCGCGCTCCACGACCCGGACGGCCGGACGCTGGCGATCGACATCGCCGATCCCGCGCAGTTCAACGATCTGTTCCGGCCGGGGGGGCCCTACCCGCCGATTCAGCAGATTACCCGCGACCTGGGTCCCAACGTCAGCCTGACGATGCGCGCCGAACGCACGCCGGCGCAGATGCCGCTGGCGGCGATCTATGTGAAGGGCGAAATGATCGCCGCGTACAACTACGAAATCACCAGCCAGGTGAAGCGCATGGCGCGCGCCGGTTGGCGGGCTTTCAACATCGTCTTCAAGCAGCGGCCCAGTGTGCAGGCCCAGCACGCCTACTTCAACCTGCGGCGCGAACTCGAACGCACCGGCGTGACGCTGGTGCTCACCTGCACGGCGGAGGTCAAAATGCAGCTTGACGAACGGCTGCTGCGCGCCCTGCCGGTGAATATTTCGCGGCAGCTGTCGGGTCAGGAAATCGATCGGACCTACGGCATCACCTATCGGCCGGACGAGCCGGCGCAGACACCGGCCGCGCCGCACAGCCCGGTCCATGAAACGCCGACGGCGCAGGCGGTGGCAGGCCGAGCGCCGGCGGACTACGTGCCGCTTTCGGCCACGCCCACGCCGCAGCCCGACCCGGCGGCCCAGCCGGTCGCCGGGAACGAACCTGAGGTTGCGGCGGACCCCGAGGTCGCAGCGCCCTCCGCAGCGGCAGCCGCGAGCGACCCAGCCGTCGAAAACGCCGCTGCGCCGGCTCCCCTGCCGCAGACACTGGCGGATCCAGTCGCGCCGGCGGCCTTCGCGCCGCCGGGAGACGATTCGCTGGACAGCGGTTCGGCCAACGCCGATGCTCCCGGCGACGCGGGCGGCGGCGCAGACAGCGCGAAACCGGCCTCAGCCAACGAACTTGCCGCCAGCGCGGTGGCGTTCTCCGGCGGCGATGCTCCGCACGCCCAGGCGCACGGCGTTGAACCGACAGCACCGGCAGCACCGGCCGTGGCGGCAGCAGCGGAGTGGTCCGCGGCGCCGACGGAAGAGATGCCCACCGCCGAGCCCATGACCGACGATGCCGGCACGGAACAGCCTTCCCAGCCCGAGGCAGCGGAAGTGGTCCTTGCGCCGCCTGCGGCCGACCCGGCAGCCAGTCGGGATGTACCGGAAGCGCCGGCGCAGAGAGAACCGCCACGCGCGGCGTCGCCCGCGGCTTCCACACCGCCCGGCGCGCGAGTTGCTCGGTCGAGCCGCCCGGTTCCGACCGGCCGCCCCCAGCGCGCCGACGGCCTGCCGGTGCATGACAACAAGGGCGGGCAGTTCCAGATGCGCGCCGAACGGCAGCCCGGCCCGCAGGGCGGCGTGGTGGTGCTCCACGTCGGCGGCGCGATCACCCGCGACCGCGGCGATTCGCTGTTCCACCTGCGCACGTCCTTCGAAGCGCTCGCCGCCGAGCACTTCGGACGGGTGGTGATGGATTGCAGCGAATTGAAAACCTTGCATGAAGGCGTGTGGCTGGCCGACCAGCGCGCTCATTTCCGAGCGCTCGGCCCGGGCTGCGACTTGATCCTGTGCAACCTGCCCCGCCGCCTCCAGGTCGTTTGCGGGATGGCCAAGTGGGATCGGAAACTCAAGATCGTCGAGACGATCGAGGAGGCCCGGCGGGAGCTCGGGGCGTGAAGAAAGACAGGTCACCGCAGAGGCACAGAGAATTTTTTGCGTGGAAAAGTAGAGAGAGAGTTTACTGGTTGAGGAGCGCGGCCAGTTTCAGGCGGGCGGCGTCCCAGGCTTGTGAATCGTCGTTCCATTTACCCGGCGCGGGACAGACGCTGTCGACAATCTCCGCGATTTCTTTGTCGTGCCCGCCTTTTTGCTTGAGCAACCACAGGTACTCGTAGTCTTCAGCGCCGCGGCGGAAGCTTTCCAGCGCGAAACTCGCGATCGGCCCCATGATCCACACGTCGTAGCCGGGATAGTACAGCAGGCCGTCGCCGTTGATGCGGATCGCGTCGTTCATCGGGTAGCCTTTTTTGCGTGACTCGTCGAAGTTCATTGGATCGTCCCAGAAATGGGTCAGGTACTTTTCGGGGTCGCGGTTGACGTCCTGGTTGGTCATGTCGCGCACCCAGTGGCGGCGGCTGTCGCGGTGCTTGCGGTTTTGGGTGTCGACCCAGTAGCAGCAGTCCCAGAACTGGTAACCGCGCAAATTCATTTTCCACTGCATCCACACGATCGACCGGCCGCCGTAGCCGGGCGCATCCACATACGGCCCGGCGCCGTAGCCGCCGTTGACCGCCCAGACGTCGTCGCCGCGTTCGCGAACCTTCGGAATGTCCGGCACGGCCGTCTCGGAGTATATATTCACGTCGCCGGCGTCGTAGTTGCGCCAGCCCGGCGTGGCGATGAAGGTCTTGAGCTTGTCGCCGACCGCTTCATGAATCCACTTGCAGTGCTCCTGGCTGGTCTTGAAGTCGTCCTGCGTGTGCGGCTCGTCCCAGACATAGCTGAACACCGTCGCGGTGATGTGATTCTGCGTGCAGAAGTCGGCGATGCGCTTGGCGTTGCGCTGGATGGTGGCTTTTTCGTTGCCCTCGGCGGTCATCGGCGCCACGTTCTGCCCAATCCCCTTGCCGACGCGTGCGGTGAAGGCGCTGCCGTCGTAGTAGGCTTTGTATCGGCCGCCGATTTCCGCGACGTTGTCGCCGGCGGAGATGTTGAAGTTCAGCCGGTGCTGGTGGGCCATCTGAAAAAATTTATCCTCGATGGCTTTGAATTTGTCCGACTGCCAGTCGTCGCCGGTGTGGAAGCCCCAGCGGAGCTGTTCGGGGCCGGTGTACAGAAAGCTGATGAAATGCGTTTCCTGCGGCAGGGTGAACTTCCAGACCGTCAGTTTTACATGGACCACGCCCAGCGGTTTGCCGCCGACGGTGATCTGGAAATCGCCGGTGTAGTCGCCGGGCGCCTGGGCTTCGGGCACGTAGACATCCACCCAGACCGGCTGGTTGCGGCCGGCGCCGACGGGGAAGGGCGCGCCGAATTTTTTGGCGGCGAAGGGCACCATCTGCGCCGGCCATTCGCCGGCGTGGCACTGCGGCAACAGATGCGTTGCGTCGCCGCGCGAACTAACGGTGACCTTCAGGTAGTGTTCGACGAACAGGTCGATGTTGGCAATCGGAATCGCGGCCGCTTTGCCATCGGCGCCTGCCGGGCCGGTCAGAGCGCCGGGCACGACGGTGACTTCCTGCAACGGGTCGCCGGCGGCTTTCACGGCGATCTGAAACGCGACGTATTCGTTGCGCGCGCTGCCGATCGTGACCGTCTGCGTCGCGCCGTCCCAAGTCAGGTTTTTAGCCTGGGGATCGACCTGGGGCTGAATCTTCAGCGACTCCCCCGCGCACCAGATCGCGGGCGTGGCCGCGGTGGCGGCGGCGGCGGGCGCGTCTTCGGCCGAGAGCGTCGCCGTCACGGTCAACACCGCGGCCAGCGCGACGTTTAACAAACCCACCCAGTGCGCGCCCAATCGGCCGCGCGCCTGGCTCCGGCGGGAGCACTCCATCTGCAGCAATCGATTCATGACCGTGTTCCTCCGCATTCCCCCCCATCGAACCCGGCGGTGAAACAGGAGGTCACACAGTTGTACCAACGGGCTGAAAGCAGGAGCTATCATGTGATATGGCGATGGTTCAGGTTGCGAAGGAAGCCGCGCGGCGAAATATTTTGCGGTGGTTCGGATTTTCAGCCCGCCGCGCGTGCCCACCGATCATGCTTGCGCCAGCGGACGACGCCAGAAAAACGGGAGGTGCGGGATTGGGAAAGTGGTGGAGGTAAGCGGATTCGAACCGCTGACCTCTTCAATGCCATTGAAGCGCTCTACCAACTGAGCTATACCCCCACCAGGCGGCAAATGCGGAGGATTAACGTTAACCAGTCCACAGCCGGTGTCAATCGATTCCCCGAGAGACCGCACGGGTGCCCGGATACAATATAGCGCCCGACTGAGTCGTCACGGAACAGGTCTCCGCCATGCCCCCCCCACCGCTGCCCGCCGCCCTCGATGCGATTCTGCGCGTTTACCGTGAACAGCCCGATGCCGATGCCGGCCTTCGCACCGAGCGGATTCTGGCGCCGGGTGCGTCGACCGGGCTGCTGGTCGACGCCAACTACCTGAATTCCACGTTTTGTCCTGCGGTATGCCCCTACAGCGGCCGCCGCGACGGGCTGCATCTGATGCGATTTCGGTTTAATTTTCGCCACCTGTACGGGGGCGGGAGCAGCATCGTTTTTCATCTGCCCTGCGCCGTTGGATCGCGCTTTCTTAATTGGCTGGCGGTCGGCCTGATCCAGCTCGCCGTCGTGGGGGGTGCGATGATCCTGGCACCCGCCCTGGTTGGCGTCATTTTGCTGCTGATCGGGGATCTCACCGGTTGGGCGGCCTTCACGACCTACAAGGTTATCGCGGGCCTTACCGCCATCGTGGGTGGCTTTGCGGGCGCCGCGGTACTGGCGACCTGGGTGTTTAACCAGTTGCGGCGGCGGTTCACTTATATTGGCTGGGACCCACTGCATGGGGCAGTTCGATTCAGCTTTCCGCGCGCCCGGTTTGCCGCGTTTTTAGCCTACGCGACAGGCTACCAGGCCTACCTGGACGCCGGCGCACCGGCCAGCGCGCCGCGCGCGACCGAGGAAGCATGGACGGAAACAATCGCCCCGGACTGGGACCGGGGGCGCGGGGAAAATAAGGATTCGAATCCAAACTGAAGCGTGGTGGCTATTTTTTCCCGGCCGGAGCGGCGGCGGCGGGAGCGGCAGCGCCACCGGCAGCCGGTTCGGCGACGGCCTTCTTCTTTTTCTTGCCCACCTGTGCGGGCACTTTGGTCTTGGGCAACCCCAGCACCGAACTCTTGTCGGCCCAGCGGGTGTCCGCTTCGAGTTTCAACATGCGCTCGACGCGGGTCAGCACGTTGCGGTGCTTGACCATCCCGCCGGCCTTGAGCGATTTATGCACGGTCATGGCACGATCCCCTGCAGACGATTCGGTTCCTCGCTTCGGGCGAGGGAAGCGGCACACTATACCACAGGCGACGGAATCGACAATATTTTCCTGCTCAGCGACGCCCGCCGGGGGATTTTTCTACAAACGGCACCTGCGCAGTGAATCGCGCTGCCGGGCGCTGCGGGATTCGGCTATTCTTCGGCTTCGCCTTTCAGCGGCGGCGGCACGTGGAAAAAAGTTTCATCACGTTGGGAGGCGTTGGCGAGCACCTTTTCCAGCGGCAGGCTGGGGATGGGCAGATCGGGGCGGAAGTGCCGATTGGCCGCTTCGCCGGTGGACGGCGCGCAGATCAACGGTTCGATGCCGGTCGTATCGACGGCCTTTAACTGGTCGATGTAGTCGAGGATGGAGCCGAGCTGGCCGGTCATTTTTTCGGCCAGGGCGTCGGAAATCTTGAGCCGCGCGAGGGTGGCGATTTCGTCAACTTTGCTGCGGTCGATGGCCATGGAGAACTTCCTTTGCAAGCGGCTGCGCCGGCAGATCGAGCGTGGTGCAGGCGAAGATCCGGAGCCCCGGAGGAACATTGTAGAGGCGGTGCGCCGCGGCGGGAGCAGCAGCACGAAAAAATCGTTCGCCAGTCCGGGCGGGCGGATCAGAGGAGTTCAGCGGCGCGCAAGGCGGCGGTGTCGGCGAGCACCTCGCGGGCCGACCCTTGCAGGACGATGCGGCCGCGCGACATGAGGAGCACGTCGTCGCAGAGGTCGCGGACGAGGTCCAGATCGTGAGTGACCACGATCTGGGTGCAGGCCAGGCTCGCCAGCAGCCGCGCGATGTCGGCGCGGCCGCGCGGGTCGAGGTTGGAGGTGGGTTCATCCAGCGCAATCAGCGCCGGCTGCATCGAAAGCACGGTGGCGAGGGCGACGCGCTTTTTCTGGCCCACGCTGAGTTTCATCGGATTGCGTGCCAGCAGGGCTTGTGCCGGGGCCAGCAGCGCCTTCGGCGCAGGCAGAGACGCCGCCGGATGCGTGGGTGCGGCAGAGGCGTCCGGCGGGGCGGGCGGGACGGGCGGGCGATCCAGCAGCCCGACCTGGGCCAGACTTTCCTGCACGCGTCGCTGCACTTCCGCCTCCGGCAGCCCCATGTTGCGCGGGCCGAAGGCGATGTCGTCGAAGACGGTGGGGCAGAACAACTGGTCGTCCGGATTCTGAAAGACCATGCCGACCTGTTGGCGAATGCGGGGGAGCGTGCGGGCTTCGAGCGGCAGCCCGGCGATGCGCACGCTGGCGCCGGCGCCCGGTGGGCGCGGCTTGGAGGCATGCGGCGCGGCCGGCAGGATGCCCGACAGGTGCAACAGCAGCGTGGACTTGCCGGCGCCATTGGGCCCCAGCACGCCAACGCGGCTGCCGGCATGAATGCGGAAATGAATATCGCGCAGAGCTTCAACGCCACCGGGATAGGTGTAGTTCAGCCCGTTGACTTCGACGACCGGTTCGGCGCGCGCGGCGGCATCGGCGGCTTTGGCGACATCGGCGGGGCGGGGCGCGCGCGGGTCGCGGTGCGGCGCACTCATGCCAACGCCATGCGGACGGCCAGGATCAGGAGCAGGGCGCCGACCAGGGTGACCGAGTCGGCGAACTGCCATCGGGGTTGCGCGCCGTCGCCGCCATCGCCCAGGTCGCCGCCTATGGTGCCGCCGCCCGGGGACGGGTTGCGGGCGCCGGTGAGCGCCACGCCGTCGAAGCCGCGCGCCAGCATCGCCTGGTGGACTCGTTCGGCGCGGTCGACGCTGCGCAAAAACAGAGTGCCGATCAGATGGCCGGTCGAACCGGCCTGCCACAGCCAGCGGCCCGCGTAACCACGCGCTCGGCGCGCGGTGTTCATCCGCTCCGCTTCGGTTTGCAGAAGGCCGCCGTAGCGCCGGGTCAACTGGAGCATGGTCACGAAGGTGCGGGGCAGGCCGAGGCGGTCGAGGCTCCAGAGCAGCGATTCGAACGGCACCAGAAATTGCAGCGTGAGCAGCGCGGTGAGGCCAAGCGCCGCTTTCGCCGCGACGCTCCAGCACAGCAGCAGTTCCGCGCGGGGAAGGTGAACGCCCTGCCAGGCGATCGCGGGCACCGCAGCGACGCCGACGCCCGGCGGGGCGCTGGCCCGCGCAACGGCCGGCCAGAACAGCACAGGCAGGGCGATGAGCAGGATCATCGGCAGCAGCCGCACCAGGCGAAGGGCGACCCATGGCAGCGGGGCGCGCGCCAGCAGCAGCAAACCGACCGCCATCGCCGCGTAGCAGCCGAAGGCGGCGAGGGCCGGCGCGGGCGTCGTCACCGCCACGACGGGGAAGGCCAGGCAGATCAAGACGAGGGCGCGCGGATCGCGCGCGGCGAGACAGCCGCGCTGTTCAGCAGGGCCAGCAGGGCCAGTAGGGCCGGCAGCGCCGGAAGGGCCGGCAGCCGTGCCGACCTCCAGGGCGACCCGGGCGCCGTCGAAGGCGGCGGGATGGGCGTGGACCGCGCTTGCGACGGAGCCGCTGGCGGCGCAGGCGGGGTAGGTCACGGGCCGGCGGTCCTCCCTGCCGGATGCGCCGGCACATCGGAGGCCCCGGCCGGCAGGGGCCCGGCCGCGCCGACAGGCGGCGGCAGCGGCGCGCGGCGGGCGATGAGCAGGATCACGCCCATGGCCAGACAAAACGCCGCCACCGTGCCGACGAGGCCGGCGAGGCCGGTGGACACGGGGCCTTGGAGGCCGGGGACGGTGTAGTCGGGCAGGAGCGCGCCGTGCTTGCCGCCGGTCTCGTGCAGCCCGAGCGGCGCTTCATTTTTCTCCAGACCGTCCGGCGCTTGGGACGCCCAAGGCGCGGCGAAGACGGCCAGCGCCAGCGCGAGGCCCAACGCCAGCCAAATGAAGGCGGCGCGCGGCGCGGTGCTCATGGCTGGGCCTCCGGCAGCAGTCCTGAACCGGGGGTTGGGCTCGCGGCAGGTGGCTCGAAGGCGGGCGTAGCCGACGGGCGCCAGGCCCGCACCAAATCGGGACGCGCCTGCGTCAGCAGACTCAGCACGGCGACGGTCATGAAGGCCTCGCCGATGCCGATCAGCGCGTGCACACCGACGATCAAGCCGAAAACCACGCCGGCCTGGGCGCCGGTGGTGCCTGAAAGGGTGAGCTCCCCGGCGCAGCAAACAGCCGCGAGCACGACCGAGACCCACGCGGCCACGGCGGCGCGGGCGAGAAAGCCGACGCGCGATTCGCGCCAGCGACGGGGCAGAACCCAGCCGAGCAGCGCATGGGCGCCGTAGCCGGTGAAGCTGGCGACCACCCCCATGTTCAGGATGTTGGCGCCGAGGGTGGTGAGCCCGCCGTCGGCGAAGAGCAGGCATTGCAGGAGCAGCACGAGGCTGAGGATGAGACAGCTTTCGAGCGGTCCCAGCAGGAGCGCCGCCAGGCAGGCGCCGAGCACATGCCCGCTGGTGCCGAAGCCGATCGGGTAGTTCAGCATCATGGCGGCAAAAATGAAGGCGGCGGTGACGCCAATCAGCGGCGCCTGGCGATCGGTCAGCCGTCGCCGGGTGACATTCAGCGCCACGCCCACGGCGGCGGCGGAAATGGCGCCGGCGCCCAGGCAGACTGGCGTGCTCAGAAAGCCGTCGGGGATGTGCATGGACTGGCTCCAGCCATGGCAGGGAAATCAAGGCCGAGGCATTTTAATACGATTTAGAGAAAGGTAATACCAACGATCCGGTTTTGTTAATACGATTTTCCAAATCGTAATACGCGGGATCGAAGGTTCATTTCCGCGGCGCCACCAGCGCGCGCCATAGGCCGGCGCAGGCGCCGAGACCTTCGTGCCAGGCCTGCCGCAATCGGCGGAAGCGCAGCGTCAGCAGGCTCAGCAGGAGCATCGCGGCCGGGTAGCCGAAGCGCAGCGCCAGCGCCAGTTGTCCGGCCGGCGTGAAGAAGGCTCGCCGCGCCACGAAGTAGACGCCGCCCTTGAAGTAGCCGCGTTTCTTGCGCAGGAACTGGGCGAAATTTTCGGCGTGGTCGTGATGGACCACGGCGGCGGGGTCGTAGAGAATCGGCACCCCGGCGCGGAGCATGCGGTAGATGAAATCGGGATCTTCGCCGACGCCGTTGGGCGTGCCCGGCCCGACATCCTCGGAGAAGCCGCCGATCTGGTCGAAGGCGGCGTGAGTGCAGGCAATATTGCCGGCCCCGCCGATTTTCCAGGCGGTGGCGCGCTCCCAGAGCGTGCCGGTGTAGCGCCGCCGGGTGGTGCTCAGCCGCAGCGAGGTCTGCCAGCCGGCCTGGAGTTGCTCCACCCGGCCCGTCAGGCAGGTTTCTCCGGCGTGAAAATCGTTGTACAGGGCGAGGAGCCATCCGCGGTCGACCACGACATCGGGATCGGTGAACGCGAGCCACCGTCCGCGAGCCAGGCGCGCGCCGGCGTTGCGTTTGGCGCTGGCCGAACGCGGCAATCCTGTCTGCACCCGGATCCGCTCGGGATACATCGCCGCCAGGCGCTCGCACAGGCCGGCCGTCCCGTCGCTCGATCCGCCTTCGGCCAGCACCACTTCCAGCCGGAACTGCGGCGCGGAGGACGGTGGCGCGGCGGCGGCGGCGGCGCCATCGGTGGCTCCGGCAG
>JBOHNC010000255.1:0-3155 GCA_050730415.1 Planctomycetota bacterium
CCCTCCCCAAAGGTTCTTCCGCGCGATCCGAGGCGATCACAGCATCGCCGTCGCATCCTCGCGCGGAACCGCACCCGACCTGCGCCGCATCCATCGTTTTCAATTCACCCCCGCGAGCCGATGTCGAACAGGCATGTATTTTCTGAAGTTCTTATTAGCCGGGGGTCGAGCGCAGCGACACCCCCGGTGAGCGTGAAATAGCCATCGACCCCGGCAGGGGTCGCAGATGAATTGCCTTCGCCGGTGCGACCCCGCCGGGGTCGAATTGGATTCCTGATGATCGTTTCCGGGGGTATCGCTACGCTCAACCCCCCGGCCAATAGCTGAGGACCCCGCTGGGGTCTCGGTCATGGCAATCCTGCGCGCGGGCGCCGCGCCGAACGGAAACGCCGCTCAGAATTCGAACTGATTGAAGGTGCGGATGCCCAGTTTCAGCGGCACCAAACACGCCACCGCATTGATGATCAGCGTCCAGACCATCACGCCCGCTGTGTTCCAGCCGTACATCCGCTGGACCTCGGCCAGCACCCGCGTTTTGTCCGCGCTTTCCGACAGGAACACCCAGTCCACCCACACCTGCGGAATGATCACGCTCAGCACCAGCCCGACCGACAACAGCAGCGTCACCGTGCCGCCAAAGCCGCTCACGATTTTGCTCGGGTTGGTCTCGTTGAAACTCGGGAAGGTCGCCCCCAGACCGACAGACAGACCGCACAGGCCGAAGTTCAAACTCACGATCGTCATGATCTGCATCAGCCAGGTCTCCACCGAACTGTGCAGCACGAAATTCGAAATCGTGATCAGCCCGACCGACAGCACCAGCGACCCGATCATCGCGAACAGAAATTTGCTCCAGATCAACGTCGCCCGCCGGATCGGCAGCAGCCCCAGGATCCAAATGCAGCGGCCCTCGAGCGAAATCAGCGGGAACAGAAAGCGCGAATTGAGCGTCGCCATCGTCATCGCGCAGGCGAACAGGTTCAGGTACAGCACCAGGTGCTGGAAGGCGGGTTTCTCCAGCCGCAGCGAGTTGCTCAGGTGCGGCAGGTAACTCACGTAGGCGTACAGCACGCTGAAAAACACCAGCACCTGCGACCACTGCACCGGGTCGCGCACGAAATTTTTAATCTCCTTCCCGGTGAAGATCGCGATCGGCCCGAACCGCCGGCTGAACGCCAGGCAGGTGCGGTCCAGCCAGCCCTCCCGCGAACTGTAGCGGCTCCGCCCGATCAAAAATGCCTTCGAATACGCTCGCGAAAACAGGCTGTGCCCCGCCATCTGCCCCAACGACACCGTGAACAGCGCGCAGGTCGACAGCAGCAGAAAATAAAACAGCGCCGGACTCCCGAACCCCGCGTCGATCGGTTTCATCGAACTGATGTTGATTCGCTGGCTGACAATCAGGTCGGTTTCGTCCTCCTTGAGATCCGGCTGCATCGACCAGTTCAGGCCGCGGCTGAGCCACCGGCTGGGCAGATAAGGGTAGCGGGCAATCTGCGCGCGGTTCAGCGTTTCGCGCAGCTTTTCCATCATGTCCGCGTGGCCCTCCCCCACCTGCTTCGGGTGCCAGATGTCGCTCATTGTCGCGCCCGCGCCGATCACCACCGCCAGCGCCAGCCCCGCCAGGATGTACAGCTTCGCCCGCGGCACCCAGGCGGTGAGGAGCAACGCGAACAGGGTGCCCAGCGAGGACGGAATCGTCACGAACGCCGGCAGAAACAGAAAGATCCAGAAGTAATAGCTCCACGGCGCATGCACCACCTGCCCGTAGGCGATCAGCAGCGGCAGCGCCAACAGCATGAACGCCCAGGAACTGAACGCGAGCGACTCGAAACTTTTGTACAGGTACACTTTGTCCCGGCTGATCGGCAGCGTCAGCAGGAAATGCGTTTCCTTGTTCTTGAAGAGGCTCGAGAGCGAAATCACCGTGTTCGAAAAAATCAGCATGCCCAGCAGTACGAAGAAAAACAGGTCCAGCATTTCCGGTCCGAGCAGGTTCAGGACATTTTCGCGCGCGGCGTAGCGGCAGGCCATGTGGAACATCGAATACACCGACCACCACAGGCCGTTGGCCAGCACGACGATCGTCCAGAATTTGAATTTGGACTGGTGCGCGGTCTGCATGAAGGTGTGAAAGCTGGCCCGCAGCCGCGCGGTCAATAGCAGCCACAGTCCGTCGCCGGCGCCCGGCGGCACCGGCAGCGGGCGGCTCGCCGCCTGCGCTCCCGGCCCCGGCGGCGCGGGCGCCGCAAACGCGTTCTCAGCCAGCGATTCCGACATCGGCCCGCAGCTCCTTGCGCCCGCCCCATCCGACCTCGATCCGCCGGCTCAGTCCCACTCCCGACCGCCGGTTCAAGGTCGCTTCCGATTCCGCTTCCCGTTCCATCCACCCGCGAAATAATTTCCCTTCACGCCCGCGCCGCGTTCTGCCGCCGCCGCCAGACTTCGAAAAAGGCCCAGCACGACAGCGTTTTTGCGTCGCAGATTTCACCCGCCGCCACCTTGGCTTCGAAATCCGCGGTCGTCAGATATTCCAGTTCGATCTGCTCGTCGGCGTCCGGCGGCAGCGGCGCGCGCTCCAGACCCTCCGCCAAGTAGCAGTGCAATTTTTCCGTGCAGAACCCGGGCGCCGAATAGATCGCGCCAATGTGGGTCAAGCGCGCCGCGCGAAAGCCGGTTTCCTCGCGCAGTTCCCGGTCGGCGCAGACGGCTGGGTCCTCGCCCTTTTCCAGCGTGCCCGCGCAAACTTCCAGCAGACTCTCCTCGATGCAGTGCCGGAACTGTCGGACCATGACGATTTTTCCGTCGGCCGTGAGCGGCCACAGCGCCACCGCCCCGCCGTGCACCACGGCCGCGCGTGGAAAAGTCCCGTTGGCGCGCACCACATTGAATTCGTCGACGTGAAATCGCGCCGCGGTGTACACGGTGCGGCGATCGGTGATGACGGGGCGTTGAGCAGGCGACACAGGAACAACTCCACGAAGGAAATCAGGCGGCCGTGCCGTCGCATCGGCCTGCGCACGGCCTGGTAGATAGCCTGCTTCCCTTGCTTTTTCTTGGCCCCCAAAGGGGCGCGCCTATCGGAAGCCGTGGGTCGAATGACCCACGGTTGGCGTGTCATGGCGAGGCCCCTGTCGACAGGCCCTCGCCATGAC
>JBOHNC010000256.1:0-10199 GCA_050730415.1 Planctomycetota bacterium
GGTGGGGTGCGGGCCGGTGCAGGGGTGGGTGCGGCGCGGCGCTTCTTGGCGGGCATCGGGGGAACTCCTGGACGAATCGGGCTGGCGGGTGGACCGGCGGATCGGTCGGACCGGTCGGACCGGTCGGACCGGGCGGCCGGGCGGCCGGGGTGCGGCGCGTGGGCGGCGGCGGGCAAATTATACCGCTCATCCGGAGCCTGTCCGCCGGGCGGTGTGGGGTGGGGATCGATGGCTGGACCGCGGACGCGGGGCGGTTCGTTTTTTTTTCAGCGCGGCGTGAGTTGCAGGTCGGCCCAGACGCAGGGCGGCAGGTCCCAAGGGTGGCCGCGCAGGGGGAAGGCTTCGAGCGTGAGCGTGTGGCCGGCGGGCAGGTCGAGGTCGAGGGAATATTCCAGCACGCGCCAGGCGGCGGGAGCGGGTTCGCCGGAGGGCGCGGTGAGCGGCGCGGAGAGCCAGATTTCCTTGCCGTCGACGCGGACCCGGAAGCCTTCGACGGCCTGCTCGGTTTGCGCGGTCGGCGGCAGATGCAGCGCAGCGAGCGCGGCGAAGTGCAGCGGCGGGTAGACGGTGAAATCCGGCCCGACGCGGCCGGTCAGACGCCAGCGGCCCGGCGGCAGGGTGTACTCCACGCAGCCCGGGCCGTCAACCGGGCCCATGGCGCTGAAAGCAATGCCGCGGCGGACGGTGCGCGCGCCGCGGAATCCGTCGGCGGGATCGCCGCCCAGCGCCAGCGGCTGGCCGAGGGCGTGGGCGTCGAAGGTGAGGGGTTCATCGGAGTGCACGCGGGTCGGGAGGGTGCGCCAGAGGGCGATGGGACCGGGAGCGGGCGGCGCGGCGAGGCCGGGGAAGAGCGCATCCGGCGGCGGCGGAAGCAGCGGCCAGACGGTGCCGGATTCAAGGATGCGGGCGGACAGCGAACCGGTGAAGGCGCGGGTGGGATCGTCGGGCGCCAGGCGGCCGTCGGGAGTGTAGAAACCGCAGGCGAGAATCAGGCGCGGGTCGTCGAAGGACTGCGCGTCGGCGAGGGCGTAGTCGAACCAGATGCGGTGGTGCAGCGCGTAGGAAGAAAGCAGGCTGCCGAAGCGGCGCAAGCACTGGAAGTAGCCTTCGGGGCTGGAGGCAGCGATGACCACGGCGAAGGGGCGCGCGTGGACGTCAGGATCGCCGCCGCGATCGCCCGCGCCGATCGGATCGTCGGCCGGCGGCACGATCGCGTACAGGACCGCCGGGCGGGTGGCGCGGACACCGGCGACGGCGAGGGAGTCTTCGTGGATGTCGATGCCGGCCGGCACGCGGTAGGCGGCGAGCGGGCCGTCGCCTTCGAGCAGCGTGGCGGTGGCGAGATTCACGTCGGGGCCGCCGAGCAGAATCGGATGCCAGTCGCGAGTGCGGGCGGGGTCGAGGGCCAGATAGGCGCTGGCGGCGAGCACGCGCGGCGGGTGCTGGTTGCGATCCTGCCAGAACTGTTGGAAGGCTTCGGTTTCGCGGGCGATTTCGCGCAGGCAGCGTTGGCGGTCGTCGGTGGGTTCGTGCGTGAGCCACTCCTGGCAGCGGTCGGGGACGATCAGGACGAAGGGTTCGTCGAAGGCTCGGGCGATGGGGCCGTAGGCAGGGACCGTGAGGGCGTGGCGCGGTTCGGCGGGGTCGGGAATGTGCGGGTGGTCGCGATTGCCGACGGCGGCGGCGGTGGCGGACTGGGCCGGATCGGTGCGGCGGTGCATGAGCAGCCAGTTCAGCCGCGCCGCGGGCGAAACCGCTTCGCCGTGGCCAAGGCTCTGACCGTCGGCCTCCAGGTAGCACTGGTCGGGGCTGTCGGCGGGCAGGCCGGCTTGCACGCGGGCGGCGCGAATCGCGGCGACCATCAGGCGCGAGTTTTCCACCGGCACGACGGGGTCGTCGTTGCTGTGGGAGGCCAGGAAGGGCATGCGAATCAGGCGGTCGGCGCCGCCGATGGAGGCCTCGTTTTTTTGCAGGCGGACGATCAGCGCGTCGCGGACGGGATCGCCGGTGGGCGTTTTGTAGCCCCAGGCCCAGGGCGAGAGATTGGCCGAACTGGGCGCGATGGCGGCGATCAGGTTGGGGCGTTGGGTGGCGAGGTACCACGCGCCGGTGCCGCCCATCGAATGGCCGGCGAGATAAATACGATCGGGATCGACGCTGTAGCGCGCGCGGACGTCGGCCAGCGCGGCCCAGACTTCGTGGGCCTGGATGCCGGTGTAGTCGAGGCTGCCGCGCGCCTGCGGCGCGATGACGATTGCGCGGTTGGTCCAGAGACCGGGCGGAATCCACAGGCCGACCCAGGGCTGGAAGCCGGTCCAGCCGTGGAGCCAGACCACCAGCGGAGTGGGGGTGGGGGAAGCCGGGTTGTAGTCGCTCGGCACCCAGATCGCGTAGGACTGCGGGCTGTCGTCGACCGGCGAAAGGTAGGTGTACAGAAAGTAGCCGCGGCGGGTGGCGTAGGGATTCAGCCCGAATTCGGTTTCCGCCACCGCGCAATGCAGCCGCCACCACAGAATTGGAATCTGGCGGATGGCCTTCAGGCAGGCGGCTTCCTGTTCGAGCTGAAACCCCGCGGCCTGTTGCGGGCCGGGCTGCGCCAGCACCTGGGCGCGCTCGACGATTTGTTCCGCTTGCAGCGCGACCAGACTGTCGCCGAGATTTTCTCCGGGAGCGGTTGAAGCGCACCAAAGGGCGGCGACGAGGATCGTCAGCAGCACCGCCCAGATCGCCAGCCGGCGGTGGGTCTGCGAATTTTGTTCGCGCAAAGCCGGCATCCCCGCTTGCGCCGCCTGTGCCGATTGCGCGCCGAGTGCGGCGGCGCCGGTGGTCAGTTGGCGCACGCGGGTACGGCGCAGCCAGGCCGACAGCCGGAGCAGACTCGCCAGCAGAAAGTACACCACGAGGAGGCTGCTCAGCCAGCCTGCCAGTTCCGGCCGCCAAACCGGCGCCAAAAAGAGCAGCAGCGCCAGGCCGACCTCCTGTGCCAGCGCGGCGCGGCGCTGCCAGGGCTTGGCGAATTCGCTGCGCCGGACCGGCCGCGCAACTTCGGCGGCGGCGGTCAGCAGTGCGAACCAGAAGGCGCTCAAATAGGGATCGAGCGCCTCTGCGCCGGGCGGCGGCATGACCGGCCAGAGCATGTTGGCGGCGTGACCAAGCGACAGCCCCACCGCGCCGCCGACGGCCACCAGCGCCAGGTAGGCGGGCGTCTGGAAACGGTACAGACGAAAAAGCGTCGCCGCGATCACCAGTCCGTAGGCCAGCCACGGATGCCAAGCCACCAGCGCCGCCAGACCGTACACCTGTTCCATCCGATGGTCCCCGTTTCAGAAATTCGTCGTCGCGGCGTCCGCCGCGCTCGGCGGCCCGCTACAGGTCGATTGGCTGGCCGCCTGCGCGCGCCGACTGCTGGCAGGCCCGCGCCACGGCCACTGCGGCGCGGGCGTCCCGGAAGGTCACCTGCGAGGCTTTGCCGCTCACGAGGCAATCGAAAAAATGGCCCAGGCCGCCGCCGGGTTCGGCGGCGTCGGCGGTGGGGAATTCCCGCTCGGGGAGCGCTCGCCCGGCGCCGGACCGCAACCCCGGTTCGCCGCCTTCGGGCTGGAGCAGGATCATTTCCCGGCCGTCGCGCAGGACGCGGCGCATTGTGCCGGCGCTGCCGCTGGCGCCTTCTTCTTCGAAGTGCATCCGATGCACCGCGTCGCCGATCATCGCCGTGGGGCGGACCGTCTGGCCGGCGCGTTCCAGTTCGGCCAGGGTCCAGATGAGTTCCTCGGAGGCGCCGCCGGGCACGGTGCTGCGGCTGAGCGACCAGACTTTTTTGTAGGCGCCGCACAGCCAATACAGCGCGTCGATGTCATGGCACATGTGGTGCATGGTCCAGCCGCCGGAGGCCGCCGGATCGACCACCGCCGGGTGGCGCGCGCCAGCGGTGAACAGGCCGTAGCCGCGCGAGCGGATCCGCCAGAAGGTGAGCAACTCCCCCAGCGCGCCGTCGTCGACCAGCCGTTTCATCACGCGGCCGGCGCCGCTGTAGCGGATGCTGAAGTTCACCACGTTCACGCGCCGGGCGGCTTCGACCGCAGCGACCATGCGGTCGCATTCGTCCAGGTTCAGCGCCAGCGGTTTTTCGCAGTAGACATGCGCGCCGGCCTGCACCGCGGCGAGCACCTGTTCGCAGTGGAAGCGGTTGGGCGAGACGACCAGGGCGAAATCGATGCGCGAGGCAAAGGCGTCATCGAGTTTGGCCACCGCTTTCAGACCGAGCGATTCGGCGACGGCGCGGCGCTCGGCGCCGGGATCGAAGACCGTCGCGATCCGCGCGTCTTTGAATTCAGCCATCCGCTTGGCCACGGCTTCGCCCATGTTGCCGAAGCCTAACAGCGCGCCTTGAAGCATGGGGGAAACTCCTGCACGTTCGCCGCGAAACAAGCGGCGCATGCGCCAAACCGGACGGCGATGGGCGGCCGATGGGTCCGCCGGACCGTTCGATTCGCGCCCGCGACCGGCCGAGCGCCGGTTCGGTAGTAAAATATCCACACTGCCGCCCGTCGGCGGCCGTTGGAACATCGTGAGAAAGGGACGCCGGTCGATGGGTCGAACCTGGCTCTGCCTGTGCGCGCTGGCGCTCATTGTATCCGGATGCGGAAGCCCGCCCACGCCCTACACCGGCGAACAGGCCTCGGTGCAGAAACGCGGGCTGGAAATCCCGGCCGATTACGCGGCGCTGATCCGCAAAAAATACCCGCACGCCGAAATGCTGTTCTATTTCGAGCGCCGCAAAAAAGACGCCGAGTCGGCCTATTGCACCTTCTACACGCAGACGCCCGCGCGCGACCCCAAAAAAGACTACGGCGTGATTTACTTCGACCCGAAGACCCGCCACATCGCATTGGAGATGTCCCGCATCCTGGTCCGCGAAGCGGCCGACAAGGTGGTCGACAAATTCCGCGAGGACTACCCCGACTTCCGCATTTGGCAGATGTACCGCGTGCAGTACGCGCGCGACAACCCCACCAAGCCGGGCGCGGTGGAGTACCAATTCTGGGCGCTCGACGACAAATCCATGATGGTGGTCAGCTACAACCTGGCCTGCCGGCGCACCATGAAGCCGTATTTATTTGACGGCGCAGATTTTCATTTCATCCCGCCGACCTCGCTGCCATCGGAGGTCAGCAATGGGCTGTACCACGCGCTGGGTTACACGCCGCGCTACGGCGCCGCGCACATGGAAGTCTACGGCGACAAGGTCTACAAGATCTACACGACGATCCCCGAGGACCTGACGCAGGCGCATGACCTGCCCGGCAGTTTCCGCCGCCGCGAGCTGTGCCCGCGCCTGCCGGTGATCGTGATGGTCGATTCCAAAGGCAACCTGATCGACACCTACTTCGGCTACGATGAGAATTGAACTCAGGGCCGGGCCGAATGAAAAACGAGGTGTGAAGGAAATTGGCCTGGGACGCGAGGGTTGCCCGCGCCGCGGCCGCATGGTTCAGCAGAGGCGTATAATTGGAGTTGAAAAGACTTGGCAGGTGGAGCGTACAGCGACGATGACGGTGACTGAATCCAAACCCCGCGCGGCGTTCGAAGCGGAGCGGCCTGAACCTGGCATGGCGTTTCCGTTGCCGGTGGCGCCGGCGGGGCCGATTGCTCGGCCGGAGCGCGAAGTGTCCGCGGGTGGCTGCAACGCCAGCTTCGCGCCGCCCAAGCGCCCGCCGACTTCCACCCACGGCCAGGCGCTGGCGCAACTGCTGGCCGGCGAGGTCTACGACGACAGCTACTCGCGCAGCCTGTACGCCACCGACGCGAGCATTTATGAAATCGAGCCGCAGGTGGTGGCCTATCCGCGCGACCGGGCCGACGTGGTGGCAGCGGTGCGCTACTGTCAGTCGCAGAAGCTGCCGATAGTCGGGCGCGGCGGCGGATCGGGTTTGGCCGGCGAGACGCTCACCACCGGCGTGGTGCTCGATCTGACCGTCCACATGAATCACATTCTGTGGATCGACCCGGCCGCGCAGACGGTGCGGGTGCAGCCGGGCGTGGTGCTGGCGACGCTCAACGCCGCGCTGGCGCCCTATGGCCTGTATTACACGCCCGATCCGAGCTCCCACAACCGCGCGACCGTCGGCGGGGTGCTGGGCAACAACGCCACCGGTGCGCATTCGATCAAGCTGGGCGCGGCGCGCAACTGGGTGACCGCGATGGAGACGGTGGTTTCCAACGGACAGGTGTTCGAGGCGCGGCCGATGACGCTGGCCAGCGCCGACTGGCGCGAAGTGTCTTCACATCGCAGCGGCTTTGTCGGCCAGATTCACCGCGACACGGCGGCGATCTGCGCCGAATATGAAACGTTGATCGCCGAGCGGCAACCGAAAACCACCCGCAACCGGTCCGGCTACCTGATGAAAGGCGTGCTGCACGACGGCGCAATCGACCTGACGCAACTGCTGGTCGGCAGCGAGGGCACGCTGGGCATCTGCACTGAAGCCACCTTGCAACTGCGGCGCAAGCGCTCGCGCCAGGTGCTGTGCATGCTGCATTTCGCGACGCTGTTGGACGCCTGCCGCGCGGTGCCGCGGGTGCTCACCACCGACCCCGACACCTGCGAGATGCTCGACCGCCACGTGATGGACCTCGGGCGGGAGGCGCGGCCGGCGATCGCGCATGTGCTGCGCAAGGACGCGGGCGCCTGCCTGATGGTCGAATACGAGGGCGACGAAGCGGCGCCGCTGCTGGAAAAAGCGCAGGCGCTGGCGGGGTTGTTCCAACCGGCCGGGCAGTACATGGTGACGTCGCTGGAAATCATGACCGAACCGGAAGCGATGCAAAACGTGTGGGAAATCCGCAAGGCCGCGGTGCCGATGCTGTTCAAAAAATTCCACGGGCGGCAGCCCATCCCGGTGATCGAAGACGTGGCGGTGCCGCCGGACAGGCTGGCCGAATATGTCGCGCATGTCGAAAAAGTGTTTGCGGAAAACGACCTGACCGTGGTGGCCTACGCGCACGCGGGGCATGGCGAGCTGCACATCCGCCCGTACCTTGATTTGCGCCAGGCCGGCGACGTGGACCGGCTGGAAACGATTGCCACGGCGATCTACCGCAAAGTCTGGGAACTGGGCGGGACGATTTCGGGCGAGCACGGCGAGGGCTTGGTGCGGGCGCAGTTCATCAAGGACCAGTACGGCCCGCTGTACGAAGTATTCAAGCTGGTGAAGGGCGTGTGGGATCCCAATGGGATTTTCAACCCGGACAAGAAAATCACGCATGTCGCGAGCCTGATGAAAAAAAATCTGCGCTACGGCGCGGAGTACAAGTTTGACGATGCGCGGACCCTTTTGCACTGGGCGCCGGGGGAGCTGTCCTTTGAAGTCGAGAAATGCAACGGCTGCGCGCATTGCCGCGACGAATCGGATGCGCTGGGAATGTGTCCGCGGTTCAAAGTGAACCGGGTCGAAGACGCTTCGCCGCGGGCCAAAGCCAACCTGATGCGGCGGATTCTGGCCGGCCGGCACAAGGAAGGCGATTTCACCGCGCAGGAAACCGCGGAAATTCTCGATTTCTGCTTCAACTGCAAGCTCTGCACGCAGGGCTGCCCGTCGAATGTGAACATTCCGAAAATCGTGCAGGAGATGCGCTACCGGCACGTCGAAAAGCACGGGCTGCCGATCGACTTACAGGTGCTGTGTCTGTCGGAGCCGGCCACCAAGCTGGGAGTGCTGAGCCGCTGGGTCGCCAACTGGGCCAACCGCCAGTCGCTGCTGCGCTGGGGCATGGAAAAGATAATGGGCATCGACCGCCGACGGACGCTGCCGGCGTTCCACAAGCCGCGCTGGAAACTGAATCGCGCGCGGCCCGGATTGGAAGGTTCCACGGGAGCGTCGGGGCGGACCGCGGTGCGGCCGCCGGTGGTGCTGTTCCCCGACCTGTACGCCACCTACAATGCGCCGGAGATCGCGCAGGCGGCGATCGACGTGCTGGAACACAACGGCTTCCAGGTGATCATCCCGCCCGGCATCCGCTGGTGTGGCATGCCGCTCATCGAATACGGCAAGCTGGTTGCCGCGCGCGAACTGATCTACGCCAACCTCGATGCGCTGGCGCCCTACGCGAACAATGGCATTCCAATTGTGCTCACCGAGCCGACCGCGACGCTGTGTTTGAAGCAGGAGTGGCTGGACCTGGTGGAAACACCGGCGGCGCATGCGGTGGCCGAGCAGGCGCAGGACATCTGTGATTTCCTGGCGGAGCAGAAAAAAGACGGCCGGCTGCGGACCGATTTCAAGCCGGTGCCGGTGGCCTTCGGCTACCACGAGCCGTGCCATCACAAGGAACTGCGCATCGGCAAGCCGGGCGTCGATCTGCTGCGGGAAATTCCCGGCGTGACGGTCGAGGTGATCAACAAGGGCTGCTGCGGAATCGCCGGCACGTTCGGCATGCGCAAAAAATACTACGAAGAGTCGATGGCCATCGGCAGCGGGCTGTTCGGGGAACTGGGCAAGGACTCGGTGCAACTGGGCCTGAGCGAATGTTCCACCTGCCGGATCCAGATGGAACACGGCGCGCGCAAAGCGACGATCCATCCGATCCAGGTGCTGGCCGAAGCCTACGGGCTGAGCCGCATCAGCGCGCCGGCGCTGGAAGCCACCGCGGCCGGCACGGTGCGGTAGCGCAGTTTTCGATTTGCAGTCTTGGTATTTTTGTGGCGCAGGCTTCCAGCCTGCGGCCCTATCGACCGGAGCGGGCCTCTGCGCCCGCGGGTTCGCTTTTTCTTTCCGCCATCCAGCAAAACGCGAGTCGCGCGCCCTGATCAGAATCGACGCTGGTAGGCGAACGTCACGCACGGCGCGAAGCCGGTGTCGTCTGCGTATTCGACCGCGGCGCGCAGCACCACGGCTCCGCCGCCGTCTCCGTCCGCTCGCGCCGCCTGGTTGGCTCGGCCGTCGTCGTCGGCGGCGGCGGCGGGAGCGGCTCGTCCCAGTTGGAACGTGAGCGTGCAACCGGCATCCACGCGATAGAAACCCCAGGTGCGCATCGTCGTGGCCTGGCGGCGGCCGAGCAGGGAAGATTCGCAGCCGATCCGCGCCAGCAGGTAGGGATCGAACCAGAGGGCCGGGCTCACCAACGGCTCTTCGCGCGCCTGTACGCCGGCCAGCAAATAGGTGTAGGTGCTGTACAGGTCGGCGTTCGGCCCGGGGCCGGACAGGGAAAGCACCGCGCCGGTCGTGCCCAGGCCGGCCAGGAGGGTGAGCGCGGGAGGAGACTGACCCGCGGGAGCGCCCGGTGTCAGACCGAACAGGGCCTCGACCTGCACGAAGCCACCGGTTGCTCGCCCGCCGCCGGCATGGGGCGTACCGTACAGGGCGCCGGCCGACACGCGCGCTTCGCCCATCAGCTCCGGCGCCGGGATTAAATCTTCCGGGGCGATTTCACCCAACCCCCGTTCGAAACTCACGTTCAAGGCAGTCTCATTCAGGTCGAATCCGGCCAGGCCGTTGCGCGGCGGGGTGGGGAGCGCCTGCTGGCTCAGGCCGACTTGCCAGCAGCCGCGGTCCGGCGCCAGGTCCGAACTCGCCAGGGGCGCAGCGGAGGCTAACGTGTTCAGGCGGAAATCCGGCGCAATATCCGCCGCCAGCACGGGCATGAGACCGGCGGTCGTCAGCGCGAGCAGCATCGCCAGCGCGGCGGAAATAAGCGGCGTGCGCCCAACCCGGGAGCCTCCCACGAATCGCCTCACGCGAGGGGCTCCAGCGGCCGCAAGACCGTGCGCACGGTGACCCGATCGAGCGGCAGCAGGCGGCTGCGTTCCAGGCAGTAGCGGCAGCGCAGTGCGCCGCCGGGATCGGGCCGCAGAATGTAGTCGGCGTCCGGTTCGGCCTGGAGCCGTTCGAGCAGCAGATCGACCGCCAGCGGCGGATCCCAGCGCGTGCCGCTGGCCAGCCAAACGGTGGCGCCGATTGATCCGCCGTGCGGCGTGAGGCGTTCGGCGGCCAGAAACGGGGGCAGTTCGGCCGAGGCATCGGCCAGGCTGTCGATCCAGATGACATCCGGCAGCACGGCGAAGCGCAGGCCCTGCCAGCGCGGCGGCGGCGCCAGGCCGATCCATTCGATGAGTTCGCTCTGCTGCGCCAGCGGCAGCAGCATGCCGCAACTGCGCCGCGTCGCGCTGCCGGCCGCCGAGCCTTTGCCTGCCGGTGAGAGGG
>JBOHNC010000257.1:0-17640 GCA_050730415.1 Planctomycetota bacterium
TCTTACTTCCGCGCGCCCCTCATCAAAACGGGCGCCGACCGTCCGGTCGGCGCCCGCGTGCGCGGCAGAACTTGCGCTGCCAGCCCCGGGGGAGGGATGTACAGGCGTTCGGCCCATCTACCCCACCCTCGCCGCCACTGGCCAAAGCCTCAGAACCCTTCGTTGCCCGCGCCGGCGGTTGTATCCGGCTTGGGCGTCAGTTTCCACCCGGTTTTGCCATCCGCTTGGCAGTCCACTTTCGCCAGCTTGGCCAGGTTCTGCGCCAGTTCCTCCAGCGTCTTGCCGGTGCATTTGCCTTCCACCTGGTTTCCGGCGATTGCCGGATCGACGGTCACGGTGCCGGTGGCCAAGGGATTCTGGCTGATGACTTGGGCCAAGTGGCCGAGCGTCTCGTCTTTCGATTCGAAGGTGTAGGTTCGCGGGGTCTTGGCGTCGATTTTCGGCTCGTCCATCGCCGCCGCGACCTTGCCGGGACCGCCTTTCCCGACCGGAACCAGGACCACCTCCTTTCCGTAGTGCACCACACTGCTGCCGGTTGACGCGCTGGCGGGAAGCGAACCCGGCGGCAGGCCGGCTCCAATTGCCGCCTGTGACGCTACGCTGGCGTTGCCCGAACCGGTCTGGACTTTCGTTCCGCTGCCGCCTGCGCCGCCGCCGGTAGTGGCCGGGCCAACGGTGATATGAGTTTCCTTGTCTCCGCCCATGATTGCGCCGGCCAAATCGGAAAGAATCTGACCCATTCCCGCCTGCTGGTGCTCACCCGCCGACACCTTCAGCATCGACCACGCTTGGGGGCCGGATTGCATGTTCCGCAGGTAGCCGTCGATCAGTTTCGCCACCGCGTCCTGATCGCCGATCAGCGTTTGGCCGGCCGTCCACATCGCCGCGCCGACCTTGGCGTCCTTAGGCGCCTTGGCGAAACGGTCGGCTGCATCGAGAAACGCGCCGTCGGCGGTTTGCGCCGCTGCGAACGCCTTGGTCAGTGCCGGCGTCGCGGTCAGGCCAAGGTTCATACCGTCGAGCACCCGCTGGGCATCGTAATCGGCTGGCAAGCCAGCGGGAAAGACGTCGCTGCGGACCACTACCGAGGCGGGCTCGGCAACGCCAAATTTCGGCTTTTCGCCAGTCAGGTCGACAGACGGCGTTACCCCGGTCGTGGTTACGTCCGTCTCGGCCTTGGAACTGCTGACCAGATCGCTGTTGGATTCCACCATGGACATGTTCTGCACTTTAAAGTCCGGGCAGACAAACGGCCCAGGTACGGCGGCCGCCGCCTGCAAGGCCAAGCCGTATCCCACTACTCTATTGCGATCCAATCGCTCCATCAGGAAACTGCCCACTTCGGTGGTCGCCGAAGTTACTTGGTCGCTGACCGCGCTATGCCAACCGTTGGTTGGATGGTTATCGTTCGGCAGGCTAGAGGCAAGCGCTTGGCGCAGCGCCGCGCGACGCGCCTGTTGGGCAGCGGTAAGTTTGGCGTCGAAGGCCTTTTCGAGTTCCTCCGGCGTGGGCTTGGGCGCCGGCGGCGTGGCGTCGGCCGCGCTGGGCGCTCCGGCGCCGCCGCCGTCGCCGTTCGTCATCGGCTGCGGCCGAGGCGCCACCGCGGCGTTCGGGTTCGCCCCCGGCGCATTCGCCGCCAGTTGCGGCGCGGCCAGCGGCGCGCGCGAAACCGGTGGCGCAGCCGGCGCCAAAAACCCGTTCATCCAGGCTAGCACCGCCGCCGCGCAGACGGCTGCGGGCGCGGCCAGAATCAATTTGCTCGACATGATCGTCGCTCCTTTTGTGATGGTGGCTGTGTTCGTCAAAGACCCTGGCACAGACGCGCTCGCTCCCGTCGCCGCGGTGCTAGCGGTCGCGGCGGCAGAAGTCGAACTCGTCCAAGCCAGAATGGTGGGGTGGCTAAGCACCTGGGCGGCCAGGCCGGCCGGCGGCGGCGGCGCCGGCAGGCGCAGAAACAGCGGCGCGAGCGCCAGCGTTTCGGGCACGCCGCGGTCGCTCAAACGGCGGCGCAGTTCGGCGATGCCATCTTGAATGCGGCGGGAGATGGTGCGCGGGTGCGCTTCCAGCGCGCGCGCAATTTCGACCTGGCTCAGCCCGTGAATGTGGTGCAGGAGCACCGCCTCGCGCTCGGGCTCGGGCAGTTCGTCCAGGGCGGCCTCCAGTTGCGCCAGCGTCTCGCGCCGGGCTGCCTCGTCTTCCGGCGCGTGGCCGGCGGGTGCCGCGGGGGATTCCAGCCGTTCCATGGTCGTCTCCATCCCTGTCTGTTCCCGGCCGCGTCCGCTGCGCAGCCGGAAGGCGCGATGCGCCGCAATCGCCAGAATCCACCGCAGCCGCGGATCGCGCCCCGCGCCCGATTCGTCCGGTGCGGCTTCGAACCGATCCCACATCGCGACCGCGTCGACAAAACTTTCCTGCAGGGCATCTTCCGCCAGGTGAGCGTCGCGCAGCAACCGTAGACACAGCCCGTAGACCGGCCGGATGTAGCTCGCCAGCTGCGCCTCGCGCGACAGCGGATTCATCGCGTTGCCGGCGGTTGCCGACCCGGCTCCCGGCCCGGCGGCGGTGGCGGTGGCGGCGGCTGATGCAGATCGTGTGTTTGGTGATTGGCGCATGGCAGGTAGCCTCGCTCCCAGCCCCGATCCGGTTCCGGGCCGTTTATTTTACCGGCCCCACCCCGTGTGATCGGGTCTACAGCAGATGAGCAGCTCCCACCCTCCCTTCGGACTCATTTTTTTCGAATTTTCCCCGTCCCGCCCCAATCACAATGTGCACTTCCCTTTCCCCCTGCTCCCCTCGCTCTCTTTCCCTGTTCCCCTCTCCTTCTCCCCTGCTCCCTGTTCCCCTGCTCGCGAGCGGCGCGGCCGCTCGTTGCCAAGACCCGCTCGCCGTTTAGGATTTTCCCAACCTGCCCCGTCAGACGAATCAGAGGAGTTCCCTTCGCCATGTCCAGCCAACTCAAAGGCGCCGCCGTTTTCGGCCAGTCCGGCGGCCCGACCACCGTCATCAACGCCTCCATGGCCGGCGCGATCCTCGCCGCCTGGAAATCTCCGCACATCACCAAGCTGTTCGGGATGCACAACGGCATCTTAGGTCTGCTCCAGGAGAAACTCTACGACCTGAAAAAGGAAGGCCGCCCGGCGATCGAAAAATTGACCCGCTGCCCTGCGGCCGCGCTCGGTTCCTGCCGTTACAAGGTCAAAACCGACGCCGATTTCGCGCGCATCGTGGAAATTCTACAGGCCCACAATGTCCGCTATTTCTTCTACGCCGGCGGCAACGATTCGATGGACACCGCCGACAAGGTCGCCAAGCTCGCCGCCACGAAGGGCTACGAACTGCGCGCCATGGGCATCGCCAAAACCATCGACAACGACCTCGCCTTCACCGACCACACGCCGGGCTTCGGCTCGGTCGCCAAATACAACGCCACCATGGTCATGGAAGCCGGCCGCGACACCGACGCCATGTACACCGCCGACACCTGCACGGTGTTTGAAACCATGGGCCGCAATGCCGGCTGGATCGCCGCCGCCGCCGGCATGGCCAGCCGCCATCCCGACGACGCCCCGCAACTGGTGTACGTCCCCGAATGCCCCAAGACGCTGGACGAAATCGCCGCCGAAGTCAATGCCGTCCACGCGCGGCTCGGCCGCGTTTTCGTGGTCGCCTCCGAAGGCCTGAAAAACCCCCAGGGAAATTACCTCGCCGAAGACAAAGGCCAGTTCGGCAAGGACGCCTTCGGCCACGCGCAGCTTTCGGGCATCTCCGACGTGCTCAAAAACGTGATCGAAGCCAAAGTCGGCATCAAGGCCCGCATCTGCCGGCCGGGCACGCTGCAACGCAACGGCATGCACTTCGCCTCGGCCACCGACGTGAAAGAAGCCGTGATGACCGGCCGACTGGCCGTCGAATGGGCGCTCAAGGGCGACACCGGCTACATGGTCGCCATGCAGCGCGCGAAGGGCAAAGCATACAAGGTGGACTTCGTGAAAGCCAAGCTGACCGACGTGGCCAACGGCGAACGCAAATTGCCGCGGGAATTCATGAACCCGCAAGGCAACCACATCACCGCCGCTTTCCGCGCCTACTGCGCGCCGCTGATGCAGGGCGAAGCCAAAGTGGACATCGCCAAAGACGGCCTGCCCGACTACGTCCGCATGAAACGCATGCTGGTCAAACCGCTGTGCGGCGAATGGAAGAAGGCCTGAGGCTCAGGTCTACTGCCGCTTGAAGGCCAGCTTGCCGCGGTCCTTGCCGAGCATCAACAGTTCTCCGCGCATCGCCGCCGCCAGCACCGAATCCTTCTGCGTGGCGTCGTCGGGCTTGATCGTCAAAACGCCGTCGGCGAAACTCCAGGTGCCTTTTTTCTCGGTCGTGCTGCCGTCGGGATTGGCTTCGATGGCGACGCAGCTTTTGTCGGCGTTGAAGGTGCATTTGGTCATGTGCACATGGCCGTTGATCATCCCCAGCGCCATGCCGCGGCGCTCGGGCGGCAGTTGCGGCATCGCAATTGCAATCGTGGCATCCATGTCCACCAGCCAAGTGCCGGGGATCTTGGTCGGATCGACCGCGGTTTCGCCCGCGGCCGGTGCGGCCATGCCGCCCGTAGCGCCCCCGGTGGCGCCAGCGCCGGTGCTGGCGTCGGTTCCCGGAGCAGCCCCGGAGTTGCCGCCGGCCGGAGCCGTCCCGCCGGTCGCGCCGCCGGAGGCCTGCGTCGTCATCGCCCCCGCCGCGCCAGCGCCAGCTTGGTGGTGCGCCTTGACCGTGGCGACCGAAACTGCCGGGAACATCGCGAACGCGCGCCCCATCTGCTCCGCCACCGCGGGATTCATGTCTTCAGCCATCAGCATGTTGTTGATCATGAGGATTTCGTGCTGCATGCTGGCGTAGGTCGCCGCGTCGATGCCGGCGGCGGTGAAACCGGCGTCCTTGGCCTTCTGAATTTCCGCTCGCGCGGCGTCGTCCTTGGCGTTCACCATCCGCGCATCCTGCGTTTCAATCACGGTCTCCAGCTTCAGGTACTTGGCGTAGAGTTCCTCGGTGATGGCCGGCTGATTGGGCATGCCCGGCGGCGGGGTGCCGGCGTCTTCGGCGGCCAGCGGTGCCACCGCAAGCAGCGCCGCCAGCGCGGCAACACCCATCCACCCACGCACAGCACCGGCGGTCGAGGTGAACATTCTGTTTCTCCTGATTTGAGCCTTCCAATACAAGAACGGAGATTATACAGTTTCAGCGCGCCGGTCCAGTCAAGGACTGAAAAAGCGCCTGCGCCGCAGGCCGTGCAGTGCGCCTGGCTCGATCGTGCGCCTACTTCAGCGTCACGTCCACCGGCTGCAGGTTGAAGGCGTAATGCGGCCGCTGATTGTCCACCAGTTGAAAATCGGTCCACATCAGCCAGAACGACCGGCCATCGGCGGCGATCCACTTGGGCGCGATCTGCGGCTGGTAGCAGCGCGCCGCCGCATCCCCGCCGGGCGTCCAGGCGGTGTCTTCGTGCACCTGCCGCCACGGGCCCCACGGTTCGAGCGCGGTCCAAAACCCCAGATAGCTGGGCTTCACGAACCACATTCCGTCGGCGTCGGTGCCCATGCCCCAGTTGGCCATCAGATATTCGCCGGTCGGCTCATAGTACACCACGCTGGGGTGCCAGGCGTAGGGATGCACCTTTGTATTCACCCAGCCGGCCGGGAACGAATGCACCGGCGCGCGGTCGGCGATCTGCGACGACCACTGCGCCTTGCCGCTTTTTTGCCCAGCAAAAAACGTATAGTCCGCACGGTCGAGCACCTGGTCTTTCGGCACGCGACAGAGCGCGGTCTCATTCATCGTGCCCTCGGTGTTGCCGTTGGGCGCGTAGATATAAACAAACCCGTCGCGGTTGAGCCGGTAATCCTGGCCCATCTGCAAAACGGTCGTGAGCGCAAACGCATCGCCGTCTTCTTCAAAAAATGCCATGTTCCCGCGCGACCGTTCATCCCACCCTTCCCAGCGCACCGGCGCCGACCCGTCCTGATTCAGCCAGGTGCGGCCGAGGTCCGGGGAGTAGATCAGCTTGGCGCCGACAAACCGCGGCGCGGCTTCAGTGAACGGCCGGTTCGGGGAGCTCAGAAACTGGTAGATGCGCTCGCCCACCGCCAGCGTGCCGAAGGCGTAGTAGCGCGAGCACTCCCGGGTGTCCCAGACGTTGAGCAACTCCGGGTAGCCGGGCAGGAATTCAAATTGCAGTTCGGGCGGCGCGCCCACGATGGCGTAGGCGCGGCTGTTGTAGCTCGCCTGCGGCAGGTGCGGCCAGCCCTTGCCGTCGCACAGGCCGGTATAGACCTTGTCGTCGGAGGCCCAGGTCATGTGCCAGTTGTCGCCGTTGCCGCCCAACCGGCGCAGGGAGGATTCGATGCGCCGCAATCCCGCAATTTTTTGCATGACCTGGGCGCTCCCTGACGGCCGCCGGCGCAGGTGGGACAAGCCCCCCTGCGGACGCCGCCGTTTGGTGTTTCAGAGGGTCCAAATTGTCACCAGGGGCAGGCTAAAAAGGCAATTTGCGGGCGGCCCATGGGACGTTTCGCCAAGCCGGCGCGGAGAAAACCAAGAGTAGCGCGAAACGCGCTTTACAGCGGAAACGCTCGATGACTCGCTGGACACGGGCTGGTCAGCCCGTGCCACGCAAGAGGCGAGGCGCCGGGATAGGCAACACAGCCATCACCCCTACGCAGTGTGGCCCTGCGCGTTGGGCAGGAGCAGATAGATCCGTTCGACGTGCGACAGCGTGTCGTCCACTTCAAGCTGGTTCACATGCACCAGATGCTCCGGATGGTTGCGGACGCCGTTGATTTCCTTGAGGAACAGCTTGAAATGCGCGCGGACTTTTTCGTACACGTCGGCGACGTCCTGCTGGCTCGCCAGCACAAACGCCTTGGGCGATTGCGCGAACACATAGGGATAGGACATGTGGTAGCAGAACAGCCCGCGCAGCACCAGCGTGCGCCAGTCGAGCAGTTTCATCGCTTCCGGCGCCAGCGTGAAATCGGAGGAATCGCGCAGGAAGGCGCCGTGTTCGGCGATCAGCAGTCCGAGCGTCACCACCATTTTCTGGCGCTGATCGTCGGGCACCTGGCGGCCCAGAAAACCCGGCGCGCCGCCGACCTGACCGATCGTCTTGATCATGCGCTGATGAAACACCACGTGCGGATTCTGCTGCGTGTCGACCCAACTGTCGTCGACGCGGATCGGGCCGATGTTGAGCGCCGGCGCGGCTTCCCCGCCATTCGCGGCCGGCCCGACACCGGACTGGCGCGGCTGCGTGGCCGGGCGGAGCGGTTTCGGCGCGGGAGCGCTGACCGACTGGGCCGGCTTCGCCGGCGGCGGCGTGGCGGTCGCCGACGCCACGGCCGGCCGCGCGCCGGATGCGCCGCTGCCGGTCAGGCGCACCGAAGGCGGACGTTCAAAACCCGGCTGGCCCGAACCGACCGCGGCGCGCGCACCGGAGATACCCGCTCCGGCCGGCCGGCCGGCTTCGTCCAGTTTCACCCGCACCGACGGCGGCCGTTCGAAGCCCGGCTGCGCGGCGCCGGCGCCCAGGTTGGGGTGCAGGCCCGACAGCGGGCGATTCGGACGGGAGGCGACGGCCACGGTCGTGGGCGTGCCGGGAGCACCGGTCGCGCTCCCGCTGCCAGGCAGCGGATTGCCGTCGGCATCGACCTGCACGGCGGCTTGGAGCCGCGATTTTTTCTGCTCCGCCGCCGCGTAGGCCCGTTCGATGGTGCGCTGAATCTCCGGCCACGGGCTGCGGAAGGTTTTGACCACGACGTCGTCGAGCGTTTTCTCCAGTTCGACGATGCAGGCGCGGTTGAGCGGATTGGCCATGCTCACGCACAGCACTCGCCCGAGCTGCTCGAAGGGCAGCAGCTTGTTTTCCTCGCAGAACAGCCGGCTGAGCATGGTCGCGGCGGAAATGCGAATCTGCGCGTGGGACAGGTTGATGTCGGTAATCTTGACCTGCTTGAGCAGCGCTTCGGCCAACGCCTCCGGTTCGCAGGCTTTCATTTTCACCAGGATCTGGCCGAGCAGCCCCGGATGTTCGCGCTGGTAGGCCAGGGCTTGGCTGAGCGCGTTGATATCGATGGTGCCCTGTTCGCGCAGAATTTCGCCCAAGGGTTTGCTGCGCAAAAGGGAGGTGGACGGGCCGCGCGTGCTCATGGGTTGCTCCTTGATCCGGGCCGGGAGAACCGCTGCACGCGTGCACTCCACAGCACGATTTTTCGACCGCTCGGCGGCGGCCGAACGGGTACCTGCGCAATCAGGGCTGATCTGCTTCTCGCGATGCCGATCCTGGAGCACCCGCGATTATAGCCGCCGTGGGTGGTTGAACGCCAGGATTTTCCGCCCGCCAAATAGGACCAGTTTCCCAGCGGCGGTGCGAGCGCTGCCGACCGGCCGCCGACGGCGCAGCGGGGAGAGCCTCCCGGTCAGCGCACGCCAGCCACCCCGTTCGAAAGCCAGAAGTCCAGCAGTATCTGTTGGATACAGCGGAATACAAGCTCCCGGAAACGCGGCCAATCGCCGCCCCCGTTCGAACCCGGTTGAAGCCGGTCGAACAGGCGCGGGTCAAGGCTTTTTTCAGCAGCCGGATAAGTAGACTACAGGAGGTCCTTTTCAGACAATTCGCCGACCGCTTTCTCATCCGGGACGATGTTCGCGATCACTTCCTGGAGGCTGGTCAGCCCCAGTTTCACCTTTTCCATGCCGTCTTCGAACAGGGTGCGCATGCCGCTGTTCATGCGAGCCACCACGCGCAGATATTCGGCTTCCTTGCCGCGGTTGATCGCCACACGCAGTTCGTCGGTGGGCACAAGCAGTTCGTGGGTGCCGAGCCGCCCTTTGTAGCCGCTGCCCGAGCACTTCCGGCAGCCTTTGATTTTCTTGATCTTGCCGATCGGCTTGCCATCCAGCGACCGCTCCAGGAACTTCATTTCGTCCGGCTCGGGATCGGCATCTTCGGCACAGGAACACACCCGCCGGATCAGCCGCTGCGCGCAGACGCAGACCAGCGAGGCCGAAATCATGAACGGTTCGATTTCCATTTCGGTGAACCGCGCGATCGTCGACGGCGCGTCGTTGGTGTGCAGCGTGCTGAACAGCAGGTGGCCGGTCAGGGCCGCTTCGATCGCGATTTCCGCCGTTTCCGTGTCGCGGATTTCGCCCACCAGAATAATGTCCGGGTCCTGGCGCAGGAAGCACCGCAGCGCGACCTGGAAGGTCAAACCGGCGGCGCGGTTCATCTGCATCTGATTGATGCCCTTGATCGTGTATTCGATCGGGTCTTCGGCGGTGGAAATATTCATCGTCGGGTCGTTGATTTCACCCAGCGCCGAAAACAACGTCATCGATTTGCCCGAACCCGTCGGCCCGCAGTGCAGCACCATGCCATAGGGAGCCTTGATGATCTCCCGGTAGCGGTTCAGGTTGTATTCGCTGAAGCCGAGCTTGTTCAGCGGCAGCGCGGATTTGCGCTTGTCGAGAAGACGCATCACGATTTTTTCGCCGAAGTTCATCGGCGCGGTGCTGACGCGCAGGTCCACATCGATGTCTTTTTTGGTCCATTTTTTGTAAACGATTCGGCCGTCCTGAGGAATCCGCCGTTCGGCAATGTCCATGCCGCTCATGATCTTGTACCGGCTCACCAGCGCGCGATGCGCTTGGATCGGCAGCAGCATCTTGACCAGACATTCGCCGTCGATGCGGTAGCGCACCTGGACTTCGGTTTCCATCGGTTCGATGTGAATGTCGGAGGCGCCCTCGGCGTAGGCCTGTTCGACGATCCGGTTGGCCAGCGCGACGACCGGCGCGGATTCTTCGGTGGCGTTGTTGTCGATCTCGACGGTTTCGGCGGCCTTCTGCGCTTCGTCCTGCGCGATTTCGAGCCGGAGCTTTTCGCGCGCGGCTTCGATTTCATTGTCGAGGTCGGTGGATTTGGGGAAGGCCCGGTCGATGGCGGCGGCCACGTCGCTGTCGGCGGCGACCAGTTTTTCCTCGATCTTCTTGCCGCACATCAGTTCGAAGTCGCCGATTTTCTGGAAGTCCAGCGGGTTGCCCATGCAGACGCGCAGCCCGCCGCTGGGCAGCGTCGCCAGCGGCAGAATCATGTAGCGCAGCAGTTGGTCCTTGCCGATTTCCTTGAGCAGTTGGGTGTCGAGCGCATAGTCGGGGTCGATTTCCACGTAGTCGCACTTGGCCAGGCGCGCCACGTAGTTGGCCATTTCACGGTCGCTGAAGGCGGTTTCGGGATAGTGGCATTTCTGGATGATTTTGGCCGAATAGTCGGCGACGTCTTCGAGCAGAAACACGTCTTCTTCGGCAAACTGGTAGACGGTGCCGGCGATGCATTTGTTGAGCACCTGGATCGCGCCGATCGCCTGCTTGCCGACTTTCAGCGGCACGGTGATCATCGAGCGCGCCACGAAGCCGGTGTCGGTGTCGATCTTGGCGTAGTGTTTTTTGTCGGCCTGCGCGTCGGCGACGAAATACGACTGGCAGGTCTCGACCACCTTGCCGACGATGCCCTGCGTCATCGGCATGGTCACACCCTGGAGCTGCTCGGCTTTCATGTCGAACAGGAATTTTTTGCCTTCGTCCTCGCCGTACAGGCTGGGCGCGTAGTAGACGTTCTGGAATTTGATTTCGGTGCGTTCTTTGTTGACGGTGAACACGGTGACCGCCTGCGCCTGAACGGTGTCGGCCACTTTCTTGATCGTGAGGCTCAGGATCAGATCCATGTCCTCGGGCGTGACCTGCCGTTTGCTGGTCAGGCTGCGCAACAGCGTGTCGAGCACGCGCTTGTTGTCGATCGTCGCGCGGACATTGCGGATGATGGTGGTTCGGGACATCTGGGACATGGTTTCCCTTCCCTGCCGGCCGGTCGGTGAACGCTTTCCGAATCGCACCATTTTAGCTTGGAAAAAGCCCGGATACAATAGCCGGTTGCTGTTTGGCCCTGTGGACCGATTCATTTGCGATCTGCCGCGAGCTGCCCCTATGGCTGAGGATCATCTGGTCATTTACTCCGCCCCGCTGGGCGACACCACCATCTTCGTGATTCAGGAGACGCTGAAGCTGTGCGAAATTGAGTCCTACGTGCACGGCAACAACGTGGGGCTGAGCCTCACCGCGGTCATCCTGCAACACCTCGTGCTGCGCCACCGCGAAGACATCGACGCCGCCCGCCGGATCGTGGAAGAAGTCAAAAACAAAGCGACCACGGCCGATCCCGGCCTGCCCTGGCGCTGCAAAAAATGTGGGGAAACCTCCGAGCCGGCCTTCACCGCCTGCTGGAACTGCGGCACCGACCGGGATGAATGGTGAGGGGGAAGAAGATTTCACCACCGCGACACAGAGGCACCGAGAAAGGCAATTTTTTCTGGAAGACAAGAAAAGAGAAAGAATGAGGGAGAGGAGCGGAAGCGGGGAGCAGGACGAGGGCGGATATGGCGAATGAAATGGCGGTGCTGCGGCGCGGGTACTTGAATGATGTTTCGCTGGCGGTGGACCAGGCGACGCTGAAGGACGCCGGCATCGATTGCTACCTGTACCAAGAACCGGAAGGTGCGGGCGCAGCGCTGTACGGGATTCAGCCGGCGGAGGCGTATTTGGTGCTGGTCAATGCCGCCGACCGGCCCGCGGCGGAACAGGCGCTGGCGGCCGCGGCGCAGGAAGCGCGCGCCGAAGAAGCCGAACCGCCATGGCGCTGCGCCAAATGCGGCGAAACCTGCGACCCGCAGTTTACGTCGTGCTGGAAATGCGGCGCCGCGCGCGGCGCGCGGTGAAACGAATGAAAGGCCCGTGCCGGCTGCGGCCAAAAAGGCCGAGTTGGGAACCGGTGCCTTCCCGACTTCTTCCGCGCCACCGTTTCTTGGCCCCGAACGGGGCCGACTGTCGGTAGCCATGGGTGACCGAAGGGAACCCATGGACCCGGGTGTCGGCGCGAGGCCACCGAACGACGACACCCGGACAAAACGTTCTTCCGCGCGATCTGAAGCGGAACCACGCCTGCGACGTTCCATCGCGCGGAACCGCACCCGACGTTCAACGAAGCCAATGCATTTCGACGCATCGCTCGCGACCTTCCGCGCGGGAGAACCTGGGAAGCGCGACGTCGCCTCGGTTCGTACGGAGCGGTCCGGCGAAGAGCCGGCAGGATGCCGGCGCTCCCAGGGGCGGACAAAAACCTTAAAGGCTATTCGTCGTCTTCGTTGGTGTTGAGCACGCTCAGGAACGCTTCCTGCGGGATTTCCACCCCGCCGACGCTCTTCATGCGCTTCTTGCCTTTTTTCTGTTTTTCGAGCAACTTACGTTTGCGGGTGATGTCGCCGCCGTAGCACTTGGCGAGCACGTTCTTGGCCATGGGCGAAATGTTTTCCCGCGCGATGATCTTGCCGCCGATCGCCGCTTGCAGCGCGATCAGAAACAGGTGGCGCGGAATTTTCTTGCGCAGTTGGACCAGGATCGTGCGGCTGCGTTTTTCGGCCACGCTGCGGTGGCAGATGATGCTCAGCGCATCCACCGGCTCCTGCGCCACCATGATCTGGACTTTGCACAGGTCGGCGACGCGATATTCCTTGAGTTCATATTCCATCGTGGCGTAGCCGCGCGTGGCGCTTTTCAGACGGTCGAAGAAATCGAAGATGATTTCGGACAGCGGAATTTCGTACGATAGCACCACGCGCTTGGTCCCGAAATGCTCCTGCGACTGGTAGGTCGCGCGGCGCGTTTCGACCAGCTTCATCACGTTGCCGATGAATTCAGCCGGGGTGATGACCTGGAGTTTGCAGATCGGTTCGAAGAATTCCTCGATCAGCCCCGCGTCGGGCACGTCCCCGGGCGAGCGCACATCGACCATCGTGCCGTCGCGTTTTTTCACGCGGAAGGTGACGTTGGGCGCGGTGACGACCAGATCGACGTCCGATTCGCGTTCGAGCCGTTCCTGGATGATGTCCATGTGCAACATACCCAGGAAGCCGCAGCGGAAGCCGAACCCGAGCGCCTCGGAACTTTCCGGTTCGAACACGAAGGCCGCGTCGTTCAGGCGCAGTTTTTGCATGGCTTTGCGGAGCGCTTCGAAATCGTTGTGATCGGAGGGGTAGAAGCCGGCGTAGACCATCGGCTTGGATTCCGAATAGCCGGGCAGCGGATCGATTTCAACCCCGGCGTCGTGGACGGTGTCGCCGACCGACACGTCCTGCAGGCCGCGGATGCCGGCGGTGAAGTAGCCGACTTCGCCGGCCTTGAGTTCCGGCATTTCGGTCGGGCCGGGCGCGAAGACGCCGACGCCGGTGACTTCGTATTCCTGGCGGACGTGGTGCAGCCGAATTTTCTGGCCGACCTTGATGCGCCCGTCCATCACGCGGACGTAGACGATCACCCCGCGGTAGTCGTCGTACATGCTGTCAAAAATCAGCGCGCGCAGGGGAGCGTCGGCGCTGCCGCCGGGCGGTGGAATTTTGGCCACGACGGCGGCCAGGATTTCATCCACGCCCACGCCGGTTTTGCCGGAGCAGCGCAGGGCGTCGGCGGCGTCGAAGCCGAGGGCGGCTTCGAGTTCCTCGGCGACTTCATCGGCGCGGGCGGTGCCGAGGTCGATTTTGTTGATGCAGGGGATGATTTCGAGGTCGGCGTTGATGGCGTGGTAGGCGTTGGCCATGGTTTGGGCTTCGACGCCCTGAGTGGCGTCGACCAAAAGCAGGGCGCCCTCGCAGGCGCGCAGCGCGCGCATGACTTCGCTGGAAAAATCGACGTGGCCGGGAGTGTCGATCAGGTTGAGCAGGTAGGTTTTGCCGTCGGTGTGTTTGTATTCGAGCCGCACCGCGGAGGCCTTGATCGTGATGCCCCGTTCGCGCTCGAGGTCCATCTGGTCGAGCCACTGCATCTGGAAGGTGCGCTGGTCGATCAGGCCGGTTTTCAGCAGGAACCGGTCGGCCAGCGTCGACTTGCCGTGGTCGATGTGCGCCACGATACAGAAATTGCGGATGTTTTCCTGCGCAATGGAAACGGGCATACAGATCCTACAGCCTGCAGTGGTTGACTTCGGTTTCGATGATCGCGGTGGCGCCGATTTTTTCGAGCCGATCCATGACGTCCTGGACTTCTTTCTTCGGCACCATCACTTTGACCGAGACCCAGGCAGGGTCGGCCAGTTCGGCGATGGTGGGAGAATTGTACCCGGGCGTGATCTGGGTGGCGGCGTCCAGGCTTTTGCGCGGGACGTTGTATTCGAGCATCGCGTACTGGCGCGCGACGACGACGCCTTCGATGCGGCGGATCAGCCGGCTGCGCAGCGCGTCGTCGCGGGTGCGTTTGCGCCCGACCAGCACCGCTTCGAAGCGGCCCAGTTCCTGGATCGAGCCCAGAAAATTTTCGCGCAGACTGTCGCCGGATTCGACGATTTCGACGATGCCGTCGACCATCCCCAGCCCGACCATGCCTTCAGTGGCGCCTTCGATCTTGACCAGGTGGACCTTCACTTTTTCACGGGCGAAAAAGTCCTTGGCCAGGTTCAGGAATTTGGTGCCGACGGTCTTGCCGGCGAGCTGTTTCACCGATTTTATTTTGCTGGCGGTGCCCACCGCGACTTCCAGCCGGCATTTGCCGAAGCCCAGCTTCAGGTGTTCGACCAGACCCGCCGCGCGGCGTTCGATGACGAGGTCGCTGCCGGTGATGCCCAGGTCCACGAAGCCTTCATGCAGGAGCACCGGCACGTCGATGGCATGGACGTAGACGACCATCACGCCGGTGCGGCTGCACGTAGCGAACAGCCGGCGGTCGGGGCGGCGGAAACTGAGCCCCGCGGCGAACAGCACCGATTCGGCGTTTTCCTGCAAGCGGCCCTTGGAGGGAATGGCGATTTTGAAGGCTTTGGGGTCGAGCATCATGATGGGACGGTTCTCTCTCCAAGGGCCCGGTGGATGGGCGGTGCACGATCGGGATGGCTGGCCGGGATGGCTGGCCGGGATGGCTGGCGCTCAGCCACCCGCGCGCCAGCCCGCCAGCGCGCCAGGACGGCCGGCTCGCCAGGGCCCGGGTGCGGGTCAGGGTTTGGGCGGGCGGGCCTGCTTTTCCTCGATGCCCGACGTGCCGAAGCGCCGTTCCAGCTCCTGGTAGACCGTAGCGATCGGCAGATCGAATTTTCCCATCAAAACCATGGTGTGGAAGATGAGGTCGGCGACTTCGGCGGTCAAATGCGCACGGGCGGCGGCGGTTTTTTCAGCGTCGGCGGCGGCTTCGATCTCGCCGCCGGCTTCGATCACTTCGCCGGCTTCCTCGCGAATCTTCGCGCCGATCTTCGGCAGGCCCTTCTCGAACAGCGAGCGGGTGTAGGAAGGTTTCGCGCCGGACGCGGGAGGCGCCTTGCGCGAACGGATCACCCCTTCGAGGCGATCCAGAATGGTGCTGTCACCCTGCCCGTCCATGGGCGTCCTCTCCCGAGCCGCTGCTGGGCCGTATCTGTTGCGTTGCATATGGGGGGCCGGGCCCCGGACCGAAGCGAACATCCTACCGGCATTTGGCGATTTAGCACCCCTATGGAGTACGGCGGCCCGATCCAGCCGGGGCCGCCTTTCTGAGGCGCGGCTTGACGCGCCGTTCTTTTTTCCACAGGCGCGCAGGAAAAACATCGCGGTCGCCAGAAATGCCGCCAGCCCCGTGCCACGGCGCGATGCACCGTGATTGGGTGAGGGCTTCTCCGGCGCTGGACCGAGTTCACGCCGAATTCGGCGGGACGGCTCCTGTGCGCCCTCGCGGCTGGAAATACGGACCGCCGCGAGGACATGGCGCCTTTCCTGCACGGCGCGGCGGCTGTTTTTTCGCGGGTTTTCTGGCAATTTCGCGAGCGTGGCGTGATAATACCCACGCCGCATCCGTTCCCCGCGACCGCCCTGCGCCCCGCCGGTCGGCCGCCGGATTTCATGCGACATCTCCGGGCTTGCAGCGCGTGAGGAGACCGCCTTGAGCCACTCCGACGAAAACAGTTCCGCCAGCAGCACCCCCAGCGAAAACAGCAAGGGCTCCCCGGCCGACAAAGGACCGGCCAAGCCGGCGCCGACCAATTCGGTCCGCGAACTGTACGTGCGCACGCGCCGCGCGGCCGGCGAACTGGCCGAAGCGATGGAGCGCATGGCCAAGCTGGCGATCCGCCTGATGCGCGACGATTTGCCCGATGTCGAATGCCGCCAACTGGCCAAGCAGATTCACCCGGTGGCCGAAGAAATCCGCCAACTGGCGTTTTCGCCGCTGATCCGTTTGCCGGTGCTCTGGCGCCAGGCGCTCAAGGAAATCGACGACATCGAAGTCATGCTGCTGTGCTCCCTGTGCAAACTCTGGTGGGAACGGGGCGGCGAAAATGGCCTGAAGGAGCGCCGCCTGCTGCAATCGGCCGCGCGCGCCCTGGAGGCGCTCGGCGACCCCGCCAAAACCGCCGGCGCGCCGTCGCCGCCGGTCGAACTGGCCGCGGACATCAGCGCGCCGTGGGGCCGGATCGGCTACCTGCTGACCGCCCGGCGGATGCTGGCCGCCGACGGTCCGCTGGCCAAGCTGCGGCTGGTGGAGGCCAATCAGCCGCAGAAAAGCGGGCTGGAGAATCGGCTGCGGCTGAGCGCTCCTGCTGCCGAAGTCCTGATGGAATGCTTCGCGCCGCTGCAGGGCATCAAGCCGGGAGCGCTCGATCAGGGCGCCCAGGCGCTGATCCTGCCGCCCTCGGCGCGGCCCTTCCGTGACGTGCATGAACTGCTTGACCAGGCCGTCGAAATCGGCCGTTCGCTGTTTCAGCGCGCGGGCAGCGACAAATCGAGCAAGGCGCTATCCTTCGGCGCCGGCGCCGCGCAGCCCAACGCCGACGAACTGCTGGAGCGGTTCCAGAACCGGCTGAAGCAGGCGCCGCACGCCTTGCAGCACGAATGGACCGCGATCGAAACGAACTACGGGCTGGCCGGAGCGATCGAACGGCAGATTTTCTGCCTGCTTTTGGCCGGCCGGCAGATCATGCCGAATTCGCTGAGCGACGGGCAGGTCGGCATGCTGGTGGCGCCATCGGCGGCCAGCGGCACGGCGGTGCGGCCGGTGCTGCGGCGGATGGTGCTCTCCAGCGCGATCACGCTCGAGGATATGGGTGGGCGCTGGCTGGTGAACCTCGGCCCCCTGCTGCTCGATGAACTTTCCAACTTCGGATTTCCTTCCAAAATCGACGACAGCCAACTGCACAATTGGATCGACGGGTCGCCGCAGGACAACAACCTGTGAAGGCGGGAAGGGTACATCCAGCCGGGCGGTCGCCGCTGGCGCCGACCGGGCTGCCGCTGGTTTTGATCGCGTTGCCGCTGATTCTGGCCGCGTTCCCGCTGGCCGCCCAGAACGAACCGCCGCCGGACGGCCCGGTGCCGGTGCCGACCGCCACCCCCGCCCCCTCCGTCACTCCCGCGACGCCGCAGGCGCGCGTGCAGCAACTGCTGCAAACCAAGCCCTTCGCCGATATTGCGCGGTATCTGGCCGCCGACTCGCAGCATCGAGCGGTCTGGATCGACCAACTCGCGGTGCAGGCGCACCGCGAACACGCACGGGTCGAAGCTCTGCTGACAGCGGCCAAATCCGCCGCCGAACCGG
>JBOHNC010000258.1:0-8551 GCA_050730415.1 Planctomycetota bacterium
ACGCCTCCCGCTCTTCTTGGCGACTCGGCGTCTTGGCGCGAGGTCTTCCTCTTCCCGCGTCGGAAATGTCCACCTGCCTGGAGCAATCCCGTCGAACGCACCGTTCTAAAAATAGCGCCATTCGGCCGGTCCGCCCATGCCACGAAACGCAGCCGGCGCAAATAATCCGCGGTTGGGTGCTTGAATGGCGGCCTGCGCGAGTATCCTGTTCGAGCAGGGGGACTGACAGGCTGCTGGGAAGCCACCGACCTGGGGCGAGCATGACCACACCACCATCCGGCGCCGACATCGGTTCGACCGGTGCGGCCACGGCGGCATCGAACATCGGCGCGCCCGCGCGTGAACCCGCTTCCTCCGGCGTGGCCTCGCCATCGCCTGCCGCGCCCGATCGCACCGTGCCGGCGGTCAAGCCCGACCACCCCGGCGATTCCGGCTGGCTGTCCGTGCCCGCCGATCACGATCTGACCGTCCTGGTGCCGGCCTTCAACGAAGCCAAACGCATTCGCGGCACCCTCGCCGGGTTGAAAGAGTACCTCGACCGCTGGGGCATCGACTACCGCGTGGTGGTGGTGGACGACGGCAGCAGCGACGGGACCAAAGAAGTGGCCGCGGAGTTCGGCTCCAAATTTTCGACCCTGGTGCAGCCGCGCAACATGGGCAAGGGCGCGGCGGTGCGCGCGGGCATGCTGCAAGCCACCGGGCGGGTGGTGTCGTTCACCGACGCCGATCTGCCCTACGATCTGGACGCGCTGAAGCAGGCCTACGAATGGATCCGCGGACGGCAGTGCGACACGGTCTTCGGCGCGCGCGACATCGCCGGCAGCGAGTACCGCGCACACCGCAAACTGTCGCGGAAAATCGCCAGCTTCGTGTTCATGAAGCTGATGCGACTGCTGATTTCGAAGGAAGTCACCGACACGCAATGCGGCCTGAAGGCGTTTAGCCGCAGCGCCGCCTTCGAAATTTTCGCCCGCACGACCGTGAACGGCTTCGCCTTCGACGCGGAGGTGGTGTTCATCAGCCGGCGATTGGGGCTTTCATTTCGGCGCATCCCGGTAATCTTAATAAACGAGTACGCCTCGACATTGTCGCTCAGCCGTCACGCGCTGCCGATGCTCCTGGACGTACTGCGGGTGCGTTGGCGCGCCGGCCTGGGCCGGCACGTCCTGCCGCCCAAAAGAAAGCGCAGTGAATGGAACCGAATGCGCAGGGACAGTCTGACCGATTCGTGAAGCTCATCGCTCACGATGTGTCCGATTCGAAATCCAAGTCCCCGATCGGCCGTCGCGTCGTGTTTCACGCCGACGACCTCGGGATGAACCGCGCCATCAACAAGGGCGTCATCGAAGGCTTTGAACGGGGGCTGCTGACCAGCACCTCGATCATCGCCAACGCCCCGGATGTCGAATACGCGCTGGAACAGTGGCTGCGGCTGGAGCAGGCGCGCAAGGACGGCTCGCTGCCGTCCGCCGAACTGCGCCGAAAATTGGACGACCGCAACCAGCGCTTTGACCTCGGCGTGCACCTGAACCTCAGCCAGGGCAAACCGCTGACGGGGTCGAGCTACCCCTACGAACTGCTGGCGCCGGACGGCCACTTCCCGGGCATCATGGAGGTCTACACGCTGTTCCGCCACAGCCTGGAACCGAAAATGCGCGAGCCGGTGGAACGCGAACTGCGGGCGCAGATTCAGGTGCTCTACGAACGCGGAATCGCGCCGACCCACCTGAACGGCCACCAGTACCTCGAAATCATGCCGGCGGTCACCGAGATCGTCCCGAAGCTGCTCGAAGAATACGCCATCCCGGTGGTGCGCGTGGCGGTGGAACGGCGGCTGACACGCACGACGCTGCTGCACGGCTTCCAGTTCCAGAACTGGCTGATCGCGCAAGCCAAGCAAATCTACGCGCGGGATTTCAAATCGTTCATGGACGTGCTGAGCGTCAAATATCCCGACGCGTTCTATGGGACCTCGCACGCGGGCAAGGTCGATCTGCGGCTGATTCAACTGTTTTTGCGCGACGAGAACCGCTTCAACCTGGCCGAGATCGGCCTGCACCCGGCCGCCCCGCAGGCGTCGGACGACCCGCCGGTGGCCGATTCGACGGCCTGGGACGATCCCTTGCAGGACACGCGGCCGAACGAGCTGAGCATGCTCCAATCGCCGGAACTGTCGGATTTTCTGGTGCGCGAAAAGTTGCAGTTGGGGCGGCTGAGCGACCTGGTGGTGGCCGAAAAACCGGCCGCACCCAAGCCACCGCCGCCGCCACCGCCGCCGCCGCGGCCATCGGCGCGGTTGAAGAAAAGTGAATAGCGCCGGTTCGGCGGTGCGTGCGTCGTGCCGCGGCACAGTCGCCTTCAAACCGGCCAGGTTCAGAGTCGATACATCCGTCATCCGGGAGTCCACACACATGTCGCTGCCGCTGGAAAACACGACCATCCTCGCGCATGGCAAGTTTCTGCTGCTGTGTTCGCGGGAGGGCTGGGAGTTTGTCCACCGGCCCAACGTCACCGGCATCGTCGCGATTCTGGCGGTGACCGAGCAAAATGAAATCCTGCTGGTGGAACAGCACCGCAAGCCGGTCGCGGCGCGCGTGATCGAAATCCCGGCCGGCCTGGCGGGCGACATTGAAGACCAGACCGATGAGCCGCTCAGCACCGCCGCCCAGCGCGAATTGCTCGAAGAAACCGGCTACCGCGCCGCCGCGATGGAACTGCTCACCCAAGGCCCGCCCAGCGCGGGAGCCTCGACCGAGCAGATCACGCTGTTCCGCGCCCGCGGGCTGACGCGCGAAACGCAGGGCGGCGGCGACGGCACCGAGGATATCGTGGTGCACCGCGCGCCGCTGGCGACCATCGACGCCTGGCTGCGGGAACGCGAAATGCACGGCTGCCAGATCGACCCCAAAGTGTATACCGCGCTATATTTCGCCGCCAAACCGTGATGCCCCCTGGGAGCGCCGACATCCTGCCGGCTCCGCCTCTTCGCGCCAACGGCGCGACCGCAGCAAAGCCAGGGGTTGCCGGAGGTCTTCCGCAGGCTACCCCTGGAAACGGTCGCATCGACCGCCCGCGCGGTCCGAGGCGATGTCGCGCAGCCACCGTTCTTCCGCGCGGAACGTCGCGGCCGATGGGTCGAAATGCATTCGCTTCGTTGACCGCCCTGCACGGTTTCTACACACCCACCCGATGGCTCACGGATATTCCACCGTTTCCCCGGTCAGCGCGGGCGCAATCTGATCGCCCAGCATAATGTGGCCGCAAAAGTCGGGGTGGAATTCATTCGCCTGCAAGGCCCAAGCGTAGGGCAGGCCGCGGAACATCAGCATTTTGGTCACATCCACGCCGCACACCTTCTCGCTCTTGACGATGTCCTTGAGATGCGCGGTGATTTCCTTGGCGTAGCCGGGCACCTTGCCGCCGGGGGTGGGGCTGAGCACGATGATGTTTTTCGTTTTGGTTTTGACGCGGTCGATCAGCGCCTTCACGTCGGCTTCCCACTGGTCGGGCGTCTTGCCGGCCCAGCCCATGTCGTTGGCGCCGAATTCGAGAATCACGACATCGTCAGGACCGGCTTCGTCCACGATTTCCTTGTCCACCACGTTCAAGCCTTGCGCGGCGATCCAGCCGCCGTGCCCGTGCTGCACCGGCGTGATGCCCTGGTAGCCGAAATATTTTTCCCAGTCGCGCGCGATCTGAGCAAAATACAGAAACGACACCCCGTCCTTGATCTGCACGCCCCAGGTGCCGCGGTTGCACTGCGCGCCGGCGGTGACCGAATCGCCCAGCGCGAGCAGCTTGAACGGTTTTTTCGCCTTCGCATTGGCCAGCGCGCCGGCCAGATTGTCGGCGCCGTAGATGTAATCCTTGGAGGAGATTTCCGGGTCCGGGCCTTTTTTGATGTCGAGCTTGGGGTTGGGATCGAAGGCCGGTCCTTCGCAGCCGAGCCGGTCGATCCACAGCGTGGTGGTTTCGTCGATCGGCCCTTTCACCGCCAGCTTGAACTGCCAGCCGGGTTTTTCAGGGGAAATGCCGCCCAGGCGAGCCCAGGGGAAGTCCAGCTTTTTCCAGTCGGTGCCGACATCGGCCGCCACGCCGCAGACCAGAAGGGTGCAGGCGCGGGAAGCCTTGGCGTACAGCGTCACGCCGGCCGAACCAGCCGCAAAACTGGTGGGGCTCAGTTCGTAGGCCAGCTTGCCGGTGCTGCCTTTTTCGAAAACGACCTTCATCGCCACGCCGCCCGTGACCGATTCCTGCGTGGCACTGATGCGGGTTTTCAGCGGCAAAATGTCGGCGGCCGCACCAAGGTCCGGCCGGAACCACATTCCGGTGTGGTCCTCGCTGTTGCCCTGCGCCATGGACAGTGGCGTGAAGGTGGTGTCTTCGGCCGCCAGCGAGCCGGCCAGCAGACACAGCGCCGCCAGCCCGATCCAAACGCCGCGCCGTGCCATTCGCGCCTGCATAGAGAACCTCCTGCGCACCGATACGAAAAAAGAAAAATGGACCGGTCGTTTAACCTGCCAATGCCACCGGAGGTTTCGAAAAAGGGCATTTGTTTCGTCCGCGGGGCCAAAATGTGCCATTTCCGCACCAATCGAGCCGGCGGTGCGCGGCCCACGGACTCCGTTTTTGCAGGCGGTCCCCGCCGCTGCGCCAGGCGGTAGCCTTCGCGTGAGTTGCGGTACAATATACTCGGCCTGCTTTGGCGGAATCGCCATTGTTCTGGAGCACACCATGGGGTTGCGCATCGGCTGCGTCAGCTTTCTGAATTCGCGGCGTCTGATTGAACCGTTGATGCGAGTCCGCCAGCAGGAGGGCGGCATCGCCGAAGGCATCTTGGGCAGCGAAATTCACTTCGCGCCGCCGAGCGTCCTGGTCAAGCAGATGGAACTGGGCAAATTGGATGTCGCGCTGGTCAGTTCCGCGGCAGCCATCGAGCACCCCGAATGGACCCACGTCAAAGGCGTGTCGATCGCCTGCTGGGGCAAGGTCCACAGCGTCAAACTGTACTGCCGCCACCATCCCGCGCGGGTGCGCAAGCTGGGCCTCGACCCGGCCAGCATGACCGCCAACGCGCTGGCGCAGATCATCCTGCGCAAACGCTTCGGCGGCCGCCCGCAGCCGGTGCTGCTCGGCTTCGATGAAGACCCCGCGCGCCGCGAAGAGCTGGATGCCTACGTCCTGATCGGCGACCGCTGCCTGACCCACCAGCCCGACGAACACGTCCACACGGTGCTCGACCTCGGCGAGGAATGGCGCAAGCTGGCCGACCTGCCGTTCGTCTTCGCGCTGTGGTCGGTGCGGCCCGGCGTCGAACTGGGCGAACTGGAAGCCGAACTGCAGGCCGCGCCGCGGCGCAGCGAGCACTGGTCGCGGGAAATCGCCGACCGCGTCGGCCCGCAGGTCGGCGTCTCGCCCGACTTCGCCGAGGAATACATCAACCGCATCATCCGCTACACCCTGGCCTTCGAAGAACTGCAAGGCTACGAGGAATTCAAGCGCGACATCTACGCGCAGATGATTCCGCTCCACACCGGCATGTCCAGCGCCCGGCGGTTCGCGATTTCGGAGAGCCAGCCGTGAGCCGTTCCCAGGCCGACGCCGTTTCCGCCGTCCTGGCCCGCGTCGCCGAGGGCGTCCGTCTGAGCGACGCCGACGCGGCCACGCTGTTCGCCACCCACGACCTGCCGCGCCTGGGCCGCGCCGCCCATGCGGTGCGCCTGCGGCTGCATCCCGAGCCGGTGGTCACCTACTGCGTCGATCGCAACATCAATTACACCAACGTCTGCGTCACCGACTGCGATTTCTGCGCCTTCTACCGCCGCCCCGGACACCCCGAGGGCTACATCAACAGCCTCGAAACCATCAACCGGAAAATCGCCGAACTGTACGCCGTTGGCGGCCGCCAGGTGCTCTTGCAGGGCGGCCACCACCCCTACCTGCAACTGCCCTACTACGTCGAGCTGCTCACCGGCATCCGCGCGGCCTTCCCGGACATTCACCTGCATGCGTTTTCGCCGAGCGAAATCGAAAATATCGCGGCCGTCTCGAAATGCTCGATCCGCGAAGTGCTCGTCGAACTGAAAGCCGCGGGGCTGAACAGCGTGCCGGGCGCCGGCGGCGAAATTCTCGTCGACCGGGTGCGCCGCGAAATCTCGCCCAAAAAACAATCCGCCGACGGCTGGCTCACCGTGATGCGCACCTGCCACGAAGTCGGCCTGCGCACCTCGGCCACCATGGTCATCGGCCACGTCGAAACCATCGCCGACCGGATCGAACATCTGCGCCGCCTGCGCGAACTGCAGGACGAACACCACGGCTTCACCGCCTTCATCAGTTGGACCATGCAGCCCGAACACACCGCCCTGGCCGGACGAATCCGCAAGGTCGGTCCGTACGAATACATGCGCACGCTGGCCGTCGCGCGCCTGTACCTCGACAACTTCGACAACTTCCAAGCGTCATGGGTCACCCAGGGCGGTAAAGTCGGGCAGCTTTCGCTGTTCTACGGCTGCAACGACATGGGCGGCACCATGATGGAGGAAAATGTGGTTTCGTCCGCGGGGACGATTCACTGTGTGGACGAAGTTGAATGTCGACGCCTCATCGAGGAAGCCGGCTTCACCCCGCGGAAGCGCAACTTCTTCTATGCGGCCTTCCCGGTTCCCGAAACAGTTTCAGCCTGAAACCCAATAAATGAGTGGTCCCCATGCGACTGTATCTGCTCCGTCACGGCAAGGCTGTTGAAAAGGACGATTTCAAAGGCGCCGACGAAGCCCGGCCCCTGTCCAAAAAAGGCGCAAAACGCACCCGCGAAGTCATCGAGCAACTCGTCGATCAGAAAGTCAAACCGGATGTCATCGTCACCAGCCCCTTCACGCGGGCGGTGGAAACCGCCGAAATCGCCAAGGACGTATTCAAGGCCGCCGTCAAAAAATCGCAGCCCTTCGCTGCCGGCAGCAAGCCCGGGGAAGCGGCCGAAGTCCTGGCCGGCTTCGCCAAAGATTTCGACAACGTGATGGTGGTCGGCCATGAGCCGGACCTGAGCAAGTTCGCGGCGTGGCTGAGCAACCAGTCCTCCGACGACTTCGGCTTCAAAAAAGCCGGCTGCTGTTGCCTCACCGGCAAACCGCGCAAAGGCGGCATGCTCCTGAAGTGGATGCTGGCCCCCAGAGACCTCGTCTGACAAACCCGCCCGCAGCAGGGAGATCCGCGCCCGCATGATCGCACGGGCCGGCGCCGATGGTACGTTGTTTTCGCCGCGCCAACCGGTAGACTGAAGCGTCGAAGGAAAGCTCCATGTCCACGCCCGCGCCGATCACCGAATCGCCGGCGATGATCGTCGTCGTCCAGCTTCAGCCGGCCGCCGTGCTGGCGGCGGCAACCGTGGCGGCCGGCGCTGGCGCCGGGTCGGGCGCGGCCGGACTGGCCAGCGCGCAGGACGACGCCACCTTCGCCGGCGATCTGCTGGCCAAGGCCACCTACCACGTCACCGCGGTGCCGCTCGAGCAACTCGCCGACCACATGCGCAAGGCCCCGGCCGACCTGGTCGTCCTCCCCGCCCTGCTCGACCGCCAGGGCACCCCCTACGATCCCAGCGTCCGCGCCGCGCTCGAAACCGTGCACGCCAGCGCCGACACCGTGCCTTCGCCCACCCTCTTGGTCGGCGTGCCGCCCGACGGCGCCGCCATCGACACCGCGATCGCGCTGGGCGTCGCCGATTTCATCGTCCATGGCTTTCACGCCGAAGAACTCACCGCCCGCGCCCGCGAACTCATCCACAAGGGCCGCGAGGAACGGCTGCTGCGCGAGCGCACCCGCCGCCTGGCGCTCGGCATCGCCCAGCGCGACGACCAGTTGGACGACCTCAAGCGCTTCTCCGAAGACATCGTCTCCGCCCTGTCCGCCCACGTGCTGGTCATCGACCGCGAACTGACCGTGCTGTTCGTGAACCAGGCCTTTCTGAAAGACCGCCGGCTGAATCGCGACCAGGTCACCGGCCACAAGCTCACCGAATTCCTCGCCGCCGGCGCGCTCGACAGCGCCTTCGGCGACGCGCTCACCGTGACGCTCGAAGAGGGCCGCGAACAGGAAGCCGGCCGCATCACCGACCTCATCCACGGCGACGCCGGCCGCGTCTTCAACGTCTACCTGAAGCCGATCGACTTCGAGGGCGTGCGGCAGATTCTGATCGTGGCCGAGGACGCCACCGAAGTCGAACAGGCGCTCAATGAAGCCTTCCATGAACGCGCCAAGCTGCAGGAGCTGGTCAACGCGATCGGCGTCTCCGTCATCCTGGTCGAACAGGATAGCTCCCTGGTCTGGTGCAACAAAATTTTCGAGGACACCTTCGGGGACAAATCGCCCGAGCCCGGTCGGCGGGCCTTCTGGCAGGCGCTGAAAAACCAGGATCAGATTCTCGAGCAGTCCTTCCGGCTGGGCAAGTCCCGCTCGGTGCAGTTCAAGTACATCGACCCGGACGGGTTCATGAAGCACTGCACGCATTTTCTGGCGCCGATCTCCGACAAGGAACGCCGCCGCACCCAGATGA
>JBOHNC010000259.1:0-1563 GCA_050730415.1 Planctomycetota bacterium
CTCCAGTCCCGTGCCTGAAAAATCCGCGGCCAAGCCGCGGTCCCTATTTGCCTTTCTCTTTCGCGCCCCAGCGCGCATTCCGTCGTGGCACGGGCTGACCAGCCCGTGTCCAGCGAGTCTTCGAGCATTTCCGCTGAAAAGCGCGTTTCGCGCTCTCTTCGCCGGGCCCGCGGGCCGGCACGCCCGCTCTTCGCTTCAACCGCACATTCGGCTCCGCAAGTCTATCCATCCCTTTCAAACACCCCAAGCCTCGTGGCACGGGTCTCCAGGCCCGTGCATAAAAAGTGCGAGCGAAGCGAGCGCCCTTTTTTCCATTCTTGCGCGCGCCGCTCACGCCGCCGCCTATAATCTCACCCGTTTACAGCCTGTTGAACCACGGAGACTGCGCCATGCTGATCATTCGTTTCGGTCGGCGGATCGTGACTCGAACGCACGGCTGGACTGCCCTGTTCTGCCCCTACTGCCGCGACCTGGTCGCGGCCAAAGTGGTCGAACGCTTCTCGCAGCTTCACATCTCGGTGATTCCGTTGGGAGCCGGCCGGCCGCTGGGCTATCTAGCCGACTGTCCCGAGTGCGGCGCGCACTTTGCGCCCGATCGCGATCTGGTCAAAAAAGCGGTGCAGGAGCCCATGCCCGACTTCGTCGCCTTCTGCCTGAAAACGCGCCCTGACCGGGAAGGCCGCCTGCAAAGGCGCCTGGCCATGGAACGGAAACTGCGCACCGACCGCAAAAGCCTTTCCGAAGGCGAGGAAGCAGTGCTTGGAATCGAGCCCTTCACCAGCGCCGATCCGCTGCTGGCCGACAACAAGACCGCCGACGGCGTGGCCACGCTCGGCTGCATTTCCCTGGCGACCGGGCTGGTGGTCGTGCCCTTCATTTGCTGGGAATTCGCCAGCGTGTTGAAGTCGCTCAGTCACGGTTTGCTCTGGGCCTGCTCCATCGGCAGCGCGATTCTCGGGCTGATCGTCGGCATCGCGCTGCTGCGAGCGGCGCGTCGCATGAACCGCACCACGCTGGCCAAACGCCTCATCGTTCGCGCGCTCCAGCCCTTGAACCCGACCCAGGAACAGTTGATCATTTGGATGGCGGTGGCTCGCAAACAAGGTTCGCAGGGCGGCGCACTCATCACCGGCGCAGACCTCCACGCCCGCCTGCAAGCCGCCGGCGATGCGATCCGCACCGGCGGCCCGGGCGGGACCGAAGCGCCAGCCGCTGCCGGTCCGGCCCCATTCACCACCCGCTTCCTGCCGGTCCTGGAAGCCTACGAACACGGCCAAGCCGGCCCGACCTGACCAAACCCTGCCCGGCGCTCCCATGCGGACATTCCTATGTTTCGAGCCCGCCCGCTGGATCGCTCATTTAATTGATTCCCCTTCATCCTTGCCTGCGTTCACCCCGCCACCGGCCGATAGCCCTTCTGCGCCATCAGCGCCTCAAATTCCCGCGTCATCTTCGCAATCTCCTCCCCCGATCCCACGCCCGACCCGCCCGACCCGCCCGTCCCGCCCGGTCCTCCCATGGGCCGCGGCGCCTGTACCGGCCCCGGCACCAACTGCGCCACCG
>JBOHNC010000260.1:0-5739 GCA_050730415.1 Planctomycetota bacterium
GACGATGCGGTGGTGCGCGAGACGCTGAAACAGATCCGTGTGCAGGCGGAGGCCAAAGAGGCGGCGGTGACCACGGAGCGCGTTGACGTCCGGACCGAGATCAAACGGTTGCAAACGGAAATCACCCACGCGGCCGAGGCGGTGGCACTGGTAGAAGGCCGCAATGGGAGCAGCCCTTCCATCGACCGCCTGGCGCAACTGCAGGAACAACTGCAGTCGGCCGAACGGCGGCTCACGCAACTTACCGACCAACTGGCGACGCTGGGCGGCCAAATCCGTGGCGAAGCCGAGATGGCCGCCACACTACGCAAGTTCGAACCGGTGTGGGACCTGTTGGCGACGCGCGAGAAGGAGCGGGTCATCCGGCTCTTGGTCGAAAAGGTGGCCTTCGACGGCGCGAAAGGCAAGGTGGCGGTCACGTTCCGGCCGAACGGCCTGGTGGCGCTGGCGCAGCAAATCAATCAGAAGGAGGCGTAGCATGACGACCCAAGTGTTGACCATCGAAACGGCGGTGGATTTTGGCGCCCCGGCGGCGCGGCGGCACAAGTTGGTAGCCGAACCGCCCAGCTCAACAAACCGCGCCGTCGGCGCAACGGGCGGCGCCCCGGTGGCCACCGTTACGGCCTCCACCGGTCGCGTACCGCGGGTCGCGCGGCTGATGGCGCTGGCCCTACGCATTGACGGCCTGCTGCGTACCGGCCAAGTCGCCGACTACGCTGAGGTCGCCACGCTCGGCCATGTCTCGCGCGCCCGCGTCACGCAGATTATGAACCTGACCCATCTGGCGCCCGACATCCAGGAAGACCTTCTGTTCCTGCCGCCAACCATCCGTGGCCGCGATCCGATCCGTGACCACGCCCTGCGCCCCATCGCCGCCGTCATTGATTGGAACAAGCAGCGCAAACTGTGGGCGCGCGTGAAGGCGAAAGCCCTTCGGCAAACGTAATTCTCAAGCTCAATTTTCTCATCTGCACAGCCAGGACCTTCTCTGTCGTTCTGCCCGGTGGTCCGGGCAGAGCATTTTGTTGTCGTGTTCGTTAGGCAGGCCCTCGGGCCAAGAATCAGGAGGAAAGATCATGTTGACCATTCGTACCGACAAGGGGCGGGTTGTTCCGTGGATAACCTGCTGCCACTGCGGCGAGCCGATCCGGAATGCCATCGAAGGCATTGTGGTGGTGGCAGCCGACGGCACCGCCCGCATCGTCCACAAAAGCGGCGGGGACTTTTTCTGCGACAGGCGGCCACCGGGCAGTACCTGGCTCCCGCTGGAAGTGTTGCTTTTGGACCTGCGCCAAAACTGCCAGTTCAATGCACCCCAAGCCGAGGCGGCGAAATCCCTGTGGCAGACCATGCCGTGATGCTTACGCCGGCGCCGTTTCCGCGTTGGAACTCGGCGCCGGCATTCCTTCTTCAATGCCCCTGTTTCATTTCTGCTCTCGCAATGTCCCGATCGCCAATCCTCAGTGCCCATCTCCGACTCACCTGCTAACCGCGGCACCCGCCGCCGGTTTGGAGACCCCCATGACCTCTACCTCCCATTACCTGCGTTTGTATGTCGATACTGGCCTGTCGGCGCTGCCGGCGTTGGCCAAGGAAAAACGCCCGGCGTTACGCCAGTGGCGGCAGTATCAAAACGAACGGCCTACCCGCGCCCAGGTGGAGGAATGGGCCAACAGCATCGGCTTCAATGCGCTTTGCATCATTGCTGGCGCGGTGTCGCGGAACATGGAGTTCCTCGACTTCGACCAGGCGGGCGAGCTCTATGAGAAATGGGCGGCCCTGGTGGAAAAGCATTGCCCGGGTTTGCTGAAGCGCCTGGTGATCGAACGGACCCCGTCAGGCGGGTGGCATGTTGGCTACCGTTGCCTCGGCCGCATTCCCGGCAACATGAAACTTGCCCAGCGCCGTATCGTGGTGGCATCCAAGGAGGACGTCACCATCATGGGCAAGACCTGCAAGCCGCGCAAGGATCGGTCCACCGGCGAATGGTTCGTTATGGTGGTTTTGATTGAGACGCGTGGCGAAGGCGGGCTGTGTCTGGTGGCGCCGTCACCCAAGTACGTGCTGACCCAGGGCACCTACGACGCATTGCCGATGTTGACGGAAGCCGAGCGCCACATTCTGATCGACGCGGCGTTTTCGCTGAACGAGGATTGGCCCGTCGAGGCAATGCCGCGGGAGTACCGCAAACAGCAGGAAGTCACCGACAGCCTGGCTGCTCAAGGTGGAGATGTTGGGCAGGCCTCTCTGCGTCCGGGCGATGACTTCAATGCGCGCGGCGATGTCCGGGCAGTGCTGGAAACTCACGGCTGGCATTGCATCCGTGGCGGTGAAAACGAATACTGGACGCGGCCCGGCAAGGAGACCGGCACTTCGGCCACGCTCAAGAACAACGTGTTCTATGTGTTCAGTTCGAACGCCGATCCGTTCGAACCCAATCGCGGGTACGCGCCGTTTGCGGTCTACGCGTTGTTGGAACATGGTGGCGATTACGCCGCGGCCGCGAAGGCATTGCGACTGCAGGGGTACGGCGGTGTAGAGGAGGCTACGCGCCACCATCATGATCATGATCATCATCTGAATGTGGATCAGGAAGTTGGCTCAGCCGCAGCAGCCGCTGAAGATACCGGTACCGATGAAGGCGAAAATTCACCGGCTTCTCCTGGCAGCGCCGCCGTTTCCTCTGAATCGGCACCACCTACCGGCCTGGCACCTGCCGACGCTCTGGAATCCGCGCAGGTGGCGCTCGATGCACCGTTGCCGGAGTCAGGGCCTGCGGCTGGGTCGCCGGAACCTGCTGGTGCCGCGTCTTCTAACCAAGGGGTGATCCTCACCCTACCCGCCGTGGCACCTGAAGATCGGCCGGCCCCGGAATACCCTGATCCCGGCCCCCTGCCCCACGCTTACCTCCGCGTGCCAGGCTTCATCTCTGAACTGATGGACCTCACCCTGGAATCGGCGCCGTATCCCAACCCGGTGCTGGCATTCAGCGGCGCACTTTGCATGCAGGCATTCCTCGCCGGCCGCCGCGTGCGCGACTGCGCCGACAATCGCACCAACCTGTACCTGTTGGGGCTGGCGCACTCAGCCGCAGGCAAAGACTGGCCTCGGAAGGTCAACATCCGATTGATGCAGGACCTGGATATGTTGGATCAGGTCGGCGAACGGTTCGCCTCGGGGGAAGGCCTGCAGGACGCGCTCCTTTTCAGGCCGTGCATGCTATTTCAAACCGACGAGTTCGATGGGATGCTTCAATCCATCAACAAAGCGCAGGACTCGCGCTTCGAGATGATTATGACCACCATGCTGTTCCTGTACTCGTCGGCCAATGCGGTGTACCCGATGCGCCGGAAGGCCGGAATCGAACGCCCTGGCCACATTGACCAGCCGTGTCTGACGGTGTTTGGCACCGCCATCCCGAATCACTTCTACGAAGCCCTCTCTGACCGCATGCTGACCAACGGGTTGTTTGCGCGCTGCATCATCCTGGAGAGCGGCCAGCGGCAGGATGGCCAGGATCCCAAAATCATTCAGTTGCCAGAGCGGATTCTGAAGACCGCTGCTTGGTGGCGAGAATTTCGCGGCGACGCCAACGAGTTCTTCCAGATCAATCCCAAACCGCGGGTGGTGCCCGACACCGCCTGCGGCAAGGAGGCACTGCGGGAGACCCGGCAGATTGCCGACATCGGCTACCGCGAAGCGGAAAGTCGGCAGGACGCTGTGGCGATGGCGTTGTGGGGCCGGGTCAACGAAAACGTCCGCAAGCTGGCACTGCTATACGCCGTGAGCCGCAGCTATTTGCTCCCGCAAATTGACGCGGAGGCGGTGGGTTGGGCCCGCAACCTGGTGCTCCACCAGGCTAGGCGGATGCTGTTTATGGCCCAGGAACACGTGGCACGTAACGAATTCCAGGCCGACTGCCTGAAGTTCCTGCGCAAGCTGCGCGAGGCGCCGGGCTGCGCGCTGGCCCATAAAACGTTGCTCAAACGCATGAAGCTGCACGCCCAGACGTTTTCCGAAGTGGTCGACACGCTGATGCAGCGCGGTGAGATTTACCGCACGATGGTTTTGGAGAACAAGTCTTGGCACGCTGGCTACCGACTGGGCGAATCGAAAGCCGCTGACGAGGCCTTGATCCGGCAAGCCTACCTGCATCTGAGGGGCGAATGGGTGCCGCATCGCCGCGGGCCCAAACCGATCGCGTAGGGGCCGCGGGCCATTGGTGCCAGTGCGCCGGCCGGCCGTTTCCGGCCGGAAGCAGGTTACGATGGTCGGTGGCGATCCTTGGGCCGCAGCCGCCGCCGGAACCTCCGAAATCGAGTTCCGGTGAGTTTTGATCGAAAGTGATCACGTTTGATTGAAACTGGTCAAAACTCGATTGAACTGGTGGTGGCGATGGTGAGGGGGTGAACGGGGGTGAACGGAAAAACAATGTAAGCCATTGGTAAATAGAATGTTAATTATTAACAACCCCCCCTTTCTCTATTCACCCCCCCCTCTCAAAACTCATGAAATCTCGATTTCAAACTGAGTTTCCAAGTTTGCAGGGGGGTGGGTGAACAGGAAATCGAGTTTTAACGAGTTTCATAAAAAGTCGAATTCGATATCCGAGAAGAACGGATTACGAAATGGACAAGGAGATCGCAACCCCATCGTCACCCTCTTCCCGGCGACCCGCCGGCCGACACAATGGCTTGGCGTTGGCGCTTGACAAATAAGTAACTATTTATTATTATATGGTTACGTTTTTATCGGATGAACGAGATGCCCACTGCAACCGACCAAGCCAAGAAGTTCATCGCCGCCCATGGCCGGGGCTTCCGTACCCGGGACGCGCTGGCTGCCGGGATTCACCCGAGCACGCTGTACGCACTGCGGGACGCGGGCACGATTGAGCCGCTGACGCGGGGCCTTTACCGCCTGGCGCGGCTGGCGCCGCCGGCTGATCCGGATCTGGCCATCGTTGCCGGACGCATTCCGCAGGGCGTGATCTGCCTGATTTCAGCGCTGGCTCTGCACGATCTGACGACGCAGATTCCACATGCGGTCCATCTGGCGATTGCGCGGACCACACGGTATCCGAAGCTGGCGCATCCGCCGCTGGAGGTCTACCGGTTTTCCAAGCAGCCGTTTGAAGCCGGCATCGAGACCCGCGACATCGGCGGCGTCTCCGTGCGGCTCTACAATGCTGAAAAGACCCTGGCCGATTGCTTTAAGTATCGCCACAAACTCGGGCTGGACCTGGTTCTTGAGGCGCTGAAACGCTACCGGAGCAAGCGCGGCGCCAATTTTCAACGGGTGCTCGAGTACGCGCGGGTGAACCGTGTGGAACGGGCCATGCGACCGTACCTGGAGGCGCTGGCATGACAAAAAACGTAGCGGCGTCGGTTCGGCAACGCTTGCTGGATCGTGCCAAGGCCGACCAGCGGCCCTATAACGAACTGCTGCAACATTATGCGCTGGAGCGCTGGCTGTACCGTCTGTCGGTGTCGCCATACGCCGATCGGTTCATTTTGAAGGGGGCGTTAATGCTGCTGGCTTGGAAGGTGCCGATGGCCCGACCGACGCGGGATATCGACCTGTTGGCGCGAGTCAGCAACGATGCGGCGACCATCCGATCCATGATCGCGGAGATCTGCGCGGCGCGGGTGGATGAGGACGGCCTCCAATTCGACCCCACGACCATCGCGACCGAGGCCATTGCCGAGGACGCGCAGTACGAAGGCGTGCGGGTGACCT
>JBOHNC010000261.1:0-1501 GCA_050730415.1 Planctomycetota bacterium
GACCGGCGAACGATCGTTCGCCGGTCTTTTTTTTTGGTTCAGGGTTGGCGCGCGGTGGGCGCGGGATTCACGCAGTCGAAGGTTTTCCGGGAAACAGAAATGGAAGAAGAAGAACTCGCGCAAAGACGCAAAGTCGCGAAGTAAAGGTCGTGCAGTCGAAGTCGCGGTGGGCAGGCCGAGGCCTGGGAGGTCGCGCCGGTGTACGGGGGCTCGCTGCGCCACAGGAATTTCAGCGCGAAGGCCGGTCACCTGAATTCCAAGTCGGCGAAGTCGAATTCGGTGTTGGGGCCGGGTTGGTCGGCGGTGTGAAAGTCGATCTGGCTGAGGGTGCCTTGGGCGTTGGGCAGGGCAAAATTCAGGTCGACCCAGCCGTCCTTGACGGCGATGGGCAGATTGACGTTGTAGACGCGGCCGTCGCTGAAATAGCTCAGGCGCATCGTGACTTGCGCGGCGCCGGTGTAATTTTTCACGCGAAATTTGACGTGGACTTGGACCTGGGCAGGCAGGCTGGGCTGCGCGGCGGCGGCGAAGGTAAAGACGGGGACTTCGAAGCCCTTGGGGCCGGGGGAATCGGCCAGGTAGCTGACGCCGGCGTCGGTGAGGAGCGCCATGTGCTGCCAGGTTCCGGCGGCGGGCGTGACCGTGTTGCCGGGCAGATCCAACGGCGCAGCAAGTGGCGCGGCGGCGGCGGCGCCAGTCGCCGCTGGCGATCCGGCCGCGCCAGGCAATCCCAGCGTGGCGGGGGTGGCGGGCGTGGCGGAAGCAGCGGGCGGCGGTGGGAGCGGCGTGCGAGGGGCGAATTCGATCCGCGTGATGCACGTGGCGTCGGCGCCGGGTGCAAACAGCAGGCGAATCGCCTGCCGGCCGAGGGGCGTGCTCGGCGCGAATCCGCTGCTTACGCGCAGCGGCACCTGCACGGCGGAGGCCGCGCCGGCCGGTTGCAGGGTGGCCGCGAGCACCGATTTGCGCACGGTGAGGATCAGGGTTGCCGACGAGCCGGGCGGCAGGTCGGCGGGACGCAGGGCGACGATGCCGCCGGCGGTGATGATTTCGAGGCCGTCGCCGGAGGATGGTTCGGCGGCGGAGGTGGCAGAGGTGGCAGAGGTGGCGGGCCCGACAGGCAAGCGGGTCAAGTCCAAGGTGAGGTCGAAATCGTCGCTGGCGGCGACGGCGGGGTGTTCAAGCACGACCGCGACGTGGGCGGCGACGGTCAGGCCGGCCGGCGTGGCGGTCACGGCTTGAGCCGGGCCGGAAACCAGCGTCCAGCCGTGAAGCGGGCGAGCGGTCAGGAGGCTGACGGCAGGATCGGCGGGTGCGCAGGGCTTGGCGAGCAGACTTTGTTCGTAGGGGGTCAGGTCGCGGATCGGGCCGGGAAACCAGGCGCGGGGCGCGCGATCGGCGGCGGCGGCGGCGGCGGCGGACGGATGGCTCGCGCCAGGAGCGGAGCTCGCGACGCGGGCCGAGTTGGGACCGGTGGCGGGAGCCGCGCGGAGCACAGGGA
>JBOHNC010000262.1:0-2045 GCA_050730415.1 Planctomycetota bacterium
GTGTCAGCGCGTTCGCGCGTCGGTCCGGCGTCCGCGCGCCCGCGCGCTCGTCCGGCGTCCGCGCGCCCGCGCGTCGGCTTCAACCGCCGTTGCGCAGCGCGGCCTGCATTTTGAAGATCGGCAGGAACACCGCCAGCACGATGCCGCCGACGATCACGCCCATCACGCCGATCATGAGGGGTTCGATCAGCGAGGTCAGCGTTTCCACGGTCGATTCGACTTCGTCGTCGTAGAATTCCGCGATCTTTTCCAGCAACTGTTCCAGCGCGCCGGCCCGTTCGCCGATTTCAATCATGCGCACCACCATCGACGGAAAAATCGGATTGTCCTTGAGCGGTTCGCACAGCTGGTTGCCCTGGCGGATCGAATCCTTGGCCCTGTCGATGGTGGTTTCGAGCACCCGGTTGCCGGCGGTGGTGGCGACGATTTCCAGCGCGCCCAGGATCGGCACGCCGGAGCGGATCAGGGTCGAAAAAGTGCGGGCGAACCGCGCCAGGCAGACTTTCTTGTTCAGGTCCCCGAACACCGGCACCTTCAGCATCAGCCAGTCGTAGGCGTAGGCGCCCTTGGGCGTTTTCTTGATCATCACGATCGCCACGACGATCGCCACCGCGATGCCGAACATTTCCAGGAAGTAGTTCCGCATCATGTCGGAGCACCACAGCACGATCAGGGTCGGCAGCGGCAGGGTGATCGACATCGAAGTGAAAATGACCTTGAACTGCGGAATCACGAACAGCAGCAGGCCGGTGGTGATGCCGAGGATCATGACCAGCGAAATCACCGGGTAGGTCATCGCCGATTTGATCTGCGCGCGCAGCTTGGCCGCCGCTTCCATGAAGCCCGCCAGCCGTCCCAGGATCACGTCCAACTGGCCGGAGGCCTCGCCGGCCTTGATCATGTTCACGTAGATGCGCTCGAAGACTTTCGGGTAGGCGCTCATCGCGTCGGAAAGGTCCGAGCCGCCGCGCACCGCTTCGGCCACCTGCCCCACGCACAGCTTGAAACCGGGCTGCTCGGCCTGGTCTTCGAGAATGTCGAGACATTCGAGCACCGGGATGCCGGAGGAAACCATGGTCGAAAACTGGCGGGTGAAAATCACCAGGTCCTTGGTTTTCACGGTGGGCTTGGGCGCCGGATTGAGCAGCGCCTGCCAATTGATGTTGATGCCGCCGCCGCCGACTTCGGAAACCGACAGCGGAACCAGGGAATCCTTGCGCAGGGAGGTGATGAGATCTTCCTTGGTCGTCGATTCGACCGTGTTGGTCACCTTCTTGCCAGCCGAATCGCGGGCCACGTATTTAAACTTCGCCATGCTGGAGCTCCTGGAACCGGCCGGCCCCTCCCTGGTGGACCTCGGTCCCGTCTGGCTGAAATGATCCGTCGCATATTGTACCGAAACCACCCCCGCCGTCGCGAAATATCCGCGATCCGTGGCAAAATTTCAAGCCGGCGACGGCGTTTCCCCGCCGCCCCAGCTGGGCTGGAACCTGTTTCACAAGTGCAACTTAGCGTCGGACCGTGGATGCGCATCGGGGCTCCTTTGGAACACCGGCTGACGCGGCGGAACGACCTGTGGGGAGGAACTCCGTTGGCGCGCGCTCACCCGGTATTTTTGCTGACCGATTTCGGCCTGGCGGATGTCTATGTCGGCGTCCTGAAAGGGGTGCTCTTGCGCCTGGCGCCGGATGCGCCCATCGCCGACCTCACCCATGCCGTGCCGCCGCAAGACCTTGGCGCCGGCGCTTTCCAGTTATTCTCGGCGCTGCCGTGGCTGCCGGAGCAGGCCGTGGTCTGCGTGGTGGTCGATCCGGGCGTCGGCACGACGCGCGGCGTGCGGCTCGACCGCTGGGCCGGCCGCATCGTCGTCAGCCCGGACAACGGGTTGGTCGCGTGGGCTTTTGCCCTGCTGGAAGCCTTCCGCCCGCCGCTGGAGCCCGCGCCGTGCAGTTGCGTCTTGAGCGATGCGGTCGCCGCGCGGCTGCTGGCCGGCGAGCGGCCGGGAACGCGCCGGTTGAACGGATCGCGGAAGCCCGGTGCAGGTG
>JBOHNC010000263.1:0-13579 GCA_050730415.1 Planctomycetota bacterium
GACCCGGGACGCGCGCTATCCCTACCAGTTTCAAGCGCAGGCGCAGGTCAGCCGGAACGCGGTGCCGGTGCCGGCTCGTCCGGCGAATGTGGTCGTCAACACCGCGCCGATTCAGCACCGCGTGGTATCGGGCCAGGGCGCCATGAAAGGGCAGGTGCGCCCGGACAACCGGGCGCTCATCAAGCTGCTCACTTCGCGCAAGTCGGTGCGCCAATTGATTCAGGCCAAAATCCTGTTCGATCCGCCGATGGCGCTGAACGAGCATTCGGGATTCTAGGAATCGCGGCATGACCAGCAGTCCTTCCAGTTCCGCACCCGGCGCCGGTGGCAATGCGTCGGCGCCTGCGCAGGCTTCTGCGCCTGCGGGCGCGCCGACGACTGCGCCTGCGGGCGCGGCGTCCACTGCGCCTGCGGGCGCAATAGGCAGCGCACCAGGCGGCGCGTCGAGCGGCGCTGCGGGTTCGGGCGATCTGGTCGATACGTTGCTCCGGTTGCCGCCGCTGACGGCCACGCCGGCGGCGGAACGTCCGCGGCAGGCGCGCGTGCTGGTGCGGCGGCTGATTGAAAACATCGAGCGCGTGCTGCTGGGCAAGACCGGCGCGGTGCGGCAGGTGGTGTCGGCGCTGCTGGCCCACGGGCACATCCTGATTCAGGACGTGCCGGGGGTGGGCAAGACGACTTTGGCGCGCGCGCTGGCGCGGTCGATTCAGACTCACTTTCAGCGCATTCAATTTACCCCGGATCTGCTACCGGGGGATTTGATCGGGGTGAGTGTTTACAACCAGGCGTCGCACCAGTTCGAATTCCACCCCGGGCCGATTTTCAGCGGCATCCTGCTGGCCGACGAAATCAACCGCACGCTGCCGCGCACGCAGTCGGCGCTGCTGGAGGCCATGGCCGAATATACCGTCACCACCGACGGCCAGACGCGGCGGTTGCCCGAACCGTTCATGGTGTTGGCGACGCAGAACCCGATTGAATTCGGCGGCACCTATCCGCTGCCCGAGGCGCAGCTCGACCGGTTTCTGTTGCGCATCGACATCGGCTACCCCGACCGCGCGCATGAAAAGCTGCTGCTGGAACAGGGGCGCACCGGCGCCGAACCGGATCGGCTGCAGCCGGTGATGACCGTCGACGATGTGCGCGAACTGCAGCGCCTTACGCGAACCATCCGCTGCGACGAAGCGCTGCTGGACTACATTCTCGACCTGGTGGAAAAAACGCGCAAGCACAAGAAATTGCTGCTCGGCGCCAGCCCGCGCGCGGCGTTGATGCTCCAGGCCGCGGCGCGGGCCCACGCCTTGGTGGCTGACCGTGCCTTCGTGATTCCCGAAGACATTCGGGCCATGATCCGGCCGGTCCTGATCCACCGGCTGGTGGCGCGGGGCATGGGAGCGGGTTCGATCGGCGACGACCCGATCGACGACATCCTGAACGATATCCTGAATTCTGTGCCGGTGCCGCAGTGAGGGGACAGGGAACAGGAGACGGGGAACCGAAAGGCGTCCTGAAATTGGCGCGGATGGCCGTCGAACTGCAACCTGTTGGCGATTTTCTCGCTCGTCTGAGCCTACCCTTGCGCTCGCCGCCGGCCGGCTACAATCGTCTCTCGAAATTGCCGCAACCACGCATGCAGACGCGGAGTCGGTCGCATGTCGGCGTTGTGCCGAACGAAAGCCGCTCATCCTAACGGAGGGCGGCTTTCATTTTTGGTTTTACCGCCGCCAGGGGCTCCAGGGCCAAAGGGCTTTGAAGAAGGCAGGCATGCGGCGCAATGCAATGCGCAATGCGGAAGACGAAAGTTGAAAGGCGCGAGGCGACCGCGGATCCCCTGTTCTTCGTCTCCTGCATCCTGTCCCCTGTCTTCCGTCGCCTGTCCCCTGCCGCCACCGAGCGGCGGTAGAATGCGCACTGGCTTGGAGCCTGCGCCGGCATGAAACCCTTCGTCGTGAACAGCATCGATGCGTTTTTTTTGCTGACCGTGTTTGGCCTTGGGCTGCCGGCGCTGTGCGCGCTGGCGCTGCATCACATCGAACAGGGGCTGTTCGGGGTGCTGTCGCGGCGCTTTGGCGTGAAGGCGGTGGTCTACCTGACCGGCTGGCTGGGCACGCCGGTTCACGAACTGAGCCACGCGGCGCTGTGCCCGATCTTCGGCCACACGATCAATGAGTTTCAGCCGTTCAAGCCCGACTTCGAGACCGGCACGCTGGGGTACGTCAAGCACACCCCCGGCCCCGGGATCTGGTCGCGGCTGGGCGGATTTTTCATCGGCATCGCGCCGCTGTTGGGCGGCAGCCTGGCTTTGTGTCTGCTGACGTGGCTGTGCACCGGCGTCAATCTGCTGGCCATGACGCCCGCCCTGAGCGCTCAGGCGAATATGGCCAGCCCGGGCGAAACCATCTATGGGTTCTTTCGCATCGCCTTGCACACGCTGGGGGCGCTGACGCACATGCGGTATTGGTTTCTGTGGCCGGTGTTTGTGTATGGCAGCTTGTGCATCGGCGCGCACATGGCGCCATCGGGCGCGGATCTGAAGAACGGGCTGTCGGGACTGGTGTTGCTGCTGGTCCTGTTCGGGTTGGTCAGCCTGACCGTCGGCGGGCTGGAAGCGCTGGACGTGCGCGTGGTGACGATCGGGCAGTTGTTTTACATTTTGAATCTGGCGGTTGCACCGGTGGTGCTGCTGCTCATGCTTTCGATCGTGCTGAACGGGGCCAACCTGATGTTGATGTGGCTATTGTGCAGTCTGCCCGGCGGCGGGGCGTGAAGGCGGGGACCGGCGGGTATTTCAGGGCGCTTCGATGCTGCCGAGGTCGTCGGCGATGCCGCGTTTGAGTTCGGAAAATTTGGCGCGGACGAACGGATTCAGGCGATCGGCAAAGGCGGCGGGAAGGTCTCGGGAGCGGATCAGTTCCTGGACATCGGCGCGGTCTTTCAACCGACCTGGGTTGGTCATGCCGCTTGCCAGCTTCATTTCCAACAGACATTCCAGCGTGGCGTAGCAAATGCCATCGAATTCTTCGGCGCAGGCCAGGGGATCGGGAAAGGCGACCGGATTGGGCCTGCGGTCACCGGGAAATTGACCGGTGACCAGGAACTCGATCCGCACGCCGTGTTCGGTGTCGCGCAACTGCCGACTGCCGGGAAAGGGCGGCAGGTAGCCGATGCCGTCGAGCTGCCGATGGGCCGCCGCCGAACCCTCGGCGGTGACCAGCACATCGACATCCACGGTCGTGCGATCGTAGCCATGGGCCACCAGGGCCATGCCGCCAACCACGACATAGGAAATGTGCAGGGCGGTTAACCGCGCGGCGATTTTTTGGAGTGCCAGATGGACCGCGTCGGTGTGTATAAAAAAACGGCTTGCCTCGGCCAGTGCGGTTGCGCCGCCGCGGCTCATTTTTTCTCAAACGCCTCGACCATATGCCACCCGTCGTGTCCGAACCGTAGCATATCACAGGGGCGGATGCGCCGGCCGGCAGCCTGCTAGGACTGCGGCTTGCCGACCCACGCTTTGGCGTCGTCGTCCCAGGTGAAGCGATCCTGGACGCTCTGGAAGGCCCGCACCAGCGCGGCGTTTTTTTCCGATCCCGAATATTCCGTGCCGCGTTCGGCCTCGTTGCTGGCCTGATAGGCGACGTCCTGCGCCACCCGGCCGGCGATGTTCCAGCCGAGCAGATTGCCGATCGTGCTGCTGACGGCGCTCCGGATCGACCACCACAGATTGCGCTTGGTCGAATTTACCGCGGTCCCGGCGAGACTCTGGCTGTGCTGAAGGCCGCCATTGGCCTCGACGCTGACCCCGGTCTTCGGGCACTTGAAGGTGCAGTACATCGAACTGCCATCCTGGCGAACGGCGGTCAGGAGCGGCTTGATGTTGTCGTAGGTGGGATCCGGCATGTCGATCTCCTGTGCGTGAACAAACGAAGGGCCCGAGCGGCGGGCCGGCGGCAAAGATTGTACCGTTTGCGGGAGGTCGGGCCACTGGCGATGCCGCGGCGAAGGGTCGGGGATCGCGGATATACTGGAAGGCAACGCATCGACGGCCGGGGGACGGGACGCAAGCACGTGCATATCGGGTTCGACGGCCTTCAATTGGGCGGGCATTTCACCGGCGTTCAGCATGCCGCGGCGCGGCTGTTGGCGGCGCTGTGCAAGAGCCTCCCGCCCGAAGACAGCATCACAGCGGTGTTGCCCAAGGACAGCCCGATTTCAACGCCCGACCGGCCGCCGCCCGAGCGTGCCCCGATGCAACTCACCGGCGAGTACCTGCTGCCGAAGCGCTTGCAGCAGGAACGCACCGGCTTCCGCGGTCGGGCTCGCGCCGTGCGCACCCTGTGGAAGGACTGGCGCCTGGAATCGTTTCTGCGCCGCCATCGCTGCGATGTGCTGCTCGAACCGTTCTACACGCTGCCCACGCGCCTGACGCATCCGGCGGTGGTCTGCGTGCACGACCTGATCGCGCTGACGCATCCGGCGCTGGCCTCCCGCGCCAATCGCCTGCATTTGAAGCGCCGGATGAAGCGCAGTCTGGATGTGGCCGGCGCCATCGTCGCGCCGACCGCCTTCGTGCGGGAGGAAATCTGCCGGCTGTATAAGCTACCGCCCGAGCGCATCACGGTGATTCCGTGGGGGGTGAGCGAACGATTTTTCCAACAGCCCACCGACAGCCTATGCGACACGATTCTGGAAACCTACCGCCTGCCGCGCCAGTACGTGCTGTACGTCGGCGCGATCGAATCCAAAAAAAATCTGGAGGCGCTGCTGCGGGCATTTTTCGCCGCCCGGGTCAATTCAAAGTTGACGCACAAGCTGGTGATCGTCGGCGATCTCGGCTACCGGTCCCGCGAAGTGCACGACACCATCCATTTCCACGGCATGCGGGGGATGGTCGAATTCACCGGCTACCTGCCGACCGAAGCCCTCCCGGCGATCTACCATCGCGCCGATCTGGTGTGCATGCCTTCGAAGGTCGAAGGCTTCGGAATGCCGGTGCTGGAGGCGCAGGCCGCCGGCGTGCCGGTGCTGATTTCGCACGCGCCGGCGCTGCGTGAGGTCGCCGGGCCGGACATGCCCGCCGTCGACGCTGAGGACCTCAAGGCGATGCGGGTGGAGATCGAAAAATTCTGCACCGACGGGGTCGAACGCGACCGGGTGGGCAAGCTCGGACGGACCAACGCGCGCCGCTTCACCTGGGAGAAAACCGCGCAGGGCTACCGGGCCGCCTGCCAGCAGGCGCTGGAAAGTTTCATGCAGGGGAAGGCCGCGTCGCAGACCGGCACGTGAAGGCCCATTCGCTGCCGGCCCATCAGTGCGTCGGCGTGGCGGGGGTGGCGGGCGTGGCGGGCGCGTTCGGCGGAGGCGCGGCTTGCGGCTTCCCCGGCGCCGCGTTCGGATTTGCGGTCACGCCCGGCGGCGGGTGTTCCATGAAGCCCTTCGCGCCCGGCGTGTGAAAGAAAAACAGGAACAGAATATAGAGCACGAACAGCGCCCACAGGCAGAAGAGCATCCAATGCAGCCAGCGTGGAATGCCTTTCCGCAGCCAGCGCGGATCGTAAGTGGCGCGCCCCGGCACCACCGGGAATCCGGGGTCCCCTTCCCATGGCGTCGCTTCGCCGGAGGAGATCTCCGGCGCGGGTGCTTCGCCGCCCAGGGGTGCGTGCGTATCCGCTTGTGCGGGCGACGGAGCGGGCGGGGTGGACGGCGCAGCGGATGTTGAAGGGGTGCCCGAAGGCGCGGGGTCAATCATTCAGGTCTTCATTCCAGAATTCCGAGTAGGACACGACCTTGCCGCGGTAGACGATTCGGGAATCGGACAGCCGGTCGCGCGTCCAGCGGTTGATTTCGATTTCGCTCTTGTGCTGCTCGGTCAGATCCAGCAGCCGGCTGGTTGGCACGTCCTTGTAGGCGACCAGCCGCGCCGGGCGGGTGCTTTCCAGGTACACCAGCGAGTACCCGGTGCTCGTTTGCAGCACCGGGCTGATGCGCCGGTCGTGCTGGGTTGGATCGAGCTGCATCGCGGCATCGATCCAGGTCGGGTTGAGTTCCCGGCCGGTGCGCAGCGTCACCCAGTCTTCCTCGCCGGGTTGATTGAGCCCCAACGTGGCCACCTCCGGCGCCTTGCACTTCCAAAGTCCGTCGATTTCGCGGGTCTGCGGGTTGTCGGAGTATTTGCGGACCAGGTCGATGAAGGTCGCCTTGCCGTCGAGGTACTGCTTGCGGATGCCGTCGGCCAGCGCGTACAGATTGGCGTTGGGATGTTTGTCGGGGTTCAGCACCAGCACGCGAATCTTGTAGCCCTTCTCGACCGTGAACTGATCCTTGTGCTTGTCGTAGTAGTCGCGGCGTTCCTTGTCGGTAGGCGCCGGTTCATTCTGCAGAATCCGCCCGATCACCCAGCGGCGCACCTGGTTGGCGACGTAGCGGCGGCGGGCTTCTTCGAGCTCCTTCGGCGTCCACTGCATGTAATCCATGAACTGTTCGAGGGTCGGGAAGGTGGCCAGAATGTTGCGATCGTAATCCTCGCCGATGGACTTCAGTTCCTCGCTGAACATTTCCGGCGGGATCTGTTCGGAAGTTTCCACCGACGTGATCAGGATGCTGATCGCGTGGCGTTCCAGCTTGTCGGCCATGTCGGCGACCTGGGCGTCGCCGGCGTCGGTGTAATTGGCGGCGAGTTTCTGGCGGGCCTGCATGAGGTCGATCCACTCGTTGCGCAGATAAATCTTTTCGGTGGTGTCGATGTCGGCCTGGGTGAAGGTGTAGCGGTCGACGCACAGCACGATCTCATTGCCCGCGTTGCCGCCGGCGTCGGCGGCCGCCAGACGGGTTGCTGCCAGCAGCGGGGTGAGCAGCATCAGGAGGCCCAGCCCCAGCCGCGGCAGCGTGGCCCATGGCGAGCGGCGGACTTGCTGCGCGCCGGGGTGGGCGAGGCGGCCGAATCGACTGCGGCGACCGGCGGGAAGGGCAGGGGGGCGGCACGGCGAGGAACTCATGGCCGGTCGTCCTGCCAGAGATTGGGATGCAGAAGCAGCACCACGGCCGCCACCCGATCGCGCCAACCATCGGCCGGCAGAGCAGCCTCGGCAGTTGCGCCGGGCCGATTCGGCGGGGCCGAACCGGCGGCCGGAATCAGGGTGTAATGGCCGACGGCGATCCGCCCGACGTTCTCGATCCGACCGTTCACCAGGTAGCCGAAAATGTGCCCGGATTCGAAGCGCAGCGTGCCGTCCAGCATTTGCGCGAGGACATGGTTGCTGCGGTCGCGCAGCCGGCCGTCCGCGAGCACCCCTTGCGGGCGCTGCGCCAGGTCTTCGATCCGCCCGTCGGGGAGAAAGCACAGCACGGTTTTGCCGTCGGCATTTTCGACCCGACCGTCCGGGAAGAGCGCATTCAGCGCGGCGCGCTCCCGGTTTTCCAGCAGCGCCGCCGGCGTCGGCCGATGAACCAGCACCGGCCTGTGCCGCAGGCCCGGAATCCGCACCGGATGGGCGGCCCGGGTGGCCTGGGTGGCCTCAGGGTGCGGGGCGACCGCCGGCGTGGCCGGCGCGGCGGGGGTTGCGGGGGCGGTGGCGCCGGGCTGATCGAAGTCGAACTTTTGCTTGGCCATGCGGAAAGGGCTCACCGGTTTCCGGCGGAGCGGTGCGGCAGCGAGCCGCGGGCTCCGTTCGGATCACCTTCAGTATACAGAGAGCAGCACGGATTTCAGCCGGTTAGCCGGCGGTTATTTGCCCGCGGCAAGCCGTGCGGCCAGGGCTTCGGGCAGACCGGCCTTGATGATTTTGCGCCCGGCGGCGGAGACATCGTAGTCCAGCCGGAAGATATGCGCGGTTTTGGTGTCGTCGTCATAGATGCAACAACTGGCGCGGGGATCTTCGTCCCGCGGCTGCCCGACGCTGCCGACGTTGATCAGGGTCTTGGAGTTCGGATCGATGACCACTTCATGGTCCATCGTGTAGGTCATCGGCACCGTGTCGAAGAAGCTCATCGGAATGTGCGTGTGGCCGTGGAACAGCACCGGGGTGTCGAGATTTTCGAAGGAAAGCTCGGCGTGGAAAATGTCGCTGATGTAGTGGAATTCCTCCGGCGAATGCGCGCTGCCGTGGACCACGGTGAAGGACGGAAAATGAAATACGAACGGCAGGTTGGCGAGGTACTCCCGCTGGTCGGGGTTCAACTGATCGCGCGTCCATTGGGCGGCGCGCTTGGCGTAGATGTTGAACATTTCGGTGTCGAGCTTCCCGACGGCGGCATGATCGTGATTGCCGGCCAGGCAGATGGTGTTCATGGAGCGCAGCGTTTCGACGCATTTGCAGGGCTCGGCCCCGTAGCCCACGATATCCCCGGTGCAGATCAAAAAATCGACCGTCTCGGTTTTCAGGTGTTCGAGCACCACTTCGAGGGCGTCGTAGTTGCCGTGGATGTCGCCGAAGATACCGTATCGCAAGGAGAACTCTCCCGAAGGCAGTGGAGCGCCCGGTTTGGCGGTCCGGCGGACGGCGGATGCGGGCTCGCGCAGGCGAAAACCGCATCGGACGCCGACTGGCCGGGGGCACTCGACAAGGGGAAAATTGTAAACGAATTTTCCCGGCGTCGCTGGGAATTCGCGACATTTCTCCCGGCGGCTTTCCCCGCCCCCGCTTCCGGCGTCCCGACCGCACCGTTCTGTCCGGTGACTCTGACGCCTGTGATATAATCGCCACGCACCGGCCATCTTCGATGTGCGTGCTGGGGCAGCAGGTCCGTCCTCGACCGGGGAAGGCGGCTGTCCTGTTGTCGGCGGTCTGCCGCGGGCGCAATGCAAGGGAGTTTCCGTGACCGATCCATCCGGTATCGGCGATGCTGGAGCCAAGTCCAAGGACAAAGGCCTCAGCGGACGGGACGATACCGACCTGATGACGCTGATCGCCACCTACGGCGATCCGAAAGCCTTCGAGGTGCTGCTGAAGCGGCATCAGCGCGCCGTGCTGAACATTTGCTTTGGCTTCATGCGCGATCACAACCTCGCCGAAGACATGACGCAGGAGGTTTTCCTGCGCGTCTACCGCGGGGCGGCGAGCTACAAGCCGGTCGCCAAATTTACCACTTGGCTGTACCGGATCACCGCCAACCTGTGTCTGAACGAACTCAAAAAGAATTCCATCCGCCGCACCCGCAGCCTGACCGAACCAACCGGCCCGGACCCCGAAAGCACCCGGCTGATCGAAAAAATCGCGGCCAGCGACGAAATTCCGCTCACCCAGGCCGAACGGCATGAACTGCGCGCCATCCTCGACAAGGCCATCGCCGCCCTGCCGGCCGAACAGGCGGCCACGCTGATCCTGGTCGAGAACCGCCACCTTCCCTACGAGGAAGTGGCCCGCATCATGAACGTCACCGTCTCGGCGATCAAAATGCGCATCAAGCGGGCGCGGACGTCGTTGCGCGAGGCGCTGAAAATTCTCGACAACAAGGGCAGCATCTGATCGTTCGGACTCTCGAGCGATCCACCACGAGCCACTCGGAAGGCGGCACAGGCATGGCAGCGGACACGAACCCAGCGAGCGGCGGCAAGCCGGCGGCAAAGAAGCCCAAAATCACCGCCGCCGAAGCGCGCAAAAAACTCCAGGCCGCCGGCAAACCGGGAGACGGCGGCGCCGATGCCGCGAAGAGCAGCAAAAAGAAAAAGCCCACCGCCGCCGCTCTGAATCTGCCTCAAAATCTGTCCAAACAGGTGGGGCTGAAGCCCGATGCGCCGCATTCGGCAGGCGCGGCGGGCGGTGCGGGCGGGGCCGGAGTGTCGGTCCAGGCGAAGGTCGGGCCCAATGTTGCGCTGCACACCACCAATCGCGACCGCAACGAGACGCGCAAAGTCCGCGGGGTGCTGCTGCTGGCGGTGGTGGTGGTCGCGGGCCTGATCGCGGTGGCGGTGTACTTCCAGCTGCGCGACCCGGCCGCGATTCTCAAAGCCCGGCTGCTCAAGCTGGAAATGGGGCAGTTCTCGACCGCGATCGGGCAGGTGGACCCGGCGGTGCTCAAGCCCGGCAAGGACGGCAAGGTGTCGGTCCCGGCGGTCACCGCCGCGTTGATGCAGACGCTCAATAAGATGTACGTCGCCAAGGTCCCTGGCGCCGCCGCACCGTCCGGCGCAAAATCCAGCGGATCGAAATCGCCCGCCGCCCCGCCCGCCCAGGCTGCTCAGGCCGCCCAGACCGCCCAGGCTGCTCAGGCGCCGACCGAGCCGACGGCGCAGAGCGATCCCGAGTTGTATTCCCTCGATCTGGCCCGACAATTGATCGATCCCTTCGATCAGCCGGTTCGCATCAGCGTGGTTGGCGGGAAAATCGTGGTGCGGTCCTTCGGCCCCGACAAAATCGACCAGACCGGCGACGAGTCGAGCCAGGCCAAGGGAGACGACGCGGTCGCGGGCGGCTAACCGCCCGACCGGCCGCCACGCCGCAACCCGTGGACCGGCAGATCCGCGGGGCGCCCGATACACCTGGAAAAACACAACGGAGCGATCTGCCATGCTGTCCCCGATTAAACGCGAGCAGGTTCTCGACGCCCTGCGCAAAATCGAATTGGCGCCGGGCAAGAATCTGGCCGACGCCGGTTGCGTCAAAGCCATCGACATCTTCGACAACGGCCATGTCAAGCTGAAGCTGGAGGTCCCCGGCGGCGACGGCGGGCTGGGCCCGCGCATCGAAGTCGCGGTGGGTGCGATTTTTGGCGTGTCGCGGGTCAGCGCGGAATTCGCCGCAGCTCCGGCCGGCGGGCAGGGCCATGGCCATGGCCATGACCACGGCCACAGCCACGGCATGCCGCCGCCGCCCGGGCCGATTGAAGGCGTGCGCCATGTCATCCTGGTCGGCGCGGGCAAAGGCGGCGTGGGCAAGAGCACCGTCGCGGTGAATCTGGCGCTGGCGCTCAAGGCCATCAGCGGCAAAAACGTCGGGCTGCTCGATGCCGACATCTACGGTCCCTCGCAGCCGAAGATGCTCGGCACGATGGACCAGCCGATGATCCGCGAAATCGAAGGCAAGACCGAAATTCTCGCCCCCGAAGCCCACGGCATCAGCCTGATTTCGATGGGCCTGCTGGTGCCCAAGGAACAGGCGCTGGTCTGGCGCGGGCCGATTCTCAACAAGGTCATCACCCAGTTTTTGCGCGACGTCACCTGGGGCGAAATCGAATATCTGATCGTCGATCTGCCCCCCGGCACCGGCGACGTGCAATTGAGCCTGGCGCAGTTGGTATCGGCCACGGGGGCCGTGCTGGTCACCACGCCGCAGGACGTGGCGCTCGACGATGTCAACCGCGCCAAGTCGATGTGCGACCAGGTCGGGGTGGCCGTGCTGGGCGTGGTCGAAAACATGAGCTACTTTATTTGCCCGAAGTGTTCGGAGAAGCATGAAATCTTCGGCAGCGGCGGCGGCGACCGCGCCGCTCGCAACTACAAGGCCCCGCTGCTAGGCCGCCTGCCGATCGAAATGACGGTGCGCGAATCCGGCGACGCCGGCACCCCGGTGGTGCTCAGCGACCCCGAATCGGCCTGTGCGCAGGAATTCATGGCCATGGCCGCCAAACTGATGCTCATCGCCGACGAAACGCTGAAAGCCGGCAAGGCCAGCAAGCCGATCGAAATCACGCGCCGGTAGGCCCGGGGCGTCCCTGGGAGCGCCGCGCTCCAGCGCGGCTTCTTGGATTTTTCTTCCGCTTTGCCGATGCATTCATTGCCTAGCGGCGACAGGTTACTGGCGAACAATGCCCAAGAATTCCGCCGGCGTCAGGATGGCCGGACCCGTATCCGGAAAATCGCCGGGATCGCGCGTGACAAGATACTGCGCCTTCACCTGCGCGGCGGCGTGAAATTGGATCGCGTCTTCGAAGTCGTCGAAACCGGCGTCGATGGCGCGGTTCAAAAGACGTTCCCCGAGCGCCACGGTGTGAAACACATCGCGGATCAGCCGGACCGCACGGTCTGCCTCTTTGCGCCCAGCAGCCTTGCGCACGATGTACCAGACGTTATTGAAGCTGATCGCCGAAACGTAGCCGTGAACCCGGTCGGATTCGCTGAGCGCCCAGATGTGCGCCGCCTCCCGAGCAAACGGCTGCCGCGCGGCGATGTGATCGAGTAATACATTGGTATCGACGAACAGTTTCATCGCCGCCGCTCGTATTTTGCGGCCAGGGCTTCCTCGAGCAACACACGATCATTCTTCCCGGCCGGCAGCCGAATCATCCCGGCCGCCTGGCGGGTCAGCGGCCCCGCAGGAACGCGGTCGGCGGCGCCGAACCGCGAGGTCCCGCGATTCGCTTTGTCCGATAGCGTGTCGGCCGCAGCATGGTTGGCGAGGTTGGCGCGGAGCAGCCGGGAAATCATGGCGGACAGGGAGGTATGTTGCTCGGCCGCGAGGCGTTTTGCCCGCGCAATCAGTTCCTTGTCGACGCTCAGGGTCAATTTGGTGGTGGTCATGGCAAAGGACCTTATACGTATATCCAACCGTCAAGTATACGTGCGTGGGCTATCAAGTTCAAGCCCGATTCGGCTCCTCAATCGGCTGTGTCTGCCGGGGCGCTGGTTCAAGGTCTGCGCCGGTACCGCTGGCTCGCGCGCGGCAGCGCGGCTACAATCGCTTGCGGAGGACCGCTTTCGAATGGAACGTCGCGAATCGTTTAATTCGGTGGCTCGGCAGTACGGCCAGGCGCGGCCCGGCTATCCGCCGGCGCTGGCAGAAGATCTGCTGCGGCTGGCGAACCTGCCGGAAGCGGCCCGGATTCTCGAAGTCGGCTGTGGCGCGGGCCAGGCGACCGAACTCATCGCCAACCGCGGCTTCCAGGTGACCTGCCTCGACATTGGCCCCGCACTGATCGCCGAAGCCCGGGCTCGCTGCGGCAACGATCCGCAGATTGAATTCATCCTGAGCACCTTCGAAGCTTGGACGCCGCCGGTGGGTCTCGCGGCTTTCGAGATGATCCTCGCCGCGCGCTGCTGGCACTGGATCGATCCGACGGTGCGGTTCGCCAAGGCCGCGGGGTTGCTTCAGCCCCACGGCTGCCTGGCTCTGCTGGCCGGTTCGCCCCGCCACCGCGGCACCGACTTTTCCGCCGCGATGCAGGAAATCTACCGCCGCACCGCACCCGAACTGGCCGATCGCACGCGGCTGAAGGGCCATCTGGCCTGGCAGGTGGCCGACGGCCTTGCGCATTTCGGCCGGGTCGAAGAAAAGGAGTACCCCTGCTCGCAGGTTTTCACCGCCGCGCAATACGTCGCGGTGCTGGGTACTTTTTCCGACCACATCGTGCTGCCGCCTGACCAGCGCAAAGCGCTGTACGCCGGCATCGTCGAATTGATCGAGCGCGACTACGGTGGGCAGGTCCTCGAAGAATATGTCTGCACCCTGACGTTGTTCCGGGAGCCGCGGCGCGAAACGAAATAAACGCCTCGGAAAATGCATGTCACGATTTTGGTGCGCGGAGGTGAATTGAAAACGGTGCGTGCGGCGCAGGTCGGTGTGGCTCCGCGCGATGAAATGGCGGGCGCGCGTTGATGGCTTCGGATCGCGCGGAAAAACATTTTGGGAGGGTCGTGGGGGGGGGG
>JBOHNC010000264.1:0-1874 GCA_050730415.1 Planctomycetota bacterium
GGCGGACAGGGCTGCCCCGGTGAACCGTGCGGACCGGGAACATCCCCTTCGGCCATCCTCATCTCCGTGAAAATCGCGAATCCGCGTGACTTCGCGGCCCCGCTGCGGTAGTGTATCATGAGTTGCCGGATCGATCATCGTTCCCCCGCGGCCGCCCCGGGACCTCTCGGGACCTGTCGGGTCCTGCCGGGACCTGCCGGGACCTGCCGGGCAGGCCGGTGCTCACCCGGCGCACTCCGCAGGAGCTCACCCCTGATCGTGCCGCCGCCCGTTTCCAACCGGCCGGCCAGCGGTGTCTTCGGCGCCGCGCGGCCGGAGCTGCAAGCCGCCTGCCGCGCCGACCCCCCGCTCGACCTGCTTGCCCCGCTCGACCTGCCGCCTCTGCCCGGCAAAATTGCGCTCGTCACCCGCTCCGGCGGCGGCGGCGTGGCGCGTCACATTTTGGATTTACTCGATCTGCAACGCCGCGGCGTGGCTCGCTTCCACGGCGTCTTCACCGTGCTTTCCGAATCCTTCCGCCGCCGCCTGCGCCCCTTCGAAGCGGATGGATTCACCTGGGATGAACTGCCGATGCGGCGCACCCCCGCGCCCTTCCGCGATCTGCGCGACCTGCGCCGGCTCACCGATTTGCTCCGGCGCGCCGACGTGCGGCTGGTCCATTCGCACGGCACCAAGGGCGGCTGCCTCGGGCGGTTGGCCGCGCGCGAACTGGGTCTGCCCGCGATCCACACGCCGCACACCTTTCCGATGGAAATCCATTCGCTGTGGCGCGGCCTGCTGCGGCCTGCGCTCACCGTGTTGGAACGCTCCCTGGCCCGTCACGCCGCCGCGCTGGTGCTGCTCACCGAAAACCAGCGCCAACTGGCGCAAGGCTGGCGGTTTGAACCCGGCCGGATGGCGCTGATCGCCAACGGCGTGAGCAGCGCCGCGGCGCCCGACTGGATTGCCGCTGAACGCCGCCGTATCCGCGCGGCGCTAAACATTCCCGACGCCGCGCCGCTGGCGGTCTGGGTCGGCCGCTTCGATCCGCAGAAAAACCCCGGCCTGCTGCTGTTGACCGCGGTGCGATTTCTGACCGCTCTGCCGGACGCGCGCATGCTGTTCGTTGGCGCCGAAGGCGAATCCGCGGCCGACGATTGTGCCGCCGATGCCGCCGCCGTCGCTCTACCCGCGAGCACCTCGCCGCGCTCTGAAATATCTGCCGCGCCGCGCCGCGAATCCTTCGGTGCTCCGCACCTTGGCGCCGGCGCGGTGCTGCAGCGGCGGCTGGCCGAAGCCGGTCTCGGTGACCGCGCCCTCTTCACCGGCGAACGCGACGATGTCGATGCCCTGCTGTGCGCCGGCGATTTATTTCTGAACGCCAGCCGCTACGAAGGCATGCCCTACGTGGTGCTGGAAGCCCTGCGCGCCGGTCTGCCCCAAGTCCTCACCGACATTCCCGCCCATCGCGCGCTCATCGCCGACGGCGTCGAAGGCATCCTGGCGCCGCCTGATTCGGCGGCGCTCGCCGACGCTCTGACCGCGCTCTGGACTGCGCCCGAACGCCGTGCGGCCATGCGTGACGCCGCGCGCCGCCGTGCCGGTTGCTACGGCCGCGAACAGTTCCTCGCCGCCCACGCCAAGCTCTATAGCGAAGTGTTTGCCGCGCGCTGAGCGCCGGCCCGGCGCAGCGCCATCCAAATGGGTCCGGCAAACGGGCCCGGTTCAGCGGAACCACCGAATCAGAAGAATTCCAGAAAATTAATGCCCCTTCCGATTTCGCTTCAAGGGGCTGGGTAGAAGCGATGTGTGCTGTTCAGGGCAGGTGTGGTTCCGCGCGATGGGAGGCGGCGGGAACCTGATCGCCTCGAGTCGCGCGGAAGAACGTTTTGGGC
>JBOHNC010000265.1:0-7047 GCA_050730415.1 Planctomycetota bacterium
ATCCAGACCCGTCCGCACCTGCGTCTGCTCCGCCGCCGGTCGCGGCTTCGGCTACGGTGGGGCCTGCCACCGCCGCCGCCGCCGCCGCCGCCCCGGGCGCTTCGGCCGCGGTTCCCGGCCCGGAGAACGACCGCGCGCATCTGAAGGTCGCCAAGCCCACCGCCGGAGACACCATCCCCACCCTGATCGTGTTCCTGTTCCTGGGCATGCTGTTCGCCTTCCTCATCTATTTCGCCTACAAGAACCTGACCAAACCGCCGGAAGTCGTGCATGTCTACCCGGTCGATGAGCAGGAAAAACGGGACCTGCGCACCATTCCGCTGCGGCTGGTTCTCCACGCCGAAAAAATCGCCCCGCTGCCGGCCTCCGAGGACAGCCGCTGGCTGGAGGAAAACTGGATCGACAATCCGCCCGGCCTGCCCGAAGACGCGATCTACGGCCCCGAAGGCCGCCGCCGCTACGCCATCACCTACACCTGGAAAACCGAAAAGGTCGCGGCGGAGACCGGCACCAAACAAACCATTCCCTCGCTGGTGGCCGATTGGACCTTCGGCGCCATTTTCGAAGACCAGAACGGCCGCTCCTGGCCGGGCTTCCCGCTGATCTCCAAATATGCCTTCGAAAACGACCTCGAAGTGGACGCCACCGTCAATCTGCCCGGTCGGGCGAAACTGCTGGAACTCTACACCGATTACATCTACGAGGGCGAGAGCACCGGCCTGAAAGTGCTGTTCTTCGTGCCGGAGACTTCGGAATACGATCTGGCCCACGGCAAAAAACTGGAAACGCGCATATTCGCCCAGCTCTACCTGCTGCGCTTCAACCGCTACTACGCGCTGACCGATCCCGCGCCCACCACCATCGAACCGTTCAAGGATTTCACCCTGGCCTTCCGCGCCATGGACAAAACGATTTCGCTCGAGGTGAACGGCGCCAAGGTGCTGAACTGCCCGTTTCCGACCGCCTGGCCCAAGGACGACAGCTACATCGGCGGCGTGCCGGGGACCACCTTTGCCGACGGCGCCAAGCCGCACCACGCCGGCTATATCGAATTCCGCGCGCCGGATTTCGGCAACATCAAAGGCAAGGGGTTCGTGAAGGAAATCACCATCAAGGGCACCCCCGCCCATCAGAAGGTCAACACGATGCGCGAACGAGTCTGGCTGACCGACTATCGCCCGCGCTATATCGCGCAGCAGAAAAAAACCGGCAAAGCCGAGGTCACCCCCCTGCCGCCGCCGCCCGAAACCACACCGACCATCCCCGGCGCGCAGCCCCTGCCCCCCCTGCCCGAGACCGACCAGCCGCCCGCCGCCCTGCCCGCTCCAACCCCCGTGCCCACCCCCGCAACCGTGCCCACCCCCGCAAACTCACCCGCACCTGCTCCACCCGCCACACACACGGCGCCCCCCGCCAAGCACAGCCCCTGAACAGCAGACCGCCCTCAGCGCGGTTTTCGGGTCTGTTCACAGCCGTGATTTTTTGTACCGCAACCTGCCAGCCTGCTCGTTCTACAGCGCTATTTTGAATCGAACGATTGCTCTCTTGCCCCCGAAGGGGGCACGAATTCAATTAGCCGTGGGTGACCGAAGGCCCCCTGTCCAGGGGGCCGCAGGGAACCCACGGGAAGCGGTTGCAAAAAATCTCTTCGACCCCGGATGGGGTCGAACCCATCGCGGACCACCCCGGGACACGAAATAGCGCCGTGGTGTTAGGCGCCGAAGCGCGTCAGCCACATCTGGATCGCAATCAGCGCCAGGATCGGAAAGGCCGCGTCGATTTTTCCGGCGCGGTCGGCCGCGATCAACTTGGCCACGCCGGCAGGATCGAACAGCCCGTGGCGATCCAGCGCGGCCGGCGCCAGCAGTTCATCCACCGCCGGCGCCAGCGGCCCTTTGATCCACGCCCGGATCGGCGCACCGAAGCCGGTCTTGGGCCGCCGCAAAATCTCGCGCGGCAGCAAACCCTCCATCGCCTTCTTGAAAATCCACTTGCCCACCCGCCCCTTCTGCTTGAACCCCACCGGCAACCGCGCCGCCAGCGCAACGAGGTCCGGATCGAGCAGCGGCACGCGCACCTCCACCCCCGCCGCCATGCTCATTTTGTCGGTGTACACCAGCCCGTAGTCCCCGAGAAAATGTTTCACATCGAGGTACAGCATGCGGTCGAGCGGCGGGACGCCGGCCGGCAACCGCGCCAGCGACTGCATCAGCGGCGGCGAAAATCCGGGCCGGCCCAAGCTCGCCGCAAACGCCGGCGCATACAGGCTCCACTGCCACCCCGGATCGATCCAGTGAAAGTAGCTCGCGATGCGCTCATCGCCGGCCAGATCGGCGAAGTGAAATGCCTTCGCCACCCGCCGCCCCATCGCAGTGCCGGCCGGCGCGAGCCGCGCAGCGCGCTTGAGCGTCCGCCGCCCCACCTCCGGCAGCCACTGCCAGGCCCGCTCCAATCCCAGCGCATAGTGCCGCCGGTAGCCGGCAAACAGGTCGTCGCCGCCGGTGCCGCTCAAGAGCACCTTGATGCCGTGCGCCCGCGCCAGCTTGCTGATCGCCAGCACGTTGATCGCCCCCGGATCGGGCAGCGGCTCGTCGCACTGCCAGACCATCGCTTCGAACTCATCGATGAAATCCGGCGCGATGGAAACCTCATGCAGGTCCAAGTCAAACTGCGCTGCCAGCCGCCGCGCATAGGCCAGATCGGGCGTCATGCCGTCCACGCCGTCGGCGGTCTCGGCGTAGGCGATGGTGAAACATTGCAGCCGCTGCGATGCTCCGCCGCCGCGACCGGCCTGCGAGATTTCCCGCGCAAAAGCCACCACCGCGCTCGAATCCAGCCCGCCCGACAAAAACGCGCCCACCGGCACGTCGGCCACCATCTGCCGTTCGACCGCGGTGCGCAACGTCTCGCGCAGTTCGGCGGCGGCATCGGCCGCCGAAATGTCTTCGATCGGCTGGTCGTAGGGCAGGTCGTAGAAAAACCACGAGCGCTCGATTTTTCCGCCGCGCACCCGCATGGCTTCGCCCGGCGCCAGTTTGCGCACCGCCTGAAACATCGTGTGCGGCGCCGGCGCCGACAGGTAGCTCAGCGTGTAGTGCACCGCCCAGGGATCGATCGCGCGCGGCAGTGACGGCTCCTTCACCAGCGCCTTGATTTCACTCGCGAACAGCACCCCCTGCGACAGCGCGGCGTAGTACAGCGGCTTGACCCCCAGCCCGTCGCGCGCCAGCAGCATCGATCCATCCCGGCCGTCGTAAATCGCAAAAGCGTAGATGCCGTTGAGCTTCGCAAACATCCGCTCGCCGTCGCGCAGATACAGGTTCAAGAGCACCTCGGTGTCGGAAGTCCCGTTGAAGCCGTAGCCGTTCTGCATCAGAATTTCGCGCAGGTCGCGATAGTTGTAGATTTCGCCGTTGAAAACGATGCACACCTGGCGCGTGCGGTTCCACATCGGCTGCGCGCCGGTGGGCGACAGGTCGATGATCGACAGCCGCCGGTGCGCGAGCCCGACTTTCGCCGCCGCATCGAACCACGCGCCCGCGCCATCCGGCCCGCGATGCGCCAGCGCGGTGCTCATGGCATCGAGCAACCCCGGATCGAAATCACCTTGATAGCCGGCAATGCCGCACATGCTCGCAGAAACCCTCGCGCGAAGAACAAAACCATTCTCGCGCAAAGCCGCAAAGTTCGCAAAGTCGCCCGGGACATTTCGTCGTTCTGCACCAAGCACCTTGGCGGCTTGGCGTTCTTGGCGAGAGAACTCTGAAGATTGCCTCGCGCAAAGCCGCAAAGCACGCCAAGGCGCTCAGGACATTTCGTCGGCCTGCACCCCACAAATTAGCGGCTTGGTGTTCTTGGCGCGATTCAACTCTTCGCGGCCGGTTGCGCGTCCGCTTTGGCTTCGGCCGCGGCTTCGATCGCATCGCCGTCGGTGCCGATGGCTTCCACCGGGCATTCGCCGGCGGCCTGCTCGCAAAGTTCCGCCTCTTCCGTCGTGGTCGGCTGTTTGAACACAAACGAGTAGCCGGCCTCTTCATTGCGCTGGAAGCTGCCGGGCGCGGTCTGCCGGCACAGATCGCAATCGATGCACTGGGAGTCCACGTAAAATTTGCCGGTTACACTGCCGGCGACCTTGTCGTTTTTGTCGGCCATGGGGGTCATCCTCTTCAACGGTGTCTGCCCACACAACAGTATACCCGTTCATTGCGCGGAAGGCCGAAGGATTCAACCCGCTTCGGCTCGGCGCACGAACCACCCTGTACATCGGTCAATCTACCCCGTGATCGAGGCCAAAAGGAGTGGTTCGCACAAAAAAGCCCGGAAACATGGCGCGCCGATTGCCTCCCATTCCGAATGAAAATACGGGGACGGATTGGACCCTGGCCGCCGGCTGCCAAGCATCCCCCTGCGGCGCAAAAAGGATTTTCAGCCCCGGCGCTTGCCAGATGAAGGGCGTTTGGCATGATGTTGGGGCTCAAAATCGACCGTCCCGCCGGAGCTCCTCCGGCACACCGGGGACCGTCGTTTTTGTGCTCCGAAAAACGCCAAAAGGAAGAGGGTTTCATGCGCAAAGAATTCCGCACCATCCGTGACATTGCCGGTCCGCTGCTGTTCCTCGAAAAGGTCGGCGAAGTCGCCTACGGCGAACTGGTCGAAATCACCCTCTCCGATGGCACTCGCAAAAGCGGCCAGGTGCTCGACACCTCCCACCAGGTCGTGGTCGTCCAGGTGTTCGAAGGCACCTCCGGCATCAACCGCGCCTCCGGCGTCGCCTTCCTCGGCGAAACCCTGAAAGTGAACTGCTCGAAGGACATGCTCGGCCGCGTGCTGTCGGGCATCGGCCGGCCGCTCGACGGCGGCGCGCCGATCGTCCCCGACAAGCGCCTCGACATCAACGGCGCGGCGATGAATCCGTACTCGCGCGAACAGCCCTCCGAATTCATCCAGACCGGCGTCGGCTCGATCGACGTCATGAACACCCTGGTGCGCGGCCAGAAGCTGCCGATCTTTTCGTCCTCGGGCCTGCCGCACAACGAGATCGCGCTGCAAATCGCCCGCCAGGCCAAAGTCCGCGGGTCGCAGGAACCCTTCGCGGTGATTTTCTGCGCCATGGGCATCACCAACGAAGAAAAACTGTACTTCATGAGCGACTTCGAGCGCACCGGAGCGCTCAGCCGCGCCCTGGTCTTCCTGAACCTCGCCGACGACCCCGCCATCGAACGGCTGGTGACGCCGCGCTTCGCGCTGACCTGCGCCGAGTACCTCGCCTTTGAACTCGACTACCACGTCCTGGTCATCATGACCGACATGACCAACTACTGCGAAGCGCTGCGTGAAATCAGCGCCGCGCGCGAAGAAGTCCCCGGCCGCCGCGGCTACCCCGGCTACATGTACTCCGACCTGGCCTCGCTGTACGAACGCGCCGGCAAAGTGAAGGGCAAAAAAGGCTCGGTGACCCAGTACCCGATCCTGACCATGCCCGGCGACGACATCACCCACCCGATTCCCGACCTGACCGGCTACATCACCGAAGGTCAGATCGTGATTTCGCGCGAACTGCACCAGAAGCACATCTATCCGCCGATCAACGTGCTGCCCTCGCTGTCGCGGCTGATGAACCTGGGCATCGGCGGCAAGAAAACCCGCGACGACCACAAGGCCGTCTCCGACCAGTGCTACGCGTTCTACGCCGAAGGCCGCGACCTGCGCGGCCTGGTGGCCATCGTCGGCCGCGAGGCGCTTTCCGAACGCGACAACCGGCTGCTCGACTTCGCCGACGAATTCGAGAAGACCTTCGTACAGCAGGGACGTGAGGAAGACCGGCAGATCGAGGATTCGCTCGAACTGTGCTGGAAGATGCTGGCCAACATCCCCAAGGAAAACTACACGCGACTCGACCAGAAATTCATCGACAAATACCACCCGACCTTGAAACAGGCCGAAAAAGCCGCCGCCGATTAGTCTGATTTCAAAGGCACCGGACGGGTGCACCACCCGTCCTCGCCAAACCTTGCGCGGATTGAGCGGAGAAGGTTGAGGCGAAGCAGGGAGCAGGAACGCATGCCGTTAGATGTCAAACCGACCCGCTCGCAGTTGCTCGAACTGCGCCGCAAGGTGAAGCTGTCGATCAACGGGCACAAGATCCTGAAGATGAAGCGGGACGGCCTGATCATCGAATTCTTCAAGCTGCTCAGCAAAGCCCGCACCGTGCGCGCCGAACTGGTGGCCGCCTTCCGCCGCGCCACGCACTCGCTGGCGCTGGCCGAAACCGTCGAAGGCAAGATGGCGGTCGAAGCGGCCGCGCTGGCTCGAGCGGCCGAATTGGACATCAAGGTCGGGCAGAGCAACCTGATGGGCGTGGTGGTGCCGAAGATCGACTCGAAGTCGCTCAAAGTCCGCATCGACCGCCGCTCGCAGGGCCTGATCGCGCCGGCCGGCCGCATCCACGAAGCCACCGGGGCCTACGAAGAGCTGATCGAACGCATCCTGTTCGCGGCCGAAGTCGAAACCGCCGTCCGCAAACTGCTCGATGAAATCGAAAAGACCAAACGCCGCGTGAACGCGCTGGAGTTCAAAATCCTGCCCGAACTGCGTGCCGCCGAACGCTTCGTCCGCATGCGCCTCGAAGAAATGGAACGCGAAGGCCTGTTCTCGATGAAACGCATCAAGAAAGCCGGCGAACGCCGCGCCGCCGAAGAAGCCGCCAAAGCCGCCGCCGCCACCGCCGCCGCTGCCACCGGCGCCGGACTTGCCACCACCTAACCGCGCCAATCGCCGAAACCGCCGGTCTCTTCCCTGAGAGCGCCGCGCGCCAGCGCGGCTTCTTGGCTTTTGGTTTTTGGCTTTTGGTTTTTGGCTTTTGGTTTTTGGCTTTTGGTTTTTGGCTTTGGGTTTTTGGCTTTGGGTTTTTGGCTTGGGCTTTCGGCTTTGGGCTTTGGGCTTTGGGCTTTAGGCTTTGGGCTTTCGGCTTTGGGCTTTCGGCTTTGGGCTTTGGGCTTTGAAAAGACCTGCCCCGAGCATCCCATCAGCGTGTTGTAGGGGCGGGCC
>JBOHNC010000266.1:0-4683 GCA_050730415.1 Planctomycetota bacterium
GGGGCGGGTGGGGCGGGTGGGGCGCTGCCCGCAGGCAGGGGCGCCGGCGTGGCGGGTGCCGCTTCAGGCGTCTCCGCCTGCGCCGCTTTGGCTGCTTTCGCCGCGGCAACGATTTCGGCCACCGACCGTTGAACCGGTGCCTCTTTTTTTTCTTCGCTCATGATGCCTGCTCCGTTCGGTCTTTTGATTGCCTCCGCTGCGCCGCTGTGCCTGCATGTGACGCCGCCGCTGCCGCGAATGCTTCCGCGCAGCGCGCGCCGGGGGTCGAAAAAAATCTTCCGCCGGTCGAGGGTCATTCGTGTGCGGGCGGCTCTTTTCAGCAACGGGCTGGAGGAAACCGCTGACGACCTCCCACGGAGGTCCGTGGATGCTCCCCGTGCGGGAAGCCTGGGTACGAGCTGCACCCCGGGAGCCATTTCCCGTCCTGTCGGTGAAGGCTCCTATTAAGGAGGACGCCGCAGGCCGGAATCGCTTCCCCGGTTTGGGTTTCTTTTTTGGAGCGTCGGACCATCCCGCGCGGTTTGGTCCACGGCGCGCGCGAAACCCCGTCGCGCGGCTACTTGCGCAGCAGTTGCGTCAGCGCGGCCAGCAGCATGTCGACGTGGTTGGGCGTGCTGCTCGCCCCCATCAGTCCGATGCGCCAGACCTTGCCGGTGAAATCGCCCAGGCCCCCGCCGATTTCAATGTTGAATTCATCCAGCAACTGCCGGCGCACCGCCGCATCGTCCACGCCGGTCGGGATTTTCACCGCATTGAGCTGCGGCAGGCGGTATTCGGGCGCCACCAGAAATTCGATCCCCAGCGGCTTCAAGCCCTCGCGCAGCCGTTCGTGATTTTTCGCGTGGCGGGCAAAGCGCGCGTCGAGGCCTTCTTCCAGCACCATCCGGAGCGCCTCGCGTAGCGCGTAGATCGACGAAATCGGAGCGGTGTGGTGGTAGGCGCGTTTGGCGCCCCAGTAGTTGCGCACCATCGACATATCGAGGTACCAGCTCTGGACTTTGGTTTTGCGTTTTTCGAGCGCCGCGACGGCCGCCGCGCTGAAACTCACCGGCGACAGGCTGGGCGGCGCCCCCAGGCACTTCTGCGTGCCGCTGTAGACCGCGTCAATGTTCCAGTCGTCCACGCGCAGATCGATGCCGCCCAGGCTGGTGACTGCATCGACCACCAGCAGCGCGCCGGCGCCGTGAACGATTTTCGAGATTTCCTCCAGCGGCTGCCGCACGCCGGTGCTGGTCTCGGCATGCACGATCGCCACCAGTTTGGGCTTGCCCTTGGCCACCGCCGCCGCCACCTGTTGCGGATCGATCGGCGTGCCCCAGGGCGCTTCGACTTTGGTCACCGTCGCGCCGCAGCGGCCGGCGATGTCGGCCAGCCGCCCGCCGAACACGCCGTGAATGCAGATCACCGCCTCGTCGCCGGGTTCGAGCAGATTCACCAAGACCGTTTCCATGCCGGCGCTGCCGGTGCCCGAGACCGCGAAGGTCAGGTCGTTTTTCGTTTTGAAGACGGCCTGCAGCATCGCCTTGATGTCGTTCATGATGGTCAGAAATTGCGGGTCGAGGTGCCCGACCAGCGGGGTGGCCATGGCTTTCAGAATCCGCGGATGGACATCCGACGGGCCGGGGCCCATCAGGAACCGCACGGAGGGATTAAGTTCGCCGGGAATCTGCATCGGGAAAGCCTCCAGAGGGGGACGTTCAATCTACCACGGATGGGCCGGCCGTGCGCTATTTGTATTTGGCAGCCAGCGCGTGGCCCTTGGCGGCGCTCTGGTTGGCCAGGTCCAAAATATGGATCGGGCGGCGCGCCCACTCGCCGGTGATGACCAGCGCGGTGCCCTTGGTCAGGTGGTCGGCAATGTTCTGGTAGAAACGCCAGCCTTCCGATTCCGGGCTGCGGCCCTTGGTGACAACAGTTTTGTCGCCGTCGTGAGTGATGGTTTCGAAGCTGCCGTTGTCGAACGCATGCGTGCCCTTGGTGCCGGTGATTTCGACCTGACCCCATTTGGGTCGCGAATCGAGCTGGCTGATCGTCAGCGTGATCCAGGCGCCGGACTTGAACCGCGCCACCGCGAACGCTTCGTCCTCGTTGCAGTCTTTTTTCCAGGCGGTCTTGGCGGCCCAGAAGCCCTTCTTCGCGAAACCACTGACTTCCACCAGGTCCGATCCGATCACTTGCAGGGAATATTCCAGGAGGTGTACGCCCCAGTCGTAGAGAATCCCGCCGGAAATCGATTTGCTGGTGCGCCACCAGTCGCGCGGCTGGCCCCAGCCGCCCATGTGGGCTTCAATGCGGACCACCTCGCCGATGACCCCGGACTTCACCGTCTTCACCGCGTGCAGGGCGCAGCCGTCCCAGTGGCGGTTGTGGTAGGTGCTCAGGAGCAGCTTTTTTTTCTTCGCGGCGGCGATCATGGCGTCGCATTCGGCGGTGGTGATGGCGAAGGGTTTTTCGCTGACCACCCCCACCCCGGCCTTCAGGCACTGCAAGGCCAGCGGCGCATGGGTGTTGTGCGGCGTGATCAGGCTGGCGATGTGGGCGCCGGATTTCTTGAGCATTCCCTCGACGGTGGTGAAGGTCTGAATGCCGGGAAAATCGGCCTGCGCGGTTTCCAGCCGCTTGGGGTCCAGTTCGGCCACGGCCACCGGCGTCATGCCCGCGCGTTTCATTTCGGTCAGATGGTGCTTGCCCATGTTGAAGGCGCCGCCGTACCCGATGACCGCGACGCGGATGTCGGCTGCGGATTTGAATTTGGCCATGTGCTGTCCTGCCTGGGTTGGGGTGGGGAAGAAAAAACCTGACCGCCCGGATTTAGAGGCGGAAGAAATCGCCTCCGGCGTTGGCCGTCTGCGCGGTTCCAGTCGCGACGGCCTTGCGCAGCGAATCGACCACCGTCAGGAAGGCCTCCTGCCCGGGCGGTTTCTGCGCCAGCGGATCGACGTGCACGGTGACGATCGGCGCCGGCGCGTCGTGGTCGGCCCACTGCTGGTAGGCTTCGCACAGCCCGGTCACATAGGCGCCCTCGATGTTCGATTCATGCACCAGCTTGCGGCGCATCACCGCCTGATGCAGCGCGCGGCTGTCGGCGCGCATGAAGACGATCGCGTCCGGCGCGTGGCAGTAGCCGCGCAGCGCTTCGAACATGTGTGTGTACAGCCGGAACTCCTCGGGGTCGAGGTTCAGCGCCGCGTAGATGCGGTCCTTGTACAGGGTGAAATCGGTCAGCACGCCCTGCGTGAACAGTTCGCCCTGGCCCAGCGCCGACAGCATCTTGAAGCGGTCGATCAGAAAGGCCATCTGCGTGCGAAAGGCATTTTCCTTGCGGCGGTGGTAGAAGCGCGACAGGTAGGGATTGGCCTGGGGAATTTCCAGCACCGGGCGGAAGTTCAAATGCTGCGCCAGCCGCTTGGCCAGCGCGGTCTTGCCCACCCCGATCGGTCCTTCGACGGCGATCAGCAGGGGGCGATCGAGAGCCGCGCCCGCCGCTGCGTCGGGCGGACCGCCAGGGCCGCTGGAACCGAAGGTGGACATGGAAAGCACTCGCGCGCCGCGCGGGCCGGCGGAGGAAACACCCCCGCCAGGCGCCGGCGCTCGAAATTATGGTCCGGACCGGCCAAAATCAAACGCTGGCTCTCCGGAATTGCGCGCCGCGGTTCGGCAGCGCGGCCGCCTTGAATTCCCTTCACTGTTTTAAATCTACCGCGCGGCCAACTTTTGCGGTACGTTGCGGTAGATCTTGTGGCAGGCCACGCAGGTGCGGTCCATGTCGGCGAAGGCGGCGTCGATCTCGGCCGGCGGCTTGGCGCTCGCGAGCGCCTTGGCGGCCTGCCAGGCGTCGAGTTTGGTCTCCAGGTTGGCGGCCGCGGTTTCCTCGTCGCGCGTCCACTGCTGGAAATTGGCCGGCCGGCCGGCGAAATCGACGGTGCGCTGCAGTTCGCGGAAAAACTCCCGCACCTGCAATGCCTCGTGCGGCGGATCGAAATCCGGGTTCTTGGTTGGAATCCGCCAGCCGGCCTGCTGGCATTCGATCAGCGCGTCGTGGTGGTGATCGATCAGCACCATCGTGGAAGCCAGCGGCGGGATCGGCTGCACCGATTTGTAGGCCACCTGCAACGCCTCCAGTTGCGCGCGCGGCACCGGCTGCGCCGTCCGCGCCGAGGCCCACAGCCCGACGTAGCTTTGCGCCGTCTGCATGGTTTGCATGTCCATGAGCGCCTGCTCGTTGCTGATCAGCCCCGCCACCACGCAGGATGCGGCGCAGGCGGATGCGCCGCGAAACTTGCCGTGGTGGCAGTGAATGTAGGTCTTGCCCGGCAGAAACAAAATGGCCTTGGCGATTTCCTGTTCGCGCTCGACCGGCACACCCGAATAGCGGATCGGCAAATGGATGTAGCGCAGCCCGAACTTTTCGGCGCGCGCCACCTCCGGAGTCATGCCGTCCACGCTGATGATGGTCTGGATGCCGAGCCGCTTCAGGGCCGCGAAGCCGGCATCGCCCACCGGCGCCGCGCCGGCGTAGACCGTCGGGGTGAACTGAAAGGCGAAAGGCAGCGCCGGGTCGGCGACTTGCGGCGGTGGCGCCAGCGGCGCGGTGGGGCTCGTCGTCACCGCGGCGGCGACGGCGGGCGGCGGCGGCGCCGCCGGAGCGCTCGACCCGCAGCCGACGCCCGACAGGAGCAGACC
>JBOHNC010000267.1:0-21209 GCA_050730415.1 Planctomycetota bacterium
GCGGGTCGAGCGGGTCGAGCGGGTCGGGTGGGTCGGGTGGGGGGCGCAGCGGCCTGGAGGTCGCCAAGGGGCTGAGCAAATTCAAGGACTTCATCGAGAAGAACCAGATCGCGGTGCCCGCCGGTGACCTGGCATTCACCGCCAAAGCCGTGTCGATCATCGAGAGCCTGCCGGAAGCGGAGCGCGGTTCCAGCAAGGTGGCCAAGCTGCTCGGCGACTGCATCGGCTTCATCGACAAGATTCTGGCCGAGTGTTTCGCCGAAGGCGCCGAGGACATCGTGCAGGCGGGCAACGCCGTCCAGAAGGAAATCGCCGACTTCCTGCACGACCACGGCATCCAGGTGGTGCCGGTGCCGGGCGAAGGCGTGCAGGCGGCGGTGAACGCCGGGGCCGAAACGATCGAAACCTTTCACTCCGCGGCCAAGGGCACGCCGCTGATGGTCGCGCGGCACGGGCTGAAGGTCAATGGCAGCGCGGCGCTCAAGCCGGCCGTGCTGGTCAGTTCGGGCGAAAGCTCGGAGTTGGGCCGGGCGATCGTGGGCGGGATGGCGGCGCTGGTGAAGCCGCATGGATCGAAGGCGGCGGAGGCCAAACTGCGGGCGCAGTCGCTGAAGGAGCTGCGCAACCTGACGCGCCAACTGGCGGGGGCGGACGACGAGAAACAGCGGCAGGTCTGCCAATACGCCATCAACGCGCTGCACAACAGCAACCCCGACAAGAGTCTCGACGCGGTGGAAGGCAAGCTGGTGGACTTCCTGAAGGCCTCCGGCTACAGCGAAATCTACGTCGGCATCGGGCAGAAGTTCGACGAAAGCTACAGCCCGTCGAAGTACGAGCGGCGGAAGCTGAGTTCCGACCGGGAACTGGGTACGATTCTGGGGGTGCAGCAGCGCGGCTTCCTGAACAAATCCGGCGTGCCGGTTCAGAAGGCCATCGTGCTTGTCAGTGGGTAGCCCCCCGGTACAATGGCGGCGCATTTTTGGGTCTGGAACTTCCCCGATGGCGGCACGGGAAGTTTCTTGCGTTTGAATCGGTTACGAACGCGACGGCGGCGCCGTCGTGGGCGATGGTTCGGTGCTATTTCCGGGAGACTCCCATGCGGTCCGGTCTGCTTCCCCGCCTGCTGATGGCTTTGCTGCTGCCGTGCCTGCTGGTGTGGGCCGCCGCCGGCTGCGGCGAGCCGCTTTCGCCGGCCAATCTCACGACCTCCTACGATGCGCACGGCCAGACCATGCTGTTCGTCGTGGACACCTCCGGGTCGATGACCGACAACGACCCGCTGCGGCTGACCGGCGAAGCGGCGCAGGTGGCGCTGGCGATTGCCAACACCGGCGACAACATCGGCGTGATCAGTTTCTCCGGCAACCCGATCGTGCAGATTCCGATGCAGAAAGTGACCAGCTTCGCCGACCGCAGCCGCCTGCAGGCCGAAATGCGCGACGTGGCCAAGTACCGCAACGGCGGCACCAACTACTCCGGCGCGCTGAATCTGACGAAGGCAATGCTGAGCGCCGCGCACGCCAATCCCGACTCGAACGTGGTGTTCATGACCGACGGCAAGCCGGACGACACGGCCGAGGACATCGACCGCGCGGTGATTCCGTTCGTCGACAACCGCTGGCGGATCAACACCATCGGCCTGACCGCCGACAGCGACAACGATTCGCTGAGTTCCATGCAGGCGCAGACCGGCGGCGCGAAGAAAGTGGTCTTGCAGGCGCGCGACCTTTTGGAGTGCTACCTCAAGCTGGCGCTTTCCACCAACAACTACTGGGAGTTCTCCGGCGCGGCGAATAATTCACCGATGACGCTGCTGCCGGGCGCCAAGCGGCTGATTTACATCGGGGTGCGCGCCAAGGACGATCCGACGGCCGATCTGGCCGGGGTGATCAAGGACGGCCATCCGTTGAACCTCGCGCCGAAAACCGCCGCCGGCCAGGTCTTTCGCTATCCGCCCGCCGGCGCCGGCCAGTGGCCGACCACCTACCAGGTGATCAACATTCAGCAGCCCGATCCGGGCGTATACCAGCCCGAGGTTCATGGGCAGGTCGATATTTTCAAAGTGATGATGGAGCCGCCCTACGATTTCAACTTCACCGGCGCCACGCCGCCGCCGGTGTTCTACGGCAGCGATCCGATCGATGTCGAGGTGGCGGTGAGTTCCTCCTCGCCCGAGGGCCTGGACTACTTCGAGAAGCAGGGCGAAATTGGCCTGTCGGCGGCCTTCGACAGCGATCACACGCTGCTTTGCCCGTACACCATCTTCACCGAGCACAGCCGGCAGACCGTCGACGGCAAGCCGGTGATCGTCTACAAGCACACTTTTTCGTTCAGCCCCGACCTGCTGGGTCAGAAGGACCGCCAGGTGCGGCTGACGCTGGTGGGCACCGTCCACGCGGCGGTGGGCAGCGACGGCGTGTGGACTTCGGAGCGCACCGCGCTGATTCAATATCGGCCGGGTGGGCGGATCCATCCGCTGGTGTTTGCGCCGGCCAAGACCGATCTGGGCGATCTGTGGAGCGATCAGGCGCCGGCCCCGGTGAAGCTCACGCTGCGCGCGATTCACGGCGACCAGGTGCAGTTCAGCATCGGTGTCGAGCCGAAAGACGCCAAGGTGACGGTCACGCCGGCCGACGGGAGTTTGAAGGCGCAGCAGGAGCAGCCGGTCGAAGCCAAGGCTGACTTCCGCGCGGCGACGCCGGGCCCGCAGGCGATCAAGCTGACCGCCACGCCGACGGGTGTGAGCGGCACGCCGGCGCCGGAAACCGCGGACATTGCGGCCACGGTGTACAAACTGACGGCGACGCCGGTGGACTTGGGTCAGGTGCGCGCCGACGAAAAAGTGCGGTCCAAGGAACCGCTGGCGATTGCGATCGAACCGGCGCGCGATTTCACCGTGCACTTCGAGCCGACCCACGCGGAAAAGCAGGGCATTTTCCAGGTCGTCAAGGAGGACGGCAAGCTGTGGCTGGCCGGCACGGTGCCCGCCAATGCGCAGGGCGACCTGAGCGGCAGCTTGGTGATCGCGGTGCCGGGGAGTTCGCTGCCGGTGCGGAAGGTCCCGGTGCAGGTCAGCTTGCAGGAGGAGCACCCGGCCTTCGCGGACATCGCGGGGCTGCAAAAGAAAGAAGACCGCACCGTGCTGCTGGTGGACGCGCACGAGGCGGGGGTATCGTCGAGCACCGTGAGTTTCACGCCCAAGGGCGCGGCCGGCGCGCAGTTGAAGGTGTCGCTGGTGAGCCTGACCGACCGGAACAATCACCCGGTGTTCAGTGCCGCCGGGGAGGTTCCGGCGCTGACGTACTCGTTGCCGGACGGCGTCGATCCGGCCCACTTGGTGGACGGCAAGGCGATCGATTTGAAATACAAAGTGTTTGTATCCTCGGACATCCCGGCCGATACCTACCAGGGCAAACTGGTCCTGCAAATGGTGCGGGACGGCAAGACGGTCGTGGCAAGGGAAATCCCGATTGAAGTGGATGTCGGCGCCAGTCACTAGCCCGCACGCGGGCATTCAGCGGGCCGGTCGGCCGATGCGTGCGTACTCGGCGTGCGAAGGGGCGCGTGTTGCTTGGCGGCGAGCCGGCGGGTCGGCCTGCCTGCGCACTGTCGCTGTCGGCGTGCCCGCCATGCCTGCCAGGCCTGCCAGGCCCCCCAGGGGAGAGCGCTCGTGACCACGCCTCCCGCCGGTCCAGCTTCCCCCAGTGCTTCCGGCGCCGCCGGCGCGGGTGCGCCGGTGGTCGAACCGCCGCGCGCGTCGCAGGGCGAAATCCGTTCGGCGACGGTGTTTCTGCCGCCGACGGTGATGATGATGGGGCAGAAAATCGAGAACGTGGCGCCGTGGATCCGCGCCATCGACAAGGAACGCAGCCTGTGCATCGGGAACATTCTCGACAGCACGCCGCCGACCTTCGTCTTCGTGAATCCGTTCTACATGCAGAAACGGATGGTCACCAACGGCGAATATCGCAGTTTCCTGCATTACGTGGCGCGCGGCCAGGAAATGCCGATGTTCAACTATTCGGGCATCTGGCGGCACATCTGGGAAGACATCAAGCTGCGGGTGGACCGGGTGGAAATGCCCTACGAGCGGGCGGAGGGGGACATCCAGAGTTTCGAGGAGGTGTACGACGCCGACGTGCAGAATTTCGTCGAAGCGTACATCATGTCGATCAAGTTCGAAATCCAGCGCCTGCTCCTGGCGACCGAAACGCGCGAGGAGGCCGCACTGTCGCGGATTCCCGAAGCGCAAAGCCGCCAGGAGGTGCTCGACCGCGTCATCTTCGTCTGCAAATACTTTCTGCGGCTGGCGATATTTTCGAGCAACGACGAATACGAATTCAAGCTGCCGCCGTTCCGGTTGCAGGAGCTGGGCCGGTTCTACACCGAAAACGGCAGCCGGATCATCACCGACATTCACTATCTGCTCGACCAGATGAAAGTGGGCTATTCGCTGCGGGTCGACCGGCGCTACCGCAATTCGCTGGAGCGCGGCAGCCCGGTTACCGAGTCGCAGAAATTTCTGTTCCGGCTGATGCAGGCGGTGCGTCAGTTGAAGTCGCTGGAGCAGCCGATTCCGCTGAATTACGTGCTGTACCCGCGTTCGGCCGATTGGACCAATCCCTTCGGGGAGGCCGAGCAGCGGGCGGGTGCGAGCCCCGCGGCGCGGAGTTTCTCCGGCGGCGGCGGCTTCGGGGGCGGCGGTTTTGGCGGCGGTGGGGGCGGTGGCGCCGGCGCCGGCTTTGGGGGCGGCGGCTTCAGCAATGCGGCTTCGGCGCGCCACGACAGCCCGGTGCCTTGGAAGGACCGCCCGGTCACGGGCATCACGTTATTCGAAGCGGCGGCGTACTGTTCGTTTCTGGCCGAACTTTCCGGGCTGAACATCCGGTTGCCGAACGAGGCGGAATTCGAGCGCTGCGCGTCGTGGCCGCTCAATCCGCTGGACCTGAGCCGCAAGAACGGCCCGGTGCGGGTGGAAATCGACCCGCGCCAGAAAATGCTGTTTCCGTGGGAAGACCGCAACAAAAAGGAGTTCAACTTTTTCTTCGGCACGGAAGGCAAGACGCTGGCTGAGTTCTACATGGTCCGCAAAAGCGAGTGGGAAAAGCTGCTGCTCGACACCTGCCGCGACCTGGGCAAGGACAAGGAATCGGGCGATCCGCAGCGGATCGACCAGTTGCTGGGCTTCGGCTGGCACTGGACGATCGACCGCTACCACGAATTTGAAACCAAATACAGCCGCTTCGACAAGAACAAGTTTCACACGCTCAAGAGCGACGCCAACGTCTCGGTCTTCGTCCCGAACGCGGCGGTGCCGGGGATGGAAGCGCCGGCGGCCGAAACTGAAGTCGAGACCTACGTGTACGAGAGTCTGGGCGGCAGCGAATTGCCGTTCTATGTGCTGCGCGGCGCGCCGGAAATTCTGGGCGGGCCGGGGCTGTCGATGCGCCGGTTTGCGGCCTACCCGCTGCGCGGCGCGCACAACATCGGTTTCCGATACATCGTCCAGGGATAAGCTGCCATGCACCGCCAACCACGTTCAGCGCGCCTGCCGCGTCGCCGCCGGCGCCGCCGCCGCCCTCCTTCCCTCTGAAGCCGCCGCTGGATTCCCGCCTCGAATTGTGTTATTCTTCCGTTTGTAGTCCCGTCTCCCGCACTCGCCCCCGTCCCCCGGGCGGCGCGTGCGGCGGACACCGTCAAAGTGAACCCCACCATGTCCGACCAGAAACTCCTGCGCAACATCGCCATCATCGCGCACGTCGACCACGGCAAAACCACGCTGGTCGACGGGCTGCTGAAGCAAAGCGGCCTGTTCCGCGACAACCAGACCGTCGAAACCTGCGTGATGGATTCGAATGACCTCGAACGCGAACGAGGCATCACGATCCTCGCGAAGAACTGCTCGCTGATGTACCACGGCGTGAAGATCAATGTGATCGACACCCCGGGGCACGCCGATTTCGGCGGGGAGGTCGAGCGGGTGCTGAAGATGGCCGACGGCGTGCTGCTGTTGGTCGACGCCTTCGACGGCCCGATGCCGCAGACCCGCTTCGTCCTGAAGAAGGCGCTCGGGCACCATCTGAAGCCGATTCTGGTGGTGAACAAAATCGACCGGCCGGAAGCCCGTCCGCGCCAGGTGGTGGATGAGGTGCTCGATCTGTTCATCGACCTGGGCGCCGACGAGGACCAGTTGGATTTCCCGATTGTGTACGCCTCCGGCCGCCAGGGCGTTGCGACGCTGGACATGGATGTGACGCCGGTGAATCTGGAACCGCTGTTCCAGACGATCCTGGAAAAAGTACCGCCGCCGTCGGGCAGCGCGACCGAGCCTCTGCAGATGCTGGTGTCGAACATCGACTACAGTTCGTACACCGGCCGGATCGCGATCGGGCGCGTGTTCAACGGCGCGATTCGCTCGGGGCAGCAGGTGGCCCTGCTGCGCCACGACGGCAGCCGGATGACCGGGAAAGTGGTCAAGATGGAACACTTCACCGGGCTGGGCAAGCAGGAAATCCAGAACGCTTCGGCCGGCGATATCGTCGCGGTGACGGGGCTGGAGGACGTACACATCGGCGAAACCATCGCCGACGTCGAAAAAGGCACGGCGATGGAATATGTTTCCGTCGACGAGCCGACCATTTCGATGAACTTCATCGTGAACAGCTCGCCCTTCGCCGGCGCGGAAGGCAAGTTCGTGACCAGCCGGCTGCTCAGCGAACGGCTGGACCGGGAACTCAAATCGAACGTCGCGCTGCGGGTGGACAAAACCGCCGCCACCGACACCTTCTGCATTTCCGGCCGCGGGCTGTTGCATCTGAGCATCCTGATCGAGAACATGCGCCGCGAAGGCTTCGAACTGGCGGTCAGCAAACCGCAGGTGATTCTGAAGGAAATCGACGGGCAGACCTGCGAGCCGGTCGAATGGGTGGTGGTGGACTGCCCGGACGAATACACCGGCAAGGTGATCGAACTGCTGGGCATGCGCAAAGGCGGGATGGAATCGATCGCGACCCGCGGCAACCTGTCGCACCTGGAATTCAAATGCCCGTCGCGCGGATTGATCGGGCTGCGCAACCGGCTGCTCAACGCCACTCGCGGCACGGCGGTGCTCAATCATGTCTTCCACGAATACGAACCGTACAAGGGGGAGATTCCGCACCGCAGCCGCGGCGTGATCGTGGCCTCGGACCCGGGAGTCGCCACGACTTACGCACTGATCAACCTCCAGGACCGCGGGACGTTTTTCGTGAATCCCGGCGACGAAGTCTACGTGGGGATGGTCGTGGGCGAACACTGCCACGAAAGCGACATCGAGGTGAACATCGCGAAGGCCAAACATCTGACCAACATGCGCGCCTCGTCGAAGGAAGCGACAGTCAAGCTGCAAGGGATGCGCTCGATGTCGCTCGAAGAAGCGCTCGAATACATCGAAGACGACGAACTGGTGGAAGTGACGCCCAAGTCGATCCGGCTGCGGAAAATCTGCCTCGACGCGAAGGAACGCAAGCGCCGCGACCGGGACAGCAAGAACGCCGCCGTCGGCGCGTGATGCCGTCGCGCGCGGCGCATTAACATTCAAGGTGGCGGTGGCGCGGAGGAAGCGCCCCCTTGGGACCGCCGGTGTTCACACCGACTCTTGGTTCGGCCTGGGACCGCCGGTCTTCAGACCTGAGCATAACCCACACCCATTTTTTGACGCTTTTTGCCTTCCAGCCCCGGCCATCGCCCCGTTCTTGAAGACCCGCCACAAGGCGATCGCCCGCATGATGCTTTTAGCGCCGAGGGCGCGGCAGAGTTGTAGCCCAGCAGTTGGCCGGAAGGCGCAGCCTGGAGGCCATCTGCTGGGAAAGCGGTGCGCAGCAACGCTTCCGCGCGATCCGAAGCAGAACTGCGCAATCGACCTGCCATCGCGCGGACCCGCACCCGGCGCTCAACGAAGCGAATGCATTTCGGCCTGTCGCCTGCGACCTTCCGCGCGGAAGAACGTGGGAAGCGCGACATCGCCTCGGACCGCGCGGAGCGGTCTGGGGACCGCGCACCAGGGGTGTGCCTGCGGAAGACCTCCGGCAACCCCTGGCTTTGTTACCTCGCGCCGTTGGCGCGAAGAGTAGGAGCCGGCCTGAAGGCCTGTGCATTACCCACATCCTCGGAGGGTTTGGGCGCCGGCGGGTAGCGAACGTGTCTGCGGGTGAGGTTTCGCACGATAGCAGGGCGAGTGTGCACCGATCGCCTCGGGTCGCGCGGAAGAACGTTTTGCCCGGGTGTCGGCGCTTGGAAGCCTCGCGCCGACACCCGGGTCCATGGGTTCCCTTCGGTCACCCATGGCTACCGACAGGCGGCCTCCTATCGAGAGGGGGGGCCAAAAATCAAAGGCAAACAGGGCAGGAGGAAGATGTGGGTAATGCACAGGTGTGAACACCGGCGCTCCCAGGGGGGGGGGCGGTGCCTCCGCACCACCGCCAAATCGAATTTTGAAACGCTGCTGGGTCGGCTGTCGGTGCGTTTGAGAATCGGCGCGCGATTGCGGGTTTGTTTCGGCCGCGAGCGGCGGCTACCCGCGCAGCATTTCGCGGAAATGGGCGTTGTGGTCGCCGGTGGTGGTGTAGGCAAAAGTATTGGCGCGGCGGTCGTGGTCGCTTGTGTTGCCGTCGCTGCCGTGGATCACCAGCGAGCCGAAAAACACGGCGTCGCCGGGTTCCATTTCCATCGCCACCGCGCCTTCGCGCGGTTCGAAATAGCCGGGCAGAAACACGCCGAAGGACATCCCCTGTTTGCGCTCATGCGTCGCCAGTCCGTTTTTGTGCGTGCCCGGCACGAACTGAATGCAGCCGTTGGCGTGCGTCGCGGGATCGATCGCCAGCATCAGATTCACCTGCACCGGCCGGTTGCCTTCCTTGCTCCAGTAGGCGAAGTCCTGGTGCCAGGGCGTGACCGAACCGTCGCGCGCGGCCTTCATCAGCAGCTTGCTGTGGAACAGCGCGATGGGCGCGCCGATCAGGTCCTCCACGATGTCCAGCACATCGCCGCGGCGCAGCACCGCGTTCAAGCCCGGGCTGACTGCTTCGCTGTTCATGAGCTGCCGGATGCGGCGCGGCCGGTCGGCTTCCGCCTTTTCCCATGCGACGTGGACATCCTCCGGCGCCGCCACGGCCATGCGTTCGTGAAGATCGTCGATCTCCCGCGCGATGGGCTGAATGTCGGCCGGGGAGACCAGGCCTTTCACAAGCAAAAACCCGTCGCGTTCGAATTGCCCGTGCGCGTCGGGCGACAGCCGTTTGAGTGCGGTCGGGGCGGTGGCGGACATGGCAGGCTCCTGCGGGGGGACCGATGAGAACTTGTGCGATCGTGCTCGCATGGGATAGAATACGCCAGGCAGATAGCAGGCGGTAGGGGAGGCTTTTGCTTTAATCTTGGATAAAATTGCTCGCAACCCCTACCACATCTACACCAGCGTCGCCGGCCTGGCCAGTGCACCGGCACGCCAGATCTGGTGGCACGTGCTGAACGGCGCGCACTGGCGCTGCGCGGCGGGCTACGGCTGCCGCGACCGGCGCTATTTCGCCCACCAGATCATGTACTTCGTCCGCGGGTGGGGCGACGGCGAGTACCGCGGCGAACGCTTCCGCGCCGGACCCGGCAGCGCGGTATTGATGGACCTGTCCGAGCTGCACAGCTACCACGCCGATCCGGCCGATCCGTGGGAGATGATGTGGGTCCGCTTCGACGGCCCGGGCGTGCCGGCGGCCGTCGAATCGCTGCACAGCGCCGGCCGGTCCTGCGTGCTGCCGGTGGCCGCCGGCGCGCGGATGCGGCGCGATTTCCGCGCGCTGTTTCGCCAGGTGGAAACCCAGGCGCCGGGGCGCGAAGCCGGCGCCGCCGCGCGGCTGATGGCCCTCCTGGCGAATCTCCAGGACGGCGTGCTGCATGCCGGCAGCGTCGCCGCCTTCACCCGCGCGCCGGCGGGAATCGAAGCCGCCGCGAACTTCCTGCGCGCGCACCATCTGGAGTCGGTCGCGCTGCGCGAGGCCGCACAGGCGGCCAACATGAGCCTCTACCATTTTCTGCGGCGCTTCAAACAGGTGACCGGCTTCACCCCCATGGCCTACCTCGAAAACTACCGCATCGGCCGCGCGCAGGAATTGATGCTGGCGCAGCCGGACCTGCGGCTGAAGGAAATCGCCGCGCGGGTGGGCTTTGCCGATCCGGCCTATTTCAGCCGCGTCTTCCGCAAGCGGGTGGGCTCCGCGCCACGAGCCTACCGGCGCAGTCTGGAACTGCACTGAAGGCAGGCAGCAACGCCTCGGCCGTTCCGCCGGCTGGACCCGCGCGCGGAGCCGAATGCGTGGTTTGGGCCAAACGCGGGCGTGCCCGCCCACGGTCCCGGGGGAGGCCGGGCCTTCAGGCCGCGCCAATCGCAGAGGATGTTCAGATTCCGCGTGCAATCCAGACTCACGCCGGTATAATATGCGTGTATGCGGATGGATTCATATATCCCCCGCCCCGGCCCCTCAGCCGCCGTTTCTTGTTCTCCGCAGGAGCCCCCCGTGAAAGTCCGCGACGTTTTCCAGCAGCAGGCGCGCACCTTCAGCTTTGAATTTTTCCCGCCCAAGACCGACGAGGCCGCCCAAGCGCTGTTCGAGCACATCGACCGGCTTAAGCAGCTCGCGCCCAGCTTCGTCTCGGTCACCTACGGCGCCGGCGGTTCGACCCGCGAGCGCACCCGGCACCTGGTCATGCGGATTCAGAACGAAGTCGGGCTGAACGCCGTCGCCCATCTGACCTGCGTCAACGCCACTCGCGCCGAACTGGTCGAAGTCATCCGCGAATACGGCCGCCACGGCGTCGAAAACCTGCTGGCGCTGCGCGGCGATCCGCCCAAAGGCAGCGAAAACTTCCGCCCCACCGACGGGGGCCTGGCCCATGCCGACGAACTGGTCGGCCTGATCCGCGAGACCGGGGATTTTTCCATCGGCGTCGCGGGCTACCCGGAAGGCCATCCCGAAACGCGCGATCTGCAGCGCGACCTGGAGAACCTCAAGCGCAAAACCGACCGCGGCGCCGATTATGTGGTCACCCAACTGTTTTTCGACCCCGTCGATTTTTTCGCCTTCGTCGAACGGGCGCGGAAAATCGGCATCAAGCAGCGCATCCTGCCGGGCATCATGCCGATTCTCTCGGTGGCCGGCGTCAAACGGATGACTTCGCTGTGCGGCGCCAAAATCCCCGCCGAGCTGGCGCGGCGTCTGGCCGAATTCGAAAATGACCCCGACGCCATCCGCCGCATCGGCGTGGCCTGGGCGACCACCATGTGCGACCGGCTGCTGCAAGGCGGCGCCGACGGCCTGCATTTCTACACGCTGAATCAGTCCACGACCACCGAAGAAATTTACCTGAACCTCGGCGCGCGTACCTCGGCGCATCTGAGCGCCGTCAAGCCGCAGATCTAACAGGTTGTTCATCGCCTGGCGGAATGTTCTGTCGCGCCACCAGCGCAGCTTCCCTTGAATCGCGCGGGGGATGTTGGGAAGTTGGCAGGTGCGTGCCGACTTTTCGGCGCGCGCGCGGCCTTGCGCTCCCCAATCAGCGTCAAACGCCTGCGAACGGCCCAACTGACAGCCCTTTTCCGCTGGCATTCAACTTGCTATATATACCGCCAGCTCCGGTCGTCAGGGTCGCGATGCAGATCGCCCCAGCCGCCGCGCGGACCGCCGGGCAGCGCATGTCGAGAAGCCGACCATGCAACACCAATCGCCCCCGGCGGGCATTCCGCGGCCGCTGACCGCCCACGACGCCGACCGCCGGGATCCCGGCCCGGTCCTGCCCAACCCGGTCCTGGAGCCCTTCTCCATCCTGGCCACGCCCATGCAGGCGGCCGAGCCGATCACCGCGCCGCGCGGCTGTTTTCGATTGGGCCTGTGGCGGCTGGCCGACCCGAAAATCTCGCTGGCTTCGATGGCCGGCTTATTCCTGGGCGCCTGTGTCGCCTGGCACGACGGACCGCTCGAATGGACCTGGCTGTTCGTTGCGGTCCTCGGGATTTTCTGCCTGGAAGTCGCGAAGGCGGCTTCGGGCGAGCTGTTCGATTTCGACTCCGGCGCGGACCTCGCCGTCGGCAGCGATGACCGCAGCCCGTTCTCCGGCGGCAAGCGGGTGCTGGTCGAAGGGTTGCTCACCCGCCGCCAGACGATCGCCATCGCAGCGGTGGCCTATGGGCTGGGGATTGCGGCGGGGTTGGCGGTGGTGATCGGGTGCGAAGTGCGGGTGTTGTGGATCGGCCTGGCCGGCGTGGGGCTGGCGTATTTCTACGAAGCGCCGCCGTTGAAATTGGCCTACCGCGGCTGGGGCGAACTGGCTGTCGCCGCCGCCTACGGGCCGCTCATTGCCGCCGGCCTGTATCTGCTCGAACGCCACACGCTGCCGCTGACCATCGTGGCGGCGGGCCTGCCGCTGGGCATCCTGATCGCCGCGTTTCTGTGGATCAATGAATTTCCCGATTACCACGCCGACCGCGCCGCCGGCAAGCGCAATCTGGTGGTGCGGCTGGGCCGGCGGCGCGCGAGCCTCCTGTTTGCCGGTTGGATTCTCCTCGCGCAGATTCTCATTGCGCTGCTGCCGGTGTGGGGTCTGCCGCTGGGCAGCTTGCTCGGCTGGACCTCGCTGGTGCCAGGTGCGATTGCCGCGCAGATCCTGATCGAACACTCCGACCACACGCGCCAAATCGTTCCGGCGCAGGCGCTGACGCTGGCGAGTTTCCTCACCTACGCGATCACCGGCGGACTGGGAATTTTGCTGACCGCCTGACCTGTCTATATAATTCTTTAAACATTTCATTTGCATTTCCTGGGCCGGTGTTGTACTGTCAGAACTGTCCGCAACAGGGGCGGACGATTCCCGGATAGCCCAACTGGTACGGCGCTCCACTGTTACTGGAGAGATTCCAGGTTCGAATCCTGGTCTGGGAGCCAGAATCCCGAGGTGTTTATGTTTCAGGCCCGGCACGAGCAATTCTCCTCTCTCAAGCGCAGCGCGAACCATCGCGGTTGGCGCCTATGTGCCCAGGCGCAGGTCCAGCGGGAAACCGGTCGATTGGCGCGAGATACCCGGCGCTCCACCGGCAGTACCCATCCGCTGGTCACGATGGCGTCATCGCCATCCAGCCGAAAAACGCGGAACGGTTATCGCCTCAGCGCATAACTTCTCTCCGCCTATTCCAACACAATTGAAAATCGCCGCACCGTCTGTTTAGGCATTCGTTGCGGTATTCGGTCCGCCCGTCCCGGCGCGCAAAACGTTGCGTCGGATCGCCGGATCGACGGCTGCCCTGTCGGCTAATCCGGCAAGCCGGCGGTCTTTGAAGCCGCTCATGCAGGTTCGAATCCTGCCGGGGCAATGCAATATGCGACGTTCTTTGACAACCGAAATGCAGCACGGGCTTATAGCTCCAATGGATCAGAGCGGTCGCCTTCTAAGCGACAGGTTGCAGGTTCGAATCCTGCTGAGCCCGTCTTTTTTTCTGAAACTGTGTTTAGGTATTGCCGTGGGATCGTGGTGATAACGGAAGCACATCCGGTTTGCACCCGGGAAGCAGGGGTTCGACTCCCCTCGATTCCACCAAAAATCAAAGTTGAAGGAAATGCCGTATGGTGAAAAGCTTTCATGCGCTTGTAGTCTAACGGATAGAACTCCGGGCTACGAACCCGGCGATGAAGGTTCGAATCCTTCCGAGCGCAGGTTGCCTTGTGGTGTAACCGGTAACACGGCTGACTCTGACTCAGCAGATTCCAGGTTCGAATCCTGGCAGGGCAAAATGTTTGTTCCGTCATGTTTTCTTTGCCCCCCGCCCGGATTTGTTCGGCCCTATAGGGCCGATACGGCGCAGCCGGTCGGCGTCCCTTCGGGGACGCCGGTAGGGCGGTGGCCCCTGAGGCCACGTTCCTGTAACTCAGCAGCAGAGTATCCGGCTTTTAACCGGAGAGTCGCAGGTGCAAGTCCTGCCGGGAACACCAAGTTTCGAAATGGATGGTGGACGTAGCTTAAAAGGTAGAGCACCGGACTGTGGATCCGGAAGGTACCCGTTCAATTCGGGCCGTTCACCCCAAATCGTCGACCCGCGCTGAGCGACAACTCGCGCCGAAGCCGTGGTACGCCAAAGGCAGAGCGGCCGTCTTGAGGGGGCGGTGGTTGAGGGTTCAACTCCCTCCTGCGGCAGAATATCGTTTCGTGGCTATCTGGGTGTAGGAGAGCTTGGTCACTCCACCTGCCTCGGGCGCAGGAGATCGTGGGTTCGAATCCCACCGCCCAGACCAACTTCCGCGCGTGTAGCTCAGCCGGTAGAGCGCCTCGTTGAAGCCGAGGAGGTTGGCGGTTCGACTCCGTCCGCGCGCACCAACATCGGTTTCATCCTTTTGCGGATGTAGCTCAACAGCAGAGTGCCTGCGCGCCATGCAGGAGGTTGCGAGTGCGATTCTCGCCATCCGCTTTTTCTTTGCGCCTTGCCTGCATCCTTCAGCCTTCATCCCTGCTTCCCATGTCCCCGTCGTCTAATGGCAGGATGCCAGGCCTTCAACCTGGAGGCAGGAGTTCAATTCTCCTCGGGGATGCCAAATCGTATTCGCAGGCGAAGTGTTACAGCAGCACGCGAGACTTCCATTCTCGACGCGCGGGTGCGACTCCCGCCGCCTGCCCCAGTGGCCTCGGAGGCCACGCCCCCAGCGGCATCGCTTCGCGTTGCCGGCTTCCTGAACATTTCAGTTCGCGGAAGTCGCTCCCGTAGGTCGCGCCATCGGGTCGAGTCGTATGGGGCTTGTTTGTTGAACGCCGCCGGAGCGGTTCACGGCCCGCGCCGTGGTTCCTTTACCGTTTTCCGCCCGTGAAGCTCGGTGGACGAGCCGCTGTTTCGTAAACAGCAGGCGCAGGTTCGATTCCTGACGCGGGCTTTTTGACATTAATATACGCATGGCGTAACGGCAGCGCGGCGGTCTCCAAAACCGCAGGCGAAGGTTCAACTCCTTCTGCGTATGGAATCGCCGTCGCCGCGCCGTGTCGGCGTTTTGCATCCCCCAGCCAATCTTGCTGTTATGCCTGGCTCGGCGAAATGTTTCATAATTCATAATTCATAATGTTTAAATCATCATGTTTTCTTTTAGCCCGCATGGTCCAGTGGCAGGACACCGCTCTGTCGAAGCGGAGGCCGGAGTTCAATTCTCCGTGCGGGCGCCATTCGCGGCCGTAGTCTAACCGGATAAAACGCCGCCCTCCGAAGGCGGAGTTGGTGGTTCAAATCCATCCGGCCGCATTTGCGATTCCGTGGCCCAACGGTACGGCACCCGCCTCTTAAGCGGGGGATTGCGGGTTCGACTCCCGCCGGAATCACCAAGATGGGTCCTGTCCGAGTAGCCCAAAGGGGAGAGGCGGCCGGCTCAGAACCGGCAGGTTGCAGGTTCGAATCCTGCCTCGGATACCATACTCCCGTCGTTCAACGGTAGGGCCCCGGTCTTACAAGCCGGTGACGAAGGTTCGACTCCTTCCGGGAGCAATGTAATGTTGTAATGCGTCGGTGAGGCAACTGGCAGACCTCGCCGGTTCAAACCCGGCGGCATGCAGGTTCGAATCCTGCTCGACGCAGAAAGTTATATAAATTGCGGCGCGATCAAGTGATCCGGCGTGGCTCATAACCATGTCTGAGGCAGGTGCGATACCTGCCGCCGCAACCACCCAGTGGAGATCCTGTGGGAAGGATGCGAGTCTGTAAAGCTCGTCGCTGTGGGTTCGAATCCCACCCGCTGGAGTGTATTGAGCCGAAGGTTGTTCGCTCGCAGGGGCGAACTCCGCGCCGATGCAGACCGAAGCGCCGCGCATTCGCGTCGGCGGCTACAATGACCGGTGTGGCACCCGCCGGGCGTCTCTCCTGCCGCACCCCTTGGCGCGTTTTGAACGGTGCGCTTCGGCCGGCCCGCAGCCGGCCATTGACGGCAGATGTATAGGAGATCGTGCGTGGGTTTGGGGATTCGCAGAAAGGCCAAAGCGGCCCTTCGACGGCTGACATCGTCCTTCAAGACCGAAACCACGCAGCCGGCCGAACCGCCGGCGGCCGACTCCGCGCAAACCAGTTCTGAAACCGACCCCAAGCAGACCGAGTTGCCGCCCGAACCGGTCCTACTTTCGGTGTTGATCCTGTCGCTTCACAACCGGGTCGAGCGCTTCCTGACACCGCTGCTCGCCAGTTTGCAAAAGCAGGTCGCGGCGCGTCGCAACGTCGAAATCCTGACGCTCATCGACAACAAAATGTTCAGCGTTGGCTATAAGCGCGACGGTCTGCTTCAAATGGCGCGCGGCCAATTTTGCTGCTTCGTCGATGACGACGATTGGGTTTCGCCGGACTATATATCGAAGATCCTCGATTGCATCGCCGGCCAGCCCGAGGCCGACGTAATCGTATTCAAGCAGCAGGTGGTGCTCGACGGCGGCAGTCCGTTTGTCGTCACCTTTGGTCTCGATTACGATGACGAGCCGGCTCGGCAGGTCGACGGAAAGTGGATCGACATCAAGCGCAAGCCGGTGCATCTGTGCGTCTGGCGGAGTGAGCTGGCCAAGGCCCACCGCTTCGCCGACGTTTCCTACGGAGAAGACCTCCACTGGAGTACACGCGTCCTGAAAGATGTAAAACACTTGGCGCGGATCGACGCGGTGCTTTACCGTTACGACTACGACCATACGACCTCGGAAGCCCGGTCCGCGCCGCGCCCGGCGCCCGGAGACAGAATCGGATTGCCGCGGTAATGCAACGGTTGCGAAAGTTTCCTGGCGACAAAATGCGCCGGGCATAATTTTGGCTGCCTGGAGCTTTTATGCAGGCTGTCGAAGGCGAGATGCAGGGTGTTTCGCAAACCGGGCGGGTCTCCCTTCATGCATCCGTCGGCCAACTGCGTGGCGGTGTCAATGCCGGAAATTGGGGATGATGCCAGAGTGGCCATGGGCCGGTCTGCAAAGCCGGATACACAGGTTCGATTCCTGTTCATCCCTCCAAAAATGGCCCGTGCTGCATTGCGGTTGTTGTCGTCTGTTGGTGGGACGTGGCGAGCCCCTGTCGACAGGGGCCTCGTCACGACCCTCCCCAAAGGCTCTTCCGCGCGATCCGAGACGATCATGATCTCGCTTGCATTCCATCGCGCGGAACCGCCTCCGACCTGAGCAGAAGGATGGATTCGACAGAGCCAGTTGGAAGGCGAACCGAGCGGGGGCTCGGCGCGCGGTGCTAACGCGATGGCGCCCGGAAGGTCCGGGCGTGAGGATCGAGACCTCCGCCTTCCGTTTTTCGTGGAGAATTTGGAACGTGAACCGGCCATGAGGTCGGCCCTGTCTCGAAAACAGGTGGTGCTCGCAAGGCATGGGGATCAAGACCTCCGCGTTCCGCCAATTGGCAACGTTCCGCCGGTCGCGCGCAGTTTGTGCGAGGCGCGGCGGAACAGAAAGGAAAAAACGTGGACGTACTTCAGGAACCGGTGCTGGTGCTCAACCGCGCCTGGCAGTGCATCGCGATGACGATCGCGCGCGACGCAATCGCCGATCTGGTCGGCGAGACCGTCACCGCGGTTTGCCCGGAATCCTTTGCCACCTATACCTTCGAGGATTGGATCGAGCGCGGCGTGCGGCCGGGCGCGAAGGTGGTGCATTCGCCCAAGCTGACCGTCGAAGTGCCCGAAGTGATCGTGCTGGCCTATTACGACCGCGTGCCCCAGCGCTGCCTGAACTATGGCAAGGAGCACATCTTCAAGCGCGACCGTTTCACCTGCATGTACTGCGGCGTGCAGCCGGGGCGCGGTGCGCTGACGATCGATCACGTCGTGCCGCGTTCGCAGGGCGGCCGGACCTCGTGGGAAAACTGCGTCGCCTGCTGCGAAGCCTGCAACGGGCAGAAGGCCGACCGCACGCCGGCGCAGGCCGGTCTGCGGCTGCTGCATTTCCCGGAGCGGCCGCGCTGGACGATGGATCAGGCAATCCGCCAACTCGCGCGCGAGCGCAAGCCGGCGTGGGCGCCGTTCCTGTCTTCTCACCCGTAGGGGCGGGCCGCTGTGCCCGCCCTCTTTCTTTCGTTTTAATCGGCATCACCGTGGCATCACCGCGGCATCACGGTGGCATCGTCGCGCGCCTTAGGATCGTCGCACGCCTTAGGATCGTCGCACGCCTTTGTATCGCCGCGCGCCTTGGGAGCGCCGCAGGCCAGCGCGGCGTCGTGGATTTCATCTTCTCTCAATTGCGATTAATTCAGCCGATGGAGGGAATCGAACCCCCAACCTACGCTTTACAAAAGCGTTGCTCTACCGTTGAGCTACACCGGCGGCGCCGATCATTATAATACGCAGCGGTCCGCCGGGGGGCGGCGCTAAGTTGCGACGTCTCGTTCGGCGCGGATAGGCATGGCGGCAGCGCCTACCGCGCCTCGTCCGCGGCTTCTTTCGGTCCGTCTTCGGCCAACGCTTCCGGAGGGTCGTTCGGATCCGGTTCCACCGTCCCCTTGGCCGGTTTGTTCCAGTGCGAATACACCGTCCCGCCGATGACGCCCGCGATCACAAACAGCACCAACGGCGCCAGCCACAGCCCGAAAAACGAATCGACACACACATCGCCGGGGTTCTGCGGCAGGTAGAGTACGTCCGTTTTTTCACCAAGCGTCCAGGAGATAAAATTGGTGGAACTCGTTCTAAATTCGCGCGAGTGGCTCTGGCTGTCGGTGTACCGCACGACGGCCGCCTCGGAGTCCCCGCTGCTCGACCCCACCAAATTCACCACCGTTCCCTGCGTCTTCGTCGCGCGCTGAATAAAGATCAGCGTGTTCGCCGCCAGACCGACTCCGATCAGCGCCGGCACCGCCGCGACGCCGGCCATAATCCTGCGGTCGCGATGCCACTGTTTCTGCGTGCTCGGTTTGCGTCTGCGCGCTGCCGCGGCCGCCGATTTTGCCATACTCTGCCGCCCGGCCTTGGTGAAGCGCGCTCGTACGAAGCTCCACCCCACCAGCGCGAACAGGGCGCCGATGCCAAAAATAAAAAGTGGCCCCCAGAGACTGTCACGGTCGTCCAGAAGTTGCGCCTCCTCGGGTGCCTGGGGCGGATACTGCACGTCCGCCGTGTCGCCCACCGTGAACGGCTGTTGCGCGCGGTGAAAGGGCCCCGTATCCACCGTATGCTTTGCGCCGCTTGCGTCGACGAAACTGATCACTGCGTCGAACTTTCGGTCGGGGCCTTCCCCGGTGGAGGACATCTTCTCCACCGTGCCCGCGGCCTGCGTGGTTTGCAAGGAGCCTTGGAACTGGTGCCACGCTTGGTTCGCCGCCAGCCCGCACATGCCCAGGCCGACGAATCCGAGCAGCAGCCCAAGCATGACCCAGATCGCCGGAACCTGCGGCGGCGCACTGGCCGACTGCTCGTCGTCCTCGTCCTGCCGGTCGCCTCGGTCATTCTGGTCGCCTCGGCCGGAACCTTCCCGTGCGGATCGGCCGCCCGGAGATCGCGGACGCAGATTCTTCGCCATGCCATCGACCTCCGAAATGCAGCCGGGCCGAATGCGCCGCGCGACGCGCGCCGCAATTCGATCCAACCGGATTAATACCACTCCGCAGACTTGGTATCTTTATGCCGCTTATTTTATATTTTGCGCCGCCACTTTCCGCTTTTCCGATTCCCGTCCAATTCTTCTTTCGCCGGTTTCGATTATCGTGCGTGTATCGCTCTCCCCCCCCTCGCGGAGCCTCCGCCATGCGCCACACCCCCTGGATCGTTTCCGAACACGTCCCCGATTATTCGACGCTCGAACGGATGCTCGAACATCCCCGCTTCGCCGGAAAAAAAGACGAAGAGCTCGCCATCGCCCTCTGGGCGCTGATGACCGACCGCCAACTGGGCCTCTTCCACTACTGCCCCCCCAGCGAACCGTTCTGGGGCCGCGACTGCAACGATCCGCTGCTCATCTGGAATGTCTTCGGCTTCACCATCTGCCACGTCCACGCGCACGTGCTGGCGATGATGGGCCGCGCGGCCAGCTTCGAAACCCGCGTCGCCAACTGCCGCGGCCACGAAGGCGCCGAAATGTTCTACGCCGGTCGCTGGCATTACTTCGACGGCGACATCCAGATGTTCCACCGTCTGCGTCCGCCGGAAGAAAAAACCATCGCCTCCCGCGAGGACCTCTTCCGCGATCCGACGCTGGCCACCGACCAGCCCAACCCATCCAACCCCTACATCTTCCCCGACCGCCCCTGGCAGGCGGTCGCCGACATGTATAAATCGCCGCCCGAATATCTGCCGGTGCTCGAAGACCGCATTCATGCCATGGACTTCCGCCTGCGCCCCGGCGAAGAACTGACGCGCTATTTTTATCACCGCGGCCGCTGGTTCGTCTTCGATTCCTACCCGGCGATGTTCAAGCAATACCGCAGCGAAACCGGCGCCGAAGGCCCCACCGAACGCTACTGGCCGCGCCGACAGTGGGGCAACGGCTTCTTTTTCTATCGGCCCGATCTGACGCCGGCCACGCGGGATTTCGAACAGGGCGCCGAATCGGCGCGCCATGTCGCGACCACCGCGCGCGGCCTCGTCGCCACTGCGCCGCAGGGCGAAGCGACCTTCCGCTGGGAGTCGCCCTACATCTTCTGCGGCCTTCCCGACCCGCTCAAGCAGCGCCCCAGCGCCGACGGCGCCACGCTGGAAGCTACCTTCGACCTGCCCGTCGGCGGCGGCGCCTGGATCGACCTGCGGCCGGGGCTCACTCTCGACAGCGCCGACGCGCCGGACTGGCAGCGGCTCTGGACGGCCGACGCTCGCCCCGGCGAACAGACCGCCAAGCTCGATTTCACGCCCCAGACCGAAGGCCGTTTCCAGTGCGACCTGCGCTTCGGCCTGACCGGCGTCGGCTCCACGCTGCGGAACTTCGAAACTCGCCTGTGGTTCATGGTCTCGCCGCATTCGCTGCCGGCGCTGCGCACCGCGGGCGCCAACCGCATGCGGCTGCATTCGGGCGACCGCTACGGCCTGAACACCCGGAGCTTCCTTGAACAACGCTATATAACGCGCCCCGAAACGCTCGCCGCCGCCGTGCGCACAGAAAACCTGCGCTTCGACCCGACCAGCTACAGCCTGCTCCATCCGCTCGACCCGCATAAACCCTGGGCGCTGATCTTCGAACTCCGCGCCCCCGCCGCCGCCCCCGCCGCC
>JBOHNC010000268.1:0-13037 GCA_050730415.1 Planctomycetota bacterium
AAAAAATGTAAAATGTTTAGAATCAGTAGGTTGCAATATAACTTATGCCTCGATCCGCACCAAGTGCAATTATCCTGCAAGAAAATCCTTGGTCATCCGTGACTGTCTCAGGGGATTTGCGTGAAAATGCGTGAACCTGTGGGTCTTGTGTTGCGTTCAATCAACCGGTCGGATTCTGGCATGGAGTCATCCAGTTCGAGTGCTCAGCCGGCGGAGGTCGCCGCCGACGCCGAAACGCAGATCATGCTGCGTTTCGCTGGCGGCGACCGCGCGGCTTTCGTCGAACTGGTGGACCTGTGTCAGGCCGGGTTGATCCAGTATTTCGTGTATTTGACGCGCAATCGAGCCACCGCCGAAGACCTTGCGCAGGAAGTTTTCCTGCGCATCTTTCAGTCGGCGGCGGGCTACCAGCCGCGCGCGCGCTTTCGCACCTGGCTGTTTCGGATTGCGCGCAACCTGTGGATCGATCACTGCCGCCGGGAGCACCACCAGGCCAGGCAGGTTTCGCTCGATGCCGCCGACGGCGACGGCATTGCGCTGGGTGCAACGCTCCCCGCGGCCGACACCCGCGCGGCGGGACGGTCGGAGGAGGGTGAATCGTTGCGCCGGGCCATCGCGCAGTTGCCCGAGGAACAGCGCGAAGTGGTGCTGATGAGTCAGATTCAAGGCATGATGTACGAGGAGATCGCGCAGACGCTGGAGATTCCCGTGGGGACGGTTAAAAGCCGCATGCACCACGCGCTCAAACGTCTGCGCGCCATTTTGGAACGCACCGGATCATGAACGAGCCAGCCGCCAACCCCAACGCGCCGATTCCGCCGGCCCCGGAGGAGCTCGACGCCCGCGACGAGGCCTTGCTGGAGGAGGTGGGCGTCGCGCTGCGCGCCGAACGGCAAGGAATCGCTGCCGATGGCGCCGCCTTCCGCGCGCGCCTGCTGGCGCGGGTTGAACAGCTCGCCGCCGTCGAAACCGCCGGCTCCGTCGATACCGCTACCGATACCGATACCGCTGGTGCTGGCGCGGTCGCGCCGGTCGCGCCGGCCGCGCGGGCCTCCACCCGCCGGGTCGGTTCGGGCCGCACCTCCAGGGTGATTCGGCCGCGTTCCTGGACGTACACTCTCAAGTACTACGTTGCCGCCGCCGTGCTGATCGGCTTGACGTTGGGGCTGTTCGCCATGTCGGGCATTCTCAGCCGTCCCGGCGCGAATCCGGACTTCGGCGATATTCGCGCCGAACGGATCACGGCCGACCGCATCCCCCTTTCGCTGGACGGCGAATCGATCGATTCCGCCGACCTGCTGAAAAAATTCGACCACCAGAAACTGAAGGTGGTGCTGGATGCGCCCGACGGCGAAGCCTGTCTGGCGCTGATTCCGCAGGCGGAAATTGACAAGAGCTACAACGATCTTCAGAAGAAGCAACTGGCCGCTCGCCCCAACTGGGAAGTCACCGTGGAGCAGGGGCGTGTCACGCTGCCGGTCGAAGCCTACACCAAGGCGCTGGGCGCCACCCGCACGGGCCTGTTGCTGCTGAAAGTCGGCGGGCACTTCGAAATCTGGACCGCCGAAGCCTTCCAACGCTACGTCAACCGAACGCAAAAGCTGCCGCCGGGGGTTTCGGTGGCGCCTGATGAAGTGCCGATTCAGCATTCCTGAATATTGATCGTTTGGGCCATGACGCTCAGCCGCCTGCGAGTGGCGCTTCAGGATTGAAGATGGCGGTTCGGGTATCGCAAGGTCCCTCTGCCGTCCCTCCGGGACTGGGAATCCGTACCTTTTGGTCGCTCTTTTCCCAGCACTGAAGTGCCGGGCTATGACTCTTTCGTCCCGCACGCGGGACTCGAAGCCAAGAGCAACCAATCGCAAGATTGAAACGCAATTAGTACTACAACGCTAGTTTCGTTTGAGCCGCAGAAAAACGGGAATGCGGACCGCGGCTTTGCCGCGGTTTTTTGTCCACGGGCGATAGGCCCGTGCCACCTATGTCCATGGCGGTTTGAGCGGCGGTTCGCGAATGTAGCGTTGTCGTGTTAGGGCGTCATGGGTGCGGGGGGCGGGCCGGCGCCTTCGGCGGGCAGGACTTCCACGCCGGCGAGCAGCGGGGCGTCCTTGATCATTTTCAGTTCCAGCCTGATTCCCTGCTGGTGCGTGGCGTCGACGGCGAAGGTCTCGACCAGCCCGCGATGCGCACCGCCGGCGGTTTTGAAGACATCGAAATGCTTGAGCACCGTCTGGCCTTGCAGGATCACGTCGAACAGCCGATCCCCCGCCGCCGTTTTGCTCGGCTCGTTGAAATGCAACCGCACCCAGTAGTGGCCGTCGGCGACGCGGGGGAACTTCCAGGTCTGCACGCCCTCACGCAGCGAGGTGTACAGGCCGTCCGGCAGCGCCAGATTGCAGTGCGGGGGCTTGACCTCGTGCAGGTCCTGCATGTCCAGCCCCCCCTGCGCCAATCCGTTTTCCGGCGTCCAATCGCCGGCCTGTCCGCGCCCGGCGTTGACTTTCAGATCGGCCGGCAGTTTGCCGTTCAGGCCCTTGTCGCCGGGGGCGCCCAGAACCTCGATTTCCAGCAGGTGATTGGTGCCGTTGTTGTTATTGCCCGCGCACCAGATTCGCACGTAGCGCGCGGTCATCGGCACAAAACCAACCGCCACCCCCGCCTTGTCCGCGGGCCGGTCGGCGTCGCTGCCGGCGCCGAGGTGGTGCAGATTCCGCGCGTCGGAATTGTAGACGGTCACCGCGCCGCGTTCGAAGTCGTCGTAGGGGCCGACCTGCCAGACCTGGTCGCCGTAGGTTGCGCCGGCTCCGGAGAAAAACCAGACGTGGATTCCGCACACGGCGTGCTCCGCGCCGAGGTCCAGCGTGAGCCAGCAACTGCGGGTTTTCGGGTCGGTGCTGGTCAGTTCGAAAATGCCGCCCAGCGTGTCGCCGTCAAACAGTTTTTCTCCCGCGGTTTTGTCCAGAGTCAGCGAGCTTGTCGTCTGCGAGGACACCCACACCGCCGTTTTCGGTCCGGTCAGTTTCACGGCGTTCGGATCGATCGCAAACACCCGCGATCCCGGCGCCGGACCGCCAGGGGGGGGCGCGCCCGGTGGCGGCGTCGCGGCTCCGGCCGGCGTGATGTCCGGGGCCGGCGCGGGGGCGGGCTGGGTTGCATCGGTGACTTCGAGCCAGTCGAAGTCTACCCTCATGCCGGGCGGATATTTGTCGAACTTGAAATAGATTTCGTCCTTCGGCCCGGGTGGCGGCGAGACCGTGAATTCCTTTTCGACCCACTGGCCCACCTCGTCCGGCGCGATCGGCACGTTGGTTCCGAAGTCGTCGTTCTTGCCGGGTGTGGACCACTTCATGCGCAGATTGCCGATGAACATGTTCGTGCGAACGCACATCCGGACATGCAGCTTGGTCGGCAGCGTGCGCTCATTCGGATTGCGAAACTGCATGAAGGCATCGTGGTGCTTGCCGTCTTCGTCGGTGTAGGTGACATAGGTGCGGCCGTCGGGGTCTTTGTTTTCAACCACGCGGTACCAAATCCCGCAGGATTCCTGCCCGGTGCCTTCCAGCCGGAAGACCAGCGGCCCAGCGGCCGCGGGATTGTTTGGCGCGGTCGAGGCGGCGGCGGCGGCAGCGGGCGAATCGGCCGGCAGCGGCGGCGGCGGATCGGCGGCGGGATACATGTCGATGCTGGCCAGATCCAGCGTCTGCCCCTGCGCGTGCTGGCCGGAGGGCTTGAATTCCACCTCATTGAATGTCGTGTAGGAATTCTTGATCAGGAAGGTCACGGTGACCCAGCCGTTGGCGTCGGCGGCCGGGAGCTTCATCCACAGGTCGTCGCTGGCGATGCCTTTGCCGTAGAAGTGGACGATCATGCCCGTATCGGGGCTGTTGGTCTGGCGCAGCACGATGCGCACCGCCATCTGCGCGGGAACGTCTTTGCCTCCGACGTTGCGGAAAAACGGATACAGCCATTTGGTGGTGTCTGCTTCGGTCCAGCGCAGGAAGGTGTGGCCGTTTTCCTTCATGGGCGTCACACGGAACCATTTACCGCCGCCCTCTTGGATGTCCGCACAGGGCAGGCGGTAGGTCGGCCCGGACGGTACGGCGGGCACGGCAGGGTTTTGCGGCGGGGTCGGCGTCTGTGGCGCTGCGACTGCGTCGAAAGTTATCGTCGACCAGCTCAGGTCGGTATTCACGGTGGGGTGTTCGACCGTGATGCCGAACTGACCGGGACTTTGGTCGGGCAGATCCATGGTCACGTCACCTTCCTGCCAGGCGCCCATGGCTTGGACCGGCACCAGTCCGTCCACGTGAGTGTCGCCGGCATACCAGATTTGGACGATCACATTCTTGATGGGTGTAGGGTCGGTGACGCGGAACTTCACATGGACTTTGACCCGGCGCGGGAATTTCTTGTCGCCGGTGTTGAGGTCGAGACAGGGCGCCTGCCGCAGGTTGGTTTTTTTGACCCACGACAGGTAGGCTCCCGCCTGGTCCTGACGCTCCCGTATCCGAAACCATTTGCCCAAGGAGGTCACCACGCGGTCGCAGGGAATGGACAGGGGCAGCGTAAAGAGGTCCCCGGGCTGCGGGTTGGTCGGGCCGGGCGTCGGATTGGTCGGGACCGGTGGTGTACTGGCAACCGGCGCCTTTAGTTGCATGGGCGTGAATTCGACATTGCGCAGGTACTTGATCGTAATGGTCGAAAATTCAAAAATCGCCACGTTCCGGCCGCCGACCGCCTGCGAGGCTTGATCACCCGGAACCGAGGCCGCGTAGGGCGCCGCGTGCAGGGTCGGGTCGCCGCGCGTGCCGCACTCGGCCCGGAGTTTCCCGTCGCGCACGTGGACCACCACCGGCGTCCAGCCGTCGGCCTCGAAATCGGCTCCGGTGAATTTCACCGCGCCACTCGCCAACCACAGCTCCGCATAGGCGCCGGCGTCGTTGTTTTCGAAATGGAGGTCGAACTTCAGATCGTAGTTCGCCGCCGGCAACGCGCACTCAAGTTGCGCGTTCCTGTCCCCCGGCTTCACCGTCAGCACGCCGTCAATGACGCTTGCCGCTCCCGAATTGCCCTTGGTCTCCTGCCAGCCGTCCAGCGTCTTGCCGTCGAACAGCGACTGCGGCGGCCCGGCCGGCTCCCAGGCCAAGGCGAACGGATCGGCCTGCGCCTGTACCTGCATCGGCGAGTAGGGCGTCAGCCGGATGTTGCGCAGCGATTTGAGCGCTGGACCCGACGAGACATTCAAGACCAGCAACTGTTTGCCCGCGAAGGGTGCGTAATGCGGATTCAGCGTGGAACTCACATTCCCCATTCGCAGCGCCGTTGAACCCTTTTCGCCCTGCAGCGCGGTGAGCTGCCCGTTGCGAACGTGAATTTCGAGCGGCGTCCACTGGTCGGACTGGAACGGCTTCCCATCCAGAATCACTCGTCCTTCGGGCAGCCAGATTTCCAAATATGCCCCGCTGTTTTCCGGGCCGAAGCGAGCCTCCAGCGTCAGGTCGAAGGAATCCGCCGGCAACGCGTGGGTGACGAAAAATGAAGACGAAGGGTACTTCAGGAGCAACGCGCCGTCCTGGGCGTGCAGCGCCGATGCGGGCCCGTCGGTCACTGTCCAGCCGGCGGTGGAAACTCCGTCGAACAGCTCCACCGGCGCGCCGGCGCTGTAATGACCCTGCGGGTCGGGGTTCCGCAGCCGTGTCAGTTCATATGGCGACACCAACTGACCGACTGCCGCCGGGGCTCCGGCGTCATCCGGTTGGGTCAGAGGCGGTGGGAGGGGGGCAACCGGATCGATCGGCGGGGTCTGCGTACTGGTGTCGGTTGCCTGCGGCGTCGGCGGGGGTGGGGGAGGGATTCCGGTCTGAACCGGCGCGGGATTTCGGATGCCGCTGCCAGCAGCGGTCGGCGGAGCGGTCGGCGCCTGCGCCAGCGATTTGGGTGTGGATTCGTCGCCGTGGCGACTGAAGAGAAAGATCGAGCCGATCGCAATCAGCGCCAACGCGGCGGCGGCGCCACCGAACGCCAGTGCCGGGGATTTTTTGCCGCGGCTGTCGCTGTACCCGCGCAGCCCCTGGCTGGAACGCCGGGCCGGCGGCGCTTTTTCGTGTTGGGCGCCGCTGGTGGCCGCGGAGGTCGTCTTGCGCCGCACCGGCTGCTGCGATCCGGTGCCCGGCCGGCCCTTGCGCAGCGTCGTGATCGACTCCACCACCACCTTGTCGTAGTTCTGAAAGTCGGTGGCCACGCCGTTGTCGTCGTCGAAATCCCGACCGGCTGCTGCGCCGTGTTCGGCCGATCCCTGCCCCTTCGACAGGCAGGCGGCATGATACAACACACCATCCTGCTCGGTCGCCTCCCCGTTCTGGATCATGCTCGGCCGCACCAGCCGCTTGCAGATCGGGCAGTACTGGAGTTGGATCAGGCCGGAAGGAGTGGAGTCCGCCACAGAGGCATGCCTCGCTGAATGGGTTTCACTGCGTGCCAGACGGGTGGGAGATGGCTGCGCCCGAGGGGCTCAATTCACAGACCGCCACACGCCCATGATAGTATTTTTCGTTGAACCAATCAACCGTATTTGGATCGAAGCGTCACAATAAGAGGCCCCTAAATTAAATAACGGTGCACTGGTCAAATCAAAATACCAATAGGACTTACGCCAGGCAAGTCTTAAGTTACCTTTTAACTGGTTCAATTGTGTGGCCGCGTTCGGCGGACCAGGTGCAAAAAAGTCCCGTGATTTCAGACGCCTACCGGGGGCGTATCGGAGCGAATTTGGCGATAGGGCCCGGTGCGTCGGCGGGGGCGCGGGTCGTGGTCGGTGGGGAGGGCTTCCACGAGGTGGCGCAACTGATCGCGCACCCGGCGGTAATTGTTCAGCAGTTGGGTTGGTTGGTTGCGCAGATCCACGCCCTGCTGCGGGTTGGGAATTTCCAGGCGCAAGACACTGGGGCTGCCGACCAGCGGCGGCAGCGCGGCGTGAGCGACGGCGCTCAGGCTGATGACCAGATCGAAGCGCGCGTCGGCCAGGTCGGCCAGTGTTTTCGAAATCTGGTGCTGGATATCCACGCCGGCCTCGGCCATGACCAGGGTCGCGCGCGGATCCAATTCTCCCAGTCGGGCGCCGGCGGAAAACGCCTCGAAATCCTCGCTACGCAAATTCCGCGCCCAGGCTTCCGCCATTTGGCTGCGACAGGAATTGGTGACGCAGAAAAAAAGCACTCGCGTCTTGCGATCCATGTCGAATCCCTCGAAAAGGTCGCCGTGCAAGCCAACGACCCGAGCCAAGCTGATCGGCGCTCCGCGGCCCGTCCGTGCGGCAGCCGTCGCGCGGCAGCGGCTGGGGAGGCGGCCTCCATACAGGCACCGTAACCTCCTTGGCGGCACGGAGATACGGTGGCCCTGGCGTTCCCATGAACCACGAATCTACACCATGTGCGTTAGGATCACATGAAGATAGAGAAATTAACCGCACAGCGTGCAAAATTATTTTTGGGCGTCGCGGAGCGCCGCCGAACTTCTGGGTCGCGCGGGTGATATTTTTTCGTTCAGTGCAATGCATGTGATCGCGCTGGTTTGCAGCTGCGTTCGCGGCCTCTATCGCGTGGCGGTTCACGGTGGTTCGGACCGGCCGGACGCAGGCATTGCTGCCTGCGGGCGGTGGGGTCTGCGACCGTTGTCAGGGTGCGACGACCATCGGCAGCATGCCGGACCGCGACGCGCGCCCAGTGCCGGAGGGGCGGGCCGTGCCAGCGGTGCTGTGCCGCCGCGCCGGGGCGATGGCATCGGTGGGCAGGGCATCGATCAACCGGCGAATCTGATCGCGGACTCGGCGGTAGCTGCGCAGCAGCCGTTCCGGGTGCTCGCGGCCATCAATGCCGTGGCGCGGGTTGGGCACTTCCAGCCGCAGCACCGGCGGATTGCCCGGGAGCGCCGGCAAGGCCGCGTGCGCGACGCTGCACAGGCTCACCACCAGGTCGAATTCCACGCCGGGCAGGTCGGCCAGGGTTTTCGAGGACTGCCCGTTTAAGTCCAGACCGGCCTCCGCCATGACTTGAGCCGCCTGCGGATCCAAGACGCCCAGTCGAGCGCCGGCCGAAAACGGTTCCAGCTCGCCGCTGCGCAGGCCGCGGGCCCAGGCTTCCGCCATCTGACTCCGGCAGGAATTGGTCACGCAGAAAAACAATACACGCTTTTTTCGATCCATGATACATCTCCCGGTTGCATGATCCCACGCGCGAGCGCCGCGGTCCGCGGTTGCGGCCGCACCCCAAAAATCGCTCGATGAACTACAGGCTGATTTATCTGAAGTGCCGCAGCTTGATCGCGGCCAACGCGCGCGACAGGGTTTGCAGCGGGACCTGCCGGAGCAGCAGGCACCGGTCAATCTACACTTTGTGCGTTAGGACATGATGAAGCCCCGGTCAAGAATCCTGCAGAATTAAAAATAACATGTGCAGGGACTATTTTTCTTGGTTCACGACGATCGTCGCGCCTTCCCGGATGTCGCTTAGCTTGAACCGCGCGCCACCGGCGGCGGCTTTGAACTTCACTGCGCGCGGCGGGTGGTTGTAGCCGATCCAGGTCAGCGACCGAACCGGCTCCGGCCATTGGAACCGCACCGTCGCGGCGGCGGTCTTGCCGCGCGCGAAGCCGATATTAAACAAGTGCACCAGGCCTTCCCCGGTGTCGGTCCGCCGGCACAGATCGACCGCGAGGTCGGCGTTTGAATCGACATCGAGATTTCGTTCGGGCAGCAGGCGCGCCAGAATTTTCAGCACCGCCGCGCTGTTGCGCGGCCGGTTGATGTGCTCGGCCTCCACCTGCCAGGTCGCGGTGGTGCTGGCATCCGGCCGGCTGACATATTCAAGATGTTTCAAATGCGCGGCCTGGCCGCGTCCGACCGCGACCAGGAAATCGCGGCTGTAGTCCTGCCGCGTGAGCGCGGTGAACACGGTCTCGGTTTCGCCCGCGCGATACAGGTCCGCCTGCGACTCGATTTTTTTCAACCGGGTGCGCCGGCGGAACCCATCGTCCCGTTCGCCGGTCACGCCGGTGGTGAACAGCCGCCCGCCGTTTTTCACCCACGCCCCGATCGCCGCCGCCTCGGCCTCCTTCACGCAGTGCATGCCGGGAATGATGAGCAGCTTGTAGCGCCCGAGATCGGGCAGGTCTTTGGCGTAGACAAAATTGTAGGCGATGCGCTCTTCCTGCAGAAGCTGCGTCAGGCAGCACATCTCCAGGTACACGCGCAACTGGGAGAAGGTCATCGATTCGTTGTGCAGCAGCACCGCGGTCTGGGCCAGGGAAACCTGGCGGGTCTGGTACAGCCGGTTTTGGCGGTACCACTTGAAAAACTGGATTCGCGCCGGATGGTCGGCCGGGTTCAAGTGGTAGTCCCACATGCCGCACATGCCGGGATTGAACGCGAAGGCCTCGGTCATCATATGGGTGTCGCTGTTGTAGTTCATCATGGGCAGGTCGAAATTCTGAACGATCTTGTGTTCGCGGAGCCGGCAGTGGGGTGCGCCGCGCTTGTTGTAGCCCAAATGCAGGGCGCCTTCGTTCCAGACGATGTCGGTGGTGGGGAAAATGGCCTCGTCGTTAATCGCGCCCCACAGGCGGTAGGCGCTGCCGATCCCCTTGCCGACGTTGTATTCGACCGCTCCGCCCAGGCGGTGAATGTGATCGGCCCAGGTTTTCATGCAGGTCTGAAAAATTTCCTGCCGGAACATCAGCCAGTCCTGCTGGTTGGCGACGGTGACCTCGCGCTGGTGCACGGGATCGTTCCAGCGGTTGAACCACGGATCGCGGGCGTGCTTGAAATCGGTGCGGCCCCAGCGTTCCAGCCCGAGCGCGCGTTTGGCGGGGTCGCGGGGATCGTACTTGGCCGCCAGGAATTCGCGGAACAGCCGGATGCAGCGCGGGCAATGGCAGCCGTCGGGCTCGGGATTGATGTTGGTGTTGTCGAAGTGAATCCCGTCGCAGCCGAAGCGCAACGCCTTGGCCACCACTTTTTTCTGCCAGGCAATGTAGCCGGGCGAACTGTAGCAGGGGCGGGCGCGAAAACACTGAAAATCGCTGTTGCCGTAGGAGGCCCACTCGCCGGGCGCCGGATGCGCGATCCAATTGTCCACGTCGGGCGCTTCGTAGCGAACGGTTTCGGGGGTGAGCGATCCGCCGGTGCAGTAGGCGATCACCCGCATGTTCAAGCGCTTGGCGATTTTGTTCATCGCGCGGATTTTGCGCTGTTCGGCGTCCTCGAATTTCAGCCCGTAGCCCTTCGAAAAGTTACACCACAGGTGGTTCACGCCGAGCGAAGCGAGGTGTTTCAGGTGCGCTTCGCTCTTGATGTATTCCAGTTCCGAGGGTGTATTTTCGCGCGCGCGGCCCATCTGGCGGTAGAAATGGACCGGCTCCCAGAAGCCGACATACACAATGCCTTCCGCTTCCAGCCAGCGCTGTGCCTCGCGCATGATTTGGTTCCGCTCGTGGAGATTTCCGTGGTATTCGCGTCTGCAATTATAGCCGCGTTGATTGACAATCCGCGTCACATCGCCGCCCCAATTTGGGAATCAATGATGGAAGAACGGGAACAAACATGGCACGAAGCCCGCGATTCCGTTATAAAAGTACTGGATTCGGCCGGTTCCAGCGTTGGCACGCCGATTGAACTTCGAACCCCCGTGTGCGGCGGCCGAGCCTGTCCGCACAGCTTTCGGGTGCGGCGGTAGAGCCTGTCCGCACAGCCGTCGCCGTAACGCCACTCTGGTTCAGGATCATCCGCATGTTCAAACAATGGCAGAACGCCAAACTTTCGACGCGCCTCACCTTCATCTTCGTCATGCTGATGATGTTCCTGATAATCGGCTGGTTTTCCGGTTTCCTACCCAACCTCATTCTGAACTACTACCGCCACGAATATGACGAGATGAAAAAGGATCCCGACAGCGGCTACCCTTCGTTCAAGGATCGCAGTGACAGTTGGGGCATGGCCGCCTTTATGGATGTGGCGTACTGGTACACCATCGCTCAAAATTCCAGGAAGGCGCGGGAAATTTACACCGAAGGCCTGTACCGGTACGGCTGGGACAACCCCCACGGCGCCGAAGTGTGGGACACCCTGATGAACATGCGCATGGCGAGCGACAATGCCGACCCAATCGAGGGCGACGCGATGCTCTTCTACTGGCTGTACGCTCAGCGGTACAACGAAATCCACGGCGACAACAGCGGGAATTTCACCTACCACCCGGATTTCCTGAAGTACGAGCCGGACGTGGAGCGGATGATCCGCGCGCACGGCTCCAAGATCACCGGGCCCAACGCGAGCAACAATTTTCAGCTCACGACCCCCTCCCAGCAAACCCACGAGCAGATTGCGGCCCGGATGCTGCTCAATGAGTTTTTCGATCTCAACCGCAAATACAAAATCAATAAAGTCGAACTGAAAGCGATGGATGACCAGTCGTTCGACGACTATTTTTCCGGCAGCGGTGCGATCAACTCCATTAATCTGCTCGACTGGCAGTAGCGCAGCGTCGGGACGGGCCGCGTCGGGAGGCGTTGGGCTGCGTCGAATAGGTCAGCGCGCGCCCAGCAGCAGCGCCGGATCGCGGAAGATTTTTTCGAACACGAGCGAGGCCGCGCCCACGGCGCTGGCGTTTTCCTTGAAGTGCGACATTTCGACTCGCAACCCGCGCAAATGCCCCGGCAGCGCGTTGATGTGGAGCACTCGCCGCAGTTCAAAATTGAACACGTCGTAGCCGCCGGTGCACAGCCCGCCCAGCATCAGCATGGCCGGGTTCAACACGTTCACGATCCCTGCCACCGCGACGCCGATCGAATCGGCGGCCTTGGTCACCAGGTTCACCGCCAGCCGGTCGCCCTGCTGGGCGGCCTCGAAAACGCCCACCGGCTGAATTTCGCCCTTCTTGTCGAGGTGATCGCTGAGCACGCTCTGGACGCCCTGGCGGATGGCCGTCTGCGCTTTGCGCGCCAGCGCCGGCGGCCCGGCCACTGCTTCCAGGCAGCCGTTGTTGCCGCAGTAGCAGACCGGCCCGCCGGGCTCCACGATGGTGTGGCCGAATTCGCCGGAGTTGCCGCGCATGCCGGCGTAGATTTCGTCGTTCATCACCAGTCCCAGCGCGATGCCGGTGCCGATGTGCAGGTAGATCATCGATCCCACGCCGCGCGCCGCGCCGTAGCGCAGCTCGGCCAGCGTCGCGGCCTGAATGTCGTGCTCCAGGTGGATTGGCAGGTCTAGGCCGGATTGCAGTTCGGCCACGATCTGCACGTCTTTCCAGCGCGACACCGTCGGGAAATTGCGTGAAATCGTGCCGCCGGCCGGGTCGATCGTGCCGGCCGCCGCGATGCCGATCCCCAGCGGGCGCACGCCGCCGTGGCGCTCGATCAGTTCACCGATCAACGCGGCCAATCGCGCGATCGCGGCCTGCGGGGCCTCGGGCACGGCGACGACGCCGGTGGTGTCGACCACGGCGCCGCCCAGGTCCATTAAAACGGCTTGCAGCGAATTCTGGCGGAAGGCCACGCCGATGGCGCGACCGAAGGCCGGGTTGATCTTCAAATAGGCCGCGCGTCGGCCACCTTCCGATTGCGCGTAGCCTTCTTCGATCAGCAGGGAGCGCTCGATGAGTTCGCGGGTCAGGGACGACACCGCGGGCAGATTCAGGTTCAAGGCTTCGGCCAGTTTGGGCCGGGAGGAATACCCGGCCGAACGGATCAGTTGGACCATGCGGTAGAGGTTCTGAAGACGGTTGGCCATGCGGTTCCTCGGTCCTGCGCGAGTCCCGCAGCCGGTGGAACTTTATTATACGCTGAAATGAAAGTGAGCTGGATCGGTGGAAAATCAGGATGTAAACGTTGAGTTTTGAAATAAAGGGTGGGGAAGTTGGTGGGGGTTCGGAAGCGATCCTTCAGGGGATGAAAAGCATCTCAGAAAGCGAATGGCTTTGCCGAACCTGTTTCGCGGGGGTGCATCGAAAACGATGCATGCGGTGCAGGTCGTATGTGATTCCGCGCGG
>JBOHNC010000269.1:0-3261 GCA_050730415.1 Planctomycetota bacterium
CGATGGCGCCGGCAACGCCCCGGCCGGGGCCGCCGCTCCCCCGGCTCCCCCGGCTCAGGAGGACTGACCATGTTGATCTGGACCATCATCAAGGTCGCCTTCCACAGCCTGTTCGCGAACAAGCTCCGGTCATTCCTCGCCATGCTGGGCGTGATCATCGGCGTGAGCGCCGTGATTTCGATGCTCGCCCTGGGCGCCGGCGCGCAGGAACTGGTGATGAAGCGCATCACCGCCATGGGCACCAACCTGTTCATCGTCCGCCCCGGCAACTCGCAGCGCGGCGGCGTGCGGTCGGGCTCCTTCCAGACGCTCAAGCTGGATGACGCCGCGGCGATTCTCAACGACATCCCGGGCGCCGAAGCCGTGGCGCCGATCGTCCAGGGCCGCGCCCAAGTCAAGTACTACAGCCAGAACGAAAACACCACCTATACCGGGGCTTCCTCCACCTACCTGGCCATTCGCGACTTCGAAATCGGCAAGGGCCGCGCCTTCACCGAAATCGAGGCGGACGACAACGCGCGGGTCGCGATCATTGGCGCCACCACCGCCCAGAATCTGTTCGGCGATCAGGACCCGCTGGGCGAAACCATTCGGGTCGGCTCGACCAATTTCCGCGTCATCGGCGTGCTCAAAGCCAAGGGCGACCAGGGCTGGTTCAATCCCGACGACATGGTCGTGATGCCTTACACCACCGCCATGCAGCAGATGCTCGGGCAGATCTACCTGTCTGAAATCGACGTCAAAGCCTACGACGACGCCGACATGAACCAGGTTGACGCCGACATCACCGCTCTGCTGCACAAGCGCCACCGCATCCGCGCCGGCGCCGACGACGATTTCAACGTCCGCAACCAGGCCGAGATCATCGAGACCGCCTCCTCTTTCACCCAGATGTTCACCATTCTGCTCGGCGGCATCGCCAGCATCTCCCTCTTGGTGGGCGGCATCGGAATCATGAACATCATGCTGGTCACCGTCACCGAACGCACCCACGAAATCGGCGTGCGCAAAGCCATCGGCGCGCGCGACCGCGACATCCTGCGCCAGTTCCTGATCGAATCGATTCTCATCAGCGGCCTGGGCGGATTGCTCGGTGTCGCCGGCGGGCTGGTGATCACGGTGGTGATTTCGCACTTCACCTCCTTTGCGCCGATCATTCAGATGCAGAGCGTTCTGTTGTCGGTGCTCGTGGCCGGCTCGGTCGGCGTCTTTTTCGGCTGGTATCCGGCCCGGCGCGCCGCGGCGCTCGATCCAATCGTCGCGCTGCGCAGCGAGTGAACCGCGTTCGGCCCACCAGGGCCGGAGGCACGAACAGGAGACCGATGGCGATGGGGTGGCACGCGACAATTCTGACCAAATCGAAACCTGGTCGAGCCCGGCCTGACCGCAACAATAAGGCCCGCAAGACTCTGGCTCGCGCCTGCGTCCTGGCCGCGGCGCTGGCTTTGTCGGTCGGCGGCCTGGCCGGCGCCGCCGGTTGCGGCTTTGACGCCGACCTGCCCGCCGACACCGAATCGGCCGACTTCCCGCCCACCGTCGCACCGGAAATCGCCGACCGACCCGCGCCGACGGCGCCCGCCGCGAAACCTACGCCCGCAACCCCAACCGCGCCGGCGCCCGCAACCCCGGCGACGCCCGCCGCGCCCTTGAAACTTTCCGTCCATGCGGCCGTCATCGACGCGCTCACCCGCAATCCGGCCTTCCAGATCGACCGGTACACCCCTGCGATTTCGCGCCAGGCCGAAGAGATTCAACGCGCCGCTTTCGATCCCACCCTGGTCGCGTCCCTGAACGTGGGCGACACCCGCGATGTGCCCAACAACGGTCAGACCGGCGATTCCACCAGCAACGGTCGCTCCGCCTCCGCCAGCACCGGCATCCGCGAAACCCTGCCCACCGGCACCCAGCTCAAGGCCGATCTCGGCGCCGACTACAGCGACTCCAGCAGTTCCTCCAGCTCCCGCGCCCGCGACCTGACCTGGGACGCCACCGTCACCCAGTCGCTGCTCAAGGGGTTCGGCACCGACGCCAACTTCGCCGCCCTGCGCGAAGCCAAACTCGACACCCGCATTTCCGAGTTCGAACTGCGCGCCGCCGCCGAAACTCTCGCCTCCCAGGTCGAACAGGGCTACTGGAACACCGTTCTCGCCGAACGCTCCATTGCCATCTACCAGGCCTCCGTCGCGGTCGCCGATCAGCAGGTCGATGAAGTCAACGAGCAAATCAAAGTCGGCAAAGTCGCCGAATCGCAGCGGCCCGCCGCCGCCGCCGAAGCCGCCAGCCAGCGCGAACTGCTCATCGACGCCCGCAACAGCTACGCCAAGTCCAAGCTCAGTCTGCTGCGGCTGCTCAATGCCGCCGGCGAAGGTGTGGTCGGCGGCGGCAGCGGGTCGCCGGGCGCCCTGCCGCCCATCGACTGGGATCGCCCGCTGCAATTTCTCGATCCGCCCGAAAGCCAACTGCTCACGCTCGCCCCGATCGCCAACCACGTGGCCGTGGCGCTCAAGCAGCGCGCCGACCTGAACGAAGCCCGCCTCGAATTGCGTCGGGGCGAACTCGCCTTGGTGCAGACCCGCGACGGCCTGCTGCCCGAACTCGACCTGTTCATCACCCTCGGCGGCTCGCGCTACGCCGACGCTTTCAGCACCAATTCCCCCAGCGCAATCGGGCGCAGCAACAACTACGCCGCCGGCGTCAACTTTTCCTACCTGCTCGGCAACCGCCTGGCGCTCGCGCAGAACCGCCAGGCCGAACTCACCCAGGCTCAGAATCGGCAGGCCCTCGCCAACATGCAGTCGCTGGTCGAAGTCGACGTGCGCTCCGCCTACGTGGACGTGCAAAGCGCGGCCGAAACCATCACCGCCACCGCCGCCACCCGCGCTTTGCGCGATCAGACCCTCCAGGTCGAAACCGAAATGTTCAAGGTCGGCAAAGCCACCACCTTCGACGTGGCGCAGGCCCAGTCCGATCTCGTCGCCTCGCAGATTGCCGAAGTCCAGGCCATCGTCGGCTACCGCGAAGCCCTCATCAATCTGTACCAGTTGGAAGGCTCCCTGCTTCAGCGCATCGGCATCCAACCCACCGAAGCGCCCGACGCCCCCGTCAACCCCGCCCCCGCTCCCTGATTCGCCCTCGCGGCCCACGCGCCTGCGCGCCACACCACCGTCGTGGCACGGGCTGACCAGCCCGTGTCCAGCTAGTCCCCGAGATTTTACTCTGGAAAGCGCGCCTCGAGCTAATCTTCCTCTTCCTCTTCCTCTT
>JBOHNC010000270.1:0-57586 GCA_050730415.1 Planctomycetota bacterium
GGGGGGGGGGGGGCGGGCCGGACGGTTAACCCGGGGCCCCGCCTACCGCGGGTCATTCGACCCACGGCTACCCATAGGCGGCCCCTTACGGGGCCAAGAAAAGACACGAAAGCAAAAATTTCTTCCGAGCCCCTTCATCCTTTATCCTTCTTCTTTCATCCCTTCTTCAACCGCCGTCCGCTGGGCAGCCGCGGCTCGCACCGGCGACCGGACGATGTCACCGGCGCGGCGGTTGTCCGCGACCACGCCAGCGGAGACGGCGGCTCCAAAGTTTTCCGCAGCACATGCCAATTATCCAACGTGGAACGTTTCGAAATCTTCCCGGGAAAAAATGCCGGCGTTCAAAATAGTTGTGTGCGATGACGGTGCGCCGAAGTTGCACCGGGGAGTCCGCCGGTCAACGAAGAATCCCCGCGCCGGCCGAAGCCGGAGCGCGGGGATTTTCGGGCTGTTGGTGTGTTGCACCCGTGGCCAACCTCAATGCCCCGCCGCGTCGTGCTTGTAAAGCGAGCCCACCCGGTAGTAGACCTCGAGGCACAGCGCGCCGTTGGCCGTCGACCAGACGCGCCCCAGGTTGGCGTAGGCGCCGGTGGGATCCCACGAGCCCTTTTCGTCGCCGTCCTGGCGCTGGTTGGGCACCAGCATCGCGATCATCGCTGCGTTCCATTTCTTCCAGGTCGCGTTGCTCATCTGGAACGTGGCGACGGTGCCGTAGTACATGTAGTACCAGTTCACGTCGGCGCCATTCGCGCCCCAGCTGGGCAGGCCTTGTTTGTCGACCGCCCAGTTGATGGCCGGTTCGAGCTGATCCTTGGGCCAGCCGAGGAACATCCGTGCGGTGCAGCCGATCAGGGTCTGCATCGGCGTCGCCGACGGGCGTGCGGGCTGGTACTTGAACCGGTTGCCGCTGTAGGGGTCGTTCGGATCGCCTTTGACCTCGACCGAATCGAGGAAGTTCACCCCGCCCTGCAGGGCTTCCTGCGGCACGGCGAGTTTGGCCAGGCGGGCCGATTTCAACTGCATGATGAACCAGCCGGTGACGGAAATGTCGCCCGGCTGCCGCGCCGAATAGCGCCAGCCGCCGCGTTCGGAGCCGGTGCCGTCTTCATGCTTGTCGCAGGAGTAATTCACCGCGTTCTGCGCCGCCGTGTGCAGCGCGGCGTTGTGCGGCGACATGCCGAAGCTTTCGGCCAGCGCCAATCCGCAGATGGCGTGGAAGTAGCCGGGACCGTAGCTGGTTTCCTTGCCGTTGGCGCCGGGCATGATGCAGCCGTCGGCGCGCTGCTGCTTCATGATCCAGTCCTGCGCGCGCTTGACGTTGTCGCGGAATTCGCCGCGCCGTTCGGTTTGACCGGCGCCCAGGAAGGCCAGCAACGCGACGCCGGTCGCGGCGGTGTCGCAGCGAGCGCTGTCCTGCGCCTGGTATTTCACCGTGTCCCAGTGGCCGTCCGGCTCCTGGTGTTTGGCCAGCCATTCCAGTGCCAGATGCACCGCAGTTTCGGTTTCCGTCCCGCCGCCGCCAGCCTTCGCCGCGCGCAGACGGCCGCGGCCGTCCATGCTGCCGTAGGCGCCGGCCGGACCGCCGCCACTCACCCCCATGGTGCTGACAACACTGTAGCCGTTGTAGTTCACGTTGCTGAGGTTGTCTTTCTTGCCCTGTGAGGTGTTGGACTCAGAATTGTTATCGCTTTGGTTTTCCTTGGGGTCGACCACCGGTTCGATGACCACCACGGGATCGGGCACCACCGGCTGATCGAGATTGATGGGCACCGGATGGGTTTGGACCACCGGCTTTGGCAGGTGAATGGGCTCGACCTGTGGCTTGACCTGGTCGTCCGGCGTCGAAGTGATCATGGCAATCGTGGTTTCATGGGGGATTTCGGTCATCATCAGGATGAACAGCGTGAACACGATGGCGTGGAAGAGGCTTGAAACAATCCACCAAGGCACCGGCCCGATATGGCGGGCGACCGAATCGAGCACCGAATCGTCTTCGTCCTGACCCTCGTCACCGGCATCGCCTTCAACGCTCGGCGCGCCAGGCTGTTGCGCTTGCAGCGTTTCGTCGTCTTCATGTGTCATGGCAGCTTCTCCGCAGCGAACGCGGGTTCTGAACTTCGGCGCGTTCAGCCGAATCGTCCGCCAGCTTCAACGCAGGATCGGTCCGCCAGGTTCAAACTTTTGGGAGGGCGTACGGAATGTCTGGGAAGGCAATATCTAGCGGTTGCATGAACGCACCTGCGCACTGCTTGAGCGGCCGCGCTAGGCACGGGGGCGCGGCGGGGGTTTTCGCTCCGCCCTCTTCTTCGTTTCAGATATTGGGCGTGAGTCAGCGCAGTTCGATCGTGTCGATCCGCTCGGGGCCGATGGCGGCGCGGACTTTTTCCACCACCGCCGCGGGGACGGGGTCGTCGAGCGTCAGCGCGACCACCGCCGCTTCGCCCTGTTTGCTGCGGCCCACCGCCATGTTGGCGATGTTGATTTTCGATTCGCCCAGAATCGTGCCGAGCTTGCCGATCATGCCGGGCCGGTCCTGATATTTCATCAGCATCAGGTGCGGCGCCGGGGCGAGGTCAATCGACAAGCCGTCGATCTGCACGATCCGCGGCATGGTTTCGTCGAACAGCGTGCCGCCGATCTTGCGGGTCTCCGATTGGCCGCCGGGCAGTTCCACGTCGGCGACCAGTTCGATGCGCGAAGCAAAGTTGCGGCAGTCGCTGCTTTTCTGTTCAACCAGTTCGACGCCGTGATTGGCCGCCTGAGCCTCGACGTTCACCAGCGTCACCGAATCGGCGCCGCCGGCGCGCATCAGGCCTTGCAGCGCGATCAGCGACAGCGCGCGCGTCTTGGCCGCCGAAATCTTGCCGTAAAATCCGACGGTCAGTTTTTTCACCGGCGCCGAGGCCATCTGCGCCAGGGCTTCGCCGAGGTTCTGGCCCAAGCCGGCCCACGGCGCCAGTTTCGGATCGAGCGTCACCGATAGGTTCACGGCGTTCCGGACTTCGCCGTCGCGGAAGTACAGCACGAACTGCTCGGCAATCTGCTGCGAGACTTTTTCCTGTGCTTCCTTGGTCGAGGCGCCCAGGTGCGGCGTGATCACCACGTTTTTGGCGGTCAGCAGCGGCCCGGTCTTCGGGTAGGGTTCCTCGGCGAACACGTCCAGCGCCGCGCCGGCCAGCCGGCCTTCATTGAGCGCCATCGCGAGGGCCGGTTCGTCGATGATCCCGCCGCGCGCGCAGTTCACCACGAAGGCGGTTTTTTTCATTTTGCGCAGGGCGTCGGCATTGAGCAGGTTCTTGGTGGCGTCGGTGAGCGGCGTGTGGACGGTGATGACGTCGCTGGCATGCAGCAGTTCGTCCAGTTCGACCTTTTTCACCCCGAATTCCGCCGCGCGGGCCGCGGTCAGGTAGGGATCGAAGACCAGCACGGTCATGTGCGCCGCTTCGAGAATCCGCGCGACGATCGCGCCGACCTTGCCGTAGCCGATCACGCCGAGCGTCTTGCCGTCCAGCTCCATGCCGGTGAACGATTTCTTGTCCCAGACACCGGATTTCATCGCCTGGTCGGCGCGCGGAATGTTCCGGACGCAGGCGAAGATCATCGCCACGGTGTGTTCGCCGGCCGAGGTGATGTTGCCGAAGGGCGTATTTTCGACCGCGATCCCGGCTTTCGTCGCCGCCGCGACATCGATGTTGTCCACGCCCACGCCGGCGCGGCCGACGACTTTGAGCCGTTTGGCGGCCGCGAGCACGGCGGCGGTCACCTGGGTTGCGCTGCGCACGATCAGGCCGTCAAAACCGCCGATGATCTCGCACAGCTCGGCTTCTTTCAGCCCGGTTTTCACGCTGACCTCCAGCCCGCCTTCGCGCAGCAGCGCGACGCAGGTTTCGGGCAGGCTGTCGGCGATCAGGATGCGAGCGGGTTGGGTGGCCATGGGAGTTCCTCCTGAGTCCGCCGCCGCGCGGGGATCGTCCGCCGCGCGCCGACGCGAATCGACGCAATGAGGCGGACTATTGTACGCCTGCGTTGCGAAATCCGAAGCCGTCGCCGCGCGGATCGCGCGTTCGGTCCTCCTCTCGCGCCACCGTTCCTTCTATAATGGTGGAGCACCTTTAAACGTGTCGCGAACCGCCGCGGGCGCCGCCCGCAGCCCGATCGCCGGCCTCGAGTCGCCTCTGCATGTCTCTGCGTCAGCGCCTGTTGCTCATCGTCGCCACCGTCATGCTGCTGCTGGCCTTCGGCCTGGCGCTGCTGTTCATGGAACAGACCGCGGAAGACCGCCGCAACGGGATCGCGCTGCGCGAAGAAGCCTCCCAGCAGGTCGCCGACCGCATCGCCGAGCAGTGCTTCACCGCCGACGGCCCCGACTTCGATCGGTTCTACGCCCTCGCCGATGTCGCGCTGACTGCCGAAAGCGCGCTCGACCGCCTCGTGCTGCTCGACATGGACCACCGGATGCTGTACGAGGCCGAACCGGGGACGGCCGTGGGCCACACCACGCTGCTGGCCCCCGATTTTCAGATGCCTCCCTTCGGCGATCAGCCCAGCGAGAAAATGGTCAACCGCCTGGGATACAGCTTTGCAGTGACCCCCCAGGTTGCGTCGGCGCGCGGCGACCGCTTCGTGTTGCTCGCTCGCATCCGCCCGCCGCGATCCCAGGATATCGAAAGCACGCTGTTTTGGATCGTGATGACGGTGGTGGCCGGATCGGTCGTGATGATCGGCTTGATCTACCTCGCCATCTGGCGGTTGGTGCTCCACCCGGTCGAACGGCTGGCCGACGAAGTCGACCGGATCACCGACGAGGAACGTACCGCGCAGGCGCGCGCCGCGGAAGTCACCGCGACTGCCCCGCCACCCGCGACCGCGACCGCGACGGCAAACAAGGGCTCCGCCGCCAGTCCCGCCACGGACATGCTCGCCGCCCAGGTCGATCCGAAATCGCTGCCGGGCGCGCCGGTGAGTCCTTCCACCTCCGCCGCAGGCGCGATGATTCCGTCGGGTGAGAACGACTCACGGCCCACGCCGCCGCCCGGCCAGTCCAATACCTGGCTGGAACTGGAACGGCTGCAGGCGGAACTCATCAAGACACGCACGCCGCCGCCGGCGCGGGGAAATGAAATCAAGCGTCTGAACGCCGCTTTCGACACGATGGTGAAGGAACTGCGCGAGCACCGCGCGGATTTGCACGCGCAGATCGAAAAAGTCGTGGCCGAACGCGCGCAGGCGCAGGCGCGCTGGATCGCCGCCGAGCGGCTCAATGCCACCGGCCGGCTGGCCGCCGGCGTGGCGCACGAAGTTAACAATCCGCTGGGCGGCATTCGCAACGCGCTGCGCACCATCCGCGCCAAGGAGCAGGCTCGGCCCGACCGTGACCGCCGCACGCTGGAGTATCTTGACCTGGCCGACGACGGCCTGGCGCGGATCGGCAACATTGTCAACGATCTGCTGGGGTTCTCGCGCCGCAGCAGCAAGCCGGAGCCGGTGGATCTGATCGAAACCGCGGTCACCTCGCAACGCCTGCTGGCGCACCGGTTCCGCGACGCACAGACCGAATTTTTGCTCGAGAATCAAGCCGGCGGTCCGGTGCTCATCATCGGGGAGCGCGCCAAGCTGGGGCAGATTTTTCTGAATCTGTTCGGCAATGCGCTGGATGCGATTCTCGAACGCAACGCCGACCCGGCCGGCCGCAAAGTCACGTTGCATGTCCGCACCTCGGGGGAGCGGGTCACGCTGCGGATTCGCGACACCGGCAGGGGCATGTCGCTCGAGGCGCAAGCGCACGTCACCGAGCTGTTCTTCACCACCAAGGACCCCGGCAAGGGCACCGGCTTGGGCCTGGCGGTCGTCGCCACGATCGTCGCCGATCTGGGCGGACAGCTCAACTTCGAAAGCAGCAGCGAAGGGGCCTGCGTGAGCGTTGTACTGCCGTTGCGCGCAGGATCTGCCGGAGCTTGATAAGAACCTCAGATATTGAATGCCTTTTCCGGTGTCGGTTCGCGGGGGTGAATCGAAGACGATGCCTGCGGCGCAGGTCGGGTGCGGTTCCGCGCGATGGAATGGCGGAGAGGTCTTGACCGCCTCGGGTCGCGCGGAAGAGGTGGTGGGGGCGGCGGCCGTACCAGGGTAGGCCTGCGGCCAACCCTTCGCTGTCTTATTTTGCGCCGATGGCGCACAGAAAAACAATCGGAAGAAGAAGCTGGATAGGGCGCGGGAACAAGCGGGTTGGCTGGGGGTGGGGGGCACAGGGGAACCCGACAGAATCCATTCGAAGAGGGAATGGATGGAAATAACTGGGTTTCGTAGGATGTGGTGCGGCTCGGTGCGTTCGGGGGGCGGCGCAAGACTTCCGTCGCGGACGCTCGGGCCGGTGTCAGAGGCCGGGCTTTTCCGGCGCCACGGGCTTGGCGGGCTGGTCCCAAGCACCGGGGACCTCTTCCAAGCCGTCGTCAGCCGGCGGTTCGGCCACTGCCGGAGCTGCCATGTCGCGCTCGGCCTGCACCCGCCGAATTTCAGCGTTGACCAAGTGCAGGGCGGGAATGGACGCCAGGGTGCCGGCGAGGATATACAGCGCCACCTTGTCCATTCCGATGAGGTAGACCTGGCCGCGGTGGACATCCGGGTAGGTCAGGACCAGTTCGGACCAGCCGGCGGCCACACCGAAGGCCAGGCTGATGGTGATGTTCAGCATCGCCATGTAGCGGCCGCGCAAATGGGCGGGCGCGATGTCCACCGCGATCAGGCCCGCCAGCGGCCGCCGCAACGATCCCGAAAACTGCGACAGGAAAAACAGCAGGCAGAGCACCCACAGCACCGTGTTCGGCGGGCGGCTGACCAGCAGGTACACCATGCCGCCCGAAAGCAGCGCCGAACCCACCAGCAATTCCACCCGCCCAAAAACATTCACCATCTTCCGGAAGGAGATCGCGCCCAGGATCGATCCAACGCCGCCGTACAGGTACATCAGCGCGAGGTGATGGTTGAGGGTCACATCCATGCCCTGGTTGCGCACCAGCCAGACGGCGATGTTCGCGACGTAGCCGAAAAACGTCGCCATGATCAGGAAAATCGAAAGGAAGAACGGCCACCCGCGGCGGTTGAAAACCACATAAAACATTTCGCCGTATTCGGTCAGCAGCGTCTGCGGAATGCGCGGCAGTTGAATGTGCGGAAAGTGCAGGACCAGCGCCGTCAGGATCACGCCGATCGCGGCCAGCGAGAAAGGCACCGACTGCCAGCCCCAGGCGCCGCCCACCACCGCGCCGACCGGCACCGCCAGAATAACCGCCACGGGAAAACCCATGCTCAGGTAGGCGATCGCGCGAGTGCGCCGGTCGCCTTCGTACAGATCGCCGACGTAGGCATTCAGCGTGACGCCCAGCGGTCCGCCGAACAGCCCGGTGATCACCCGGCCGGCCAACAGCATCCAGACGTTGGTGGACAGCGCACACAACAGGTTGGCCAGCGTGAAGCCGGCGGCAAAGATTCGCAACAGGCTGGCGCGGCCCAGCCGGTCCGACCACGGGCCCCAGGCGAAGGCGGAAACGAAGGTCGCGACCGAGTAGCTGCCGATCAGCGCCGGGACCCAGTAGTCGCGCACGCCGAAGTTGCGGCAGATTTCAGGCATCAGCGGCAGCATGATCATGTGGTCGGCGATGACCAGAAACATCAGCCCGGCCATCGGCCAGACGAAGTACAAACTGCGCTCATTCGATGCGGGCGCGGGTTCAGAGCTAGCAGGGGGGGTGGTCACACGCATTCGCCGAAGCTGCGGACAGCCGCGCAGCAGCCCGATTGTAGCCGATTCGCGCCGGGCTTCAGCGCTGCGCGCGGTGGCGGCGATGCAGTTCCAGCACGCCGCGGCCGAGTTTCAGCAGCGGCCGGAGCCCGCGCACGGTCGCGCAGGCATATTCGAACCGCTGCCCGTCGTTGTGTCCGTTGCGCACGCCCACGGTGTACATGCCGCTGGTCCGCGCCGCGCGCAGCCCCGACCAGGTGTCTTCCACCGCCACGCAGCGCTGCGGCGGAAGGCTCAGCCGCCGCGCCGCCAGGCAATACACATCCGGCGACGGCTTGTTGTGCTTCACCGCCGGTTCGCTGCCCGAGGCCACCACCGGCAGCACATGCTTCCAGCCGAAATGGCGCAGGTACAGGTTGATCAATTCCGGCGGCGAGGCGCTCACCAGCGCCAGCCGGACTTTCTGCGCACACAGGTCCCGCACCAGCCGGTCGGCGCCGGGCATCGGCGTGACATGTTCGACCAGTTCGTGCATGAGGTCCAGTTTCATCTGCTTCAATTCGGCCGGGGTGCGGTTCACGCCCAGGATTTCGATCATGTCGCGGTAGACCCATTCGTCGGGAAAGCCGGTGTAGTCGCGCTGGAGCTTGCGGCCGGCCACGCCCAGCCGTTCCAGCATGGTGCGGTTGACGACGGCGTGGGTCGGTTCGCTGTCGACCAGCGTGCCGTCCATATCGAAACAGACGGCCAGAAACGGGCGGGATGACATGACGGGATGGATTCCTTTCAGGGCCCGGAGCGCGGCGGAGGCACCATTGTAGTGCGCGCAAAATTGTTTGCCCGGTTCCGGCAACGGCCAATTTCGCGATTCAACCGTCTTCGTCCAGAAAACGCCGCCCCAGCAGTTCGCACACCGCGGCGCGCATCTCCCCGGCGTCGGCGTAGCGCTCCGCCGCCGCCCGTCGGGTCGCGCGCGACACGATCGTGCGCAGCGCGGGGTCGGTGCGGCCGAGCGCCGGATGGGCGCCGAGATCGACGCCTTTCGGCAGAAACCAGTCGCCGGCGGGATTCAACAGCAACGACGCCGGCGCGATGCCGGTCAGCAGTTCAAACAGCATCATGCCCAGCGAATACAGGTCGGCACGGCCGTCCGGCAGCGCGTTGCGCGGAATGCCGTCGAAGGGGCATTCCGGCGCCGCGTAGCCGGGCGTGCCCGCGCCCTGGCACTGCGTCACGCCCTGTGCGGTGGTGACGCGCACGCCACCCCAGTCGATCAGCCACAGCGACTGGCAGCCGCCCAGCATCACGTTGGACGGCTTCAAATCCTGGTACACGAACCGCCGCTCCACGTTTTTGAACCGCTGCGGCCGGTGTAGATGGTTGAAGACGCTCAGCAGGCTGCGCGCGATCTCAAGCACCTCCTCCTCGGGCAGCGAACCGCGCGATTTCAGTTCGCTTTCCAGACTGCGGCCCCAGATGCGTTCGATCACGAGGTAGGGTTTTTCTTCGAGCATCTCCCGGCGCAGGCTTTCATCGGCGAAGCCGAACCGCCGCCCGCCCGGATAGGCCAGCAGGCTTTCCAGGTAGGGGCTGGCGCCCAGCACATAGTCGTTCAGGTTCGGCAGATTGTTGCTGCCGGCCTGTCGCACCAGCGTCATCACGGTGCGCTCCACGCGCTGGATCGTCCGCAGGGTGCGCACCAGTTTCACCGTTTCCTCCGGCCCGCCTTGAATCTGCCGCAGATTTTCCGAGTGATGGTATTTGATCGCCTTGATCAGCGCCGCGCCGCCGGTGTGCCGGTCGCGGCAGGTGAACAGCAACCCCATGCCGCCGCCGGCGTGGAAAAGGTCAAGCACCTCGTAGCGTCCGCCGACGGTGCGCGGCATCGGGATGGGGAAGGGGAGTTTTTCGTGCGCGATCGGCACCACCGCGTCGGCCGGAAATCGCGGCTGCGGGTTCGGCGCGGCCCGGGAGCCCGATTCAACGGGCGAAGCAGGCGCGGCGGGCGGCGGGTCGGCGCTCATGAGCTCCTACGTTTCGCTGGAAATCCGCTGCCGTTTGGCCTCGTCGAGCCGGCGCGCGCCTTCCATCAGGATGCTCATGATGTCCATCTTGATCGGCCCGCGCAGTTCCTCCTGCCCTTCCTCGAAACGGAACTGCCCGTCGGCCCAGGTGAACAGATCGAAGAACGGCTCCAGCCCCGTCTCGAAGGGCTCCAGCTTCAGCATCGTTTCCTGCTCGAAGCGGTCATTCACCGAGACGCGGGTCAGGTCCAGCATCACCATGCCCGTGGGGTTGCCGTTTTTGAACCCGATCCGCGCCATCTGGTGCGCCGGGTTCAGAATCATCAGCACGCCGGCGCGGCGGGCCTGGTTGAGCGACTGTAACAGGTCGCTCAGCATCATCGTTTTCAGCCGTCCTTTGTAGGAGGCGGTGCGTTCGTCGCTGACGGCCTTGTTGGTCTGCTTGAAACGTTCGGCCAGCATCTTCGAGAAAATCCGGTTGATGACCTGGCTGTCATCGAGAAGCTGTTCGAATTTCTCCTTCTGCACCACCATGGCCTTGCAGACCGATTTCGCGCGCACCGCCGCGGTGGTCGGCACGCCGGTCAGCAGGGAGATTTCCCCGATGCACTCGCCAATGCCGATGGTCGCCAGGACCGTGTCTTCCTTGCCCTCCGCGTGCAGGAAGACCTCGGCCTCGCCGCTCGACACGATGAACAGCCGGTCTCCGACGATGCCCTGGTTGATCATGACCTCGCCGGGCTGGTAGGTTTTGGCTTCGGCGATGGCGAAGATCATCTGCACTTCTTCTTCGGGCAGCCGCGCCATGAACGGGCCTTTGTCGGGCACGACGATGGTCTTGCTGCGGCCGGAGCGCGCAGGCTTGGTGAGGTCGGCGAAAACCGCCGTGCTGACCGCCGATTTGGAGGCCGGGCGCGCCGTCGGCGCCGCAGTCAGCCGGAAGCGCGCGCCGCAGCCGCGCACCGAACAGGGGAAGGTCATCGAAGGAATCGGATCGTCCGGCCCGACCTTGGCGAGAATGTCACGCGCGACCGGGTAGATGTCGCACAGCGCATCCATGCAGACCGCGCTGCAATTGGCCAGGTCCAAGCTGCGCCCGGTGAAGACCGCCACGTCGTCGGGCTTCAAACAGGTGCAGGCGCCCACCTGCGCCACGCGCAGGGCGGCTCGTTTGGCTGGCTGAGGCGCGGGCGTGGTAGTCAACGCAACTGTCTCCCGCCGCGAATTATACCGGAATCCGCCGGCCGGGCAGACCCGATACCTTTCACCGCCAACGGCACATTGGCGGCAGCGGCAACCGGCGGTTTGAGGCGCCCTGCGCAGCGACCGGCAAGGTCGGCTCGGCGGAACTTTTTCCTGCGAAAATCAGGCGCCACGGGGCGCGGCCTCCCCGGTTTTCGATCACGGGATGCGGTAGTAGGCTTCCGCCGCCAGCACGTCCAGGCTGGTCGACCAGACCAGCCCGCGCGAAATTGACAGGTCGTCGTTGGCGCGGAAACTGTGGTCGTTGGGATCCTGCCACTGGCCGAGCACCGGGACCATCAGCTTTTGCCAGTCGGTCCAAGCCTTGCCGCCGTAGTAGCGCAGGCCCATGGTGGCGAAAAAGTAATCGTTCGGGCGCAGTTCCTGGGCGCGGCCGGGCGCCTGATCGCGGGCCGCATCCTTGTTCATCTCCCAGGGCGAAAGCCAGTTGCTGTTGTACTGAGGCGCGGTGAAGTTGGCGACCACTTCGTCCAGCGGCTTGCCGTTGTCCGAATTGGACAGAATCTCGACCGAGCTCAGGTACATCCCCAGCCAGTCCCGCACGTCGCCGGCCTGGCCCAATTGATTCTGGTCGAAGGCCACGTTGCCATGAATGGTGCGCAGATCGGAGAGCATCCGCACCGTTTTTCCGTAGATGATCTGGAGCATATCGTCGCGCGTTTTGTCTTCGGGCAGACCGGTGTCGATCATGCCGGCCTCGCGCGCCGCCGTTAGCGCCATCAACGACCACGCGGTGGCCTCCAGATTGGCCGGCAGCCCCGCTCCCGGCTGGTAGGCGAACCCGCCCTCTTTGGCGTCGGCGCAGGTCAGCAGAAAATCGATCGCCTTGTCGCAGTTGCCCTGCAGGTTGTCCTTGTCGCGCGTCAAACCGCAGTATTCGATCAGCGCCATCGTCGCCTGCGCGTGGTTGACCGTCCACTTGGCGTCTTTTTTGCCGAACGCTCCGGTCGCCGGGTCCTGCTGCAGCACCAGCCACTTGATCGCCTTGTTGCTGATCTCCCCGTAGTGTGTCAAACCGGTGCTCTGCGGAATATCCACGTCCCCATGCCCCAGGAAACACAGCGCGGCCAGCGCGGTGGCCCCCACCGGCGTGCAGTCATTGACCGCACCCTGCTTCACCCGGGCCTCCCAGTCGCTGCCGGTCGGATACCAGTGAATCCGACGGTTGCGATTGCGTGCCGCGTACAGCCGGACCGGGAAGGAGCCGTCCTCCTGCTGCTCGCTGGCCAGCATCGCCAGCCCGTTGGTGACGATGGCTTCCACCTTGTCGTAGTCCCCGCCGCGTGCGGTGACCGCGGCCCGGCGATAGTCCGGGTCAAGCCGGTAGGCGAACGGCCACGGGCGCGTGCCGGTCGAACTTTCCGCGGGGGAGCGCAGGTTGTACTGCGCCTGCACCACCTGCGGTTTGTAGACCGCCGTTGACTGGACGTTGGGCGGCAGGAGGGTGATCGAATCGTTGGGATCGGCGGGGAACCGGCGCGGCCCGTAGCAGTCCTTGACGGCAAAAATCGCCACCGCCAGGATCAGCATCGAGGTCAGCCCGGTACGCGCCCACCCGCCGATGGCATCGCCGGCGACGGCCGCCTTGTCGACCTCGACCGCCCGTTCGATCTCGTCGAACTGCACATCGACCTTGGCGCCGCAACTGTTGCAGTAGTGGCGGCCGATGCGCAGCGGCGCTCCGCATTGAGGACATTTAAAACTCGATGGCATATCGGGCATGGCGGTTTCCTGATGGCTCCCTGGACGCGGCCTACTTCTTTTCGAACCGGAAACTGGCGTTGTGGGTCTTGATCAACTGCGGACTGAGCGCCAGGGTCAGATCCAGCGAGTTCTGCGGCGACAGCTTGTCGGGTGTCACCAGCGCATAGACACAGCCGTCGTAGTAGGACGTTTTCACATCGTTGCCGTTCAGTTTGACGCTCACCGTGTTCTTGTCGACGGCGTTGGTGTAGCCCTGCACCAGGAAGGTCGCGCCCACCAGCACCGGTTGGCCGCGCACGATGCAGTCGGCGCTGCCCACTTGCAGCGGGTTGGAGGGGAAAATGGTCAGGAAATCGTAGCGGTTGCCGCCGCCCTGCTGGCTGGCCACCCGGCAGCCGGCCGCGCGGGCCTTGTCCAGCCATGCTTTTTGCTCGTCGGTACGGCCCAACAGTTTGTAGGTTTGCGCCGATTGCACCATCATCTCGCAGTTGTTCGGGTCGAAGTCATGCCACTGGGTGACCGCCTGCAGCGCGTCGTTGAGCCGCTGCGTGCGGGCCGATCCGGATTCCAGCGCCGCGCGCCACAGGGCGATATCGGTCCGGTAGCTCTCCCAGCGGGCCTTGACATCCTGCGCGATGGCCGCCTGGTCGCAGCCGACCTTTAGAATCAGGAAGGCCTGGCCCAATTCCTGGTCCTCGATCGTCAACGGCGTGCTCACTTCTGGCGCGACATCCGGGCTGTTGCCGAAGGGAATCGGCAGCGGTTTGTTCTGCGCGCGCAGGTCGTTCAGCGCCTTCACCAGTTGTTGGTCCATCAGCATCGCATAGCGCGTGTGCAGCGCTGCGATGTTTTCGTAGTTCATCGGCTCGGTGAGGTCCGCGCGCTGCGCGTTGTTCAGCACCCGTAAAATCAGTTGCAGGTTTTCGCTGCCCTTGGGCGAATCAAGCGTGGGGACCACGCCGACGGCCACCGTGTTCGCGAGTTGCGACAGCTCCGGCCCGTTCATGCCCGGCAACAGGTTGATTAGATTGAGCGTCGCCGGGCCCAGGGCATTTTCGTGAACCTTTTTCCAGTACTCGTCCATAAACGTGACCTGCGGTGTCTTGGCCACGTCGGTCAGGTACGGCGCGATCGCGCGCGCCTGCCGGTCTTCATCCTTCAGCGCCTGGGTCTCCGCGTCGGTCGTCTGCGTCTGGGTGTTTTTGACCGCCAGATCCATCAGGAGAACGTTGCGGCGCGCATCGACCAGCCCCGGCTGCGTCTCCGCCTGAGCCTGGACCACTTTCAGGATGTTCTGCAGCTGCGCGAGGGCGTCGCCGCTTTTCGGCGTGTTGATTTCTTCCATCAGAAGAGCGCCTTTGGCGGCCAGGATGTCGGTGTCGTTGGGGTGCTGTTTGGCCAGGTTGTCGAGCGCCGTCATGGCCGCATCGATCGCCTTGTCGTGGTCTGCGGGCGAGGCATCCGCGGGGGTGGCCGCGTAATCGATGGCGATCACCGAAATCCGCGCCGGCACCGCCAGCGTCGGGTTGACACTGTTCGAGATCGTGTCCCACAGCGCGCGGGCCTTGTCCACATGCTTCAAGCCGAAGTCCAGCTTGGCCTCGCGCATTTCCAACGCTTCACGCGTGGCGTTGTCCAAGCCGGGGTCTTTCACCAGCGTGTCGATGGCGGTCGCGTACGCCTCGGCCGGTTGCGAGATTTCAGCCTGGAAGACCGCCCGTTCCTTGATCCCCAGCAAAACCCCCTTGATCGATCCCGCAATCCACGAAATGTTGAAAATCAACAGCCCCACGGCGCCGACGATGTAACCGATCGACCAGAACGACAGCTCCAGCTTCGGTCCCAGTTTGATCCCCATCGCAGTCTCCCACCCTTCGCCCTGGTCGGGCGTCGGCTATTTCTTGTCGCTGTCGCCGCTGAGCAGTCCCAGGCTTTTTTCCGCCCAGGGATGAATGACACCCACGATCTGGCTGATCCGCACCGGGCCCTTGTGCGGCGAATCCGATTCCCAGAGACCCGAATTGTGCCGCTGGTCGTACATCACCCACAGGCTGTCTGCCGGCACCCGCAGGCCGAAGCGCAGGTCGTTGATGCCGTCGAACTGGACCTCCTCCAGCGCCGCCGATTTCTGCCCGTTGATTTGAATCGCACCGGTGGATCCGCCCGCGGTGAACTGGCTGACCAGAAGGTCGCCCGGCGTGCCGATCACCCGCCCGATGCCCAGCGTCGGGTTGCCGGTTGCCACCTCATTTTTCGTGCCCGAGCCCTCCCGGAACACCACCACGTCACCGACCTTGAAGTCCTGGATGCCATCGGCGCGCCAGGCTTCGTCGACGCTGTAGCTCCCCGATTGGATGGCCATTGGCGCGCCGACCGGAATGGTGTAGGTGCGAGCCCCCAGAAAAATCGGCCGCGCCAGCGTGTAGCAGGCCAGCAGCACCGCCATCGCCGGCACGACCACCAGCACGTAGCTGTTCACCGGATGCGTTTCGCCCAGAATCTTGTTCAATACCTTGCGCAGCACAATGCAGACGACGATCACCAGAACGTAGGGAAGCAGCGCCCAGCCCAAATGGATGAAGTACTGCAAATGCCCTCACCTCCGTCAGTCCCACCGTACGACCGGAACCGGGTTCCGGCGACCGCTACAGGGGCGTTGGTTGACTCTATTAGCTGCTTAATATCCTACCTCCGCGAGGGCAACCGGCAAGCAAAACTTGGCGCGCCCCGATCCGGCTCGAACACCCCCGGGCCGGCAGGCCTGCCAGGCCGCTGCAAGCAGGGTCAGCGTTTTCGCCGGGCTGCCGCGGGCCGGTCTTGCGCCGCGAGCTGCGCCAGCACCTCCTGCATCTTCCGGCGGTGGATGAAGAACCACACGGCGTGACCGATGCTCACCAGGCTGACCGCCACAAGCACACTCACCACCCCCAGTCCAATATAGGCGTTCACGCCGCCATCCGGCGGCCCGGCATGTCCGCGCAGATGGGCGAAGGCCGCCGCACCCCCGGCTGTAAAAATGCCGCCGACCTGATCGAGCAGCCACCAGCCGGCCAGGCTGAAGGGCAGGCTGACGAGTACCCCGGCCAGCCGGAATCGTCCCTTCATCAGGAAAGGCAGCAGCGCCGCGCCGATGATCGGCGCCAGCAGAGCGATCCCGCCCAGGATGTAGCCGCGATAGAATAACCCCACCACGGTCATGCCGCCCCACGCCGCCGCCGGCAGCGCGGCCCAGGTCGAAAATTCGTCGTTGAACGCCCGCAGACGGATCAGGGCCGATTCCAGTTTGCCGCGCTGCTCTCCGTGCGGGTCGGCCTCGGACGGCAGGAATTCGTCCAATTCGCCGGGGGCGCTGTGCAGCGCCTGCGCGGTCGGTCCGGCCGGGCCGACCGCGTCATCGATTTCCGGCAGGGCCTTGCGCCCCGATCCGGCGCCGTGGCCGGTTGTGGCCGGCTTGTCCGCCCCTCGCCCGTCGGCGGAACCGGCCCCCCGCGATCCCGACCCCGCCGACAGGTTGGCGGCGCGTGGCGCCGGCCGCCGAGCCGATCCGGCCGAGCTGGCCGATCCGGCCGCCACGGCCTTTTTCTGTCCCCGCGCTTCGCCCTTGTTTTCGACGGCGGGCAATTTGGAGGGCGTTCCCCGCCGGTGGCTGCCCGTCTGGGGCGCCGGTCCCGTGCCTGCTTTTGCTCCGGGCCCCGCATTCATGTTGGGCGTGCCCGCCGGCGGCGTCTTGGGGCCCGCCCCGCCCCGAGGCGGAGCCTTGGCCGGCGTCGGCGTGGGCATGGCGGCGGCGCCGGGTTCGACGGCGCGCGCAATCGCCGAGAGCGCCGGCAGGGAAAACAATTTGAGCGTTTCGCTTTCGGCCGGCAGTACGGCCGAGGCCTGTTCCAGTGCGCGGCGCAGCGCACGACCGTCCTCGTAGCGGTCGGCCGACGATTTGCTCATGCACCGGTGCAGCACCTCCAGCGTCGCGGACGACAGCCGGCTGCAATATTTGGTGATCGGCACCGGGTCCTGCGTGAGCACCTTCACCACGATCGCCGCCCCGCCGGTGCCTTCGAAGGGCGCCCGCCCCGCCAGCAGGTAGTACAGGGTGGTGCCGAGCGAATACACGTCCGACGCTTTGACCACATCCCGGCCCGAGGCCTGTTCCGGCGACATGTACGCCGGCGTGCCCACGATCAGCCCTTGCTGGGTGGTCGTGTTGTCCTGCTCCAGCCGCGCCACGCCGAGGTCCACCAGTTGGGTTCGGTCGAAGTCCACCTGGGTGATGTCGTTTTCAGCGGTGTGGTCGGACAGATAGGGAATCAGAATGTTGTCCGGCTTGATGTCGCGGTGAATGATGTTCTTGTCGTGGATCGCCTCCAGCCCGCGCGCGGCCGCCAGGCAGATGCGGACGGCGATGGTTTCCTCCAGGCCGTTTTGCCAGGTCGGCAGCACCTTCGAATCGTTGCCGTCCACCGAAACGGTGGTGGTCGGCTGGAGCATGAAATTGGTGTAGGCTTCGACGAACGCCGCCGCATCCATGCCGCGGACGTAGTCCATCACCATGTACTGCAGGCCGGAGGTTTCGTCCCGCCCCACGTCGCTGACCCGCACCACGTTGGTCGATTGAACCTGCCACAGCAACTGCGCTTCCCGTTGAAACCAACGCCCCGCGCGCTCGTTGGATTCCTGCGAGCCCTGATTGGGCGCCAGGATTTTCACCGCGACCGGCACATTCAAACGCGGATGGTGGCCCTTGAAAACCGCGCCCATCGCGCCGCTGCCCAATCGCGATTTCAGGTGCATGCCGCCGATGATCGGATCGCCCGCGCCGGTGCGGGGCAGCAGCTTCAGCAGAAACTCGTCGGCCAGCGGGTGCTCGCCCATGGTGTGATACTCCAAACCGGCGCTCAGTCGCCTGTCGTCGCCAGGTCGCCGCGCACGCCCCGCAGCCATTCTACGGCCGGCAGAGCGGCTTTGCCTTCGGGTTTGACGCGCAAAATCGCCAGCGCGCCGGCGCCGCCGCAGCTGACCGTCAAGCGGCTGCGATCGGCCGAAACGTGGACCTGCCCCGGCACTTCCGCCGCGCTGGCGCCCCTTGCATCGCCCACGCCGCTCGCCCCGCCCGCCGGGGCCGGCGCCGCAAGCACGGCGACCTCCAGCAAGCTCACCACATGCCGGCGAGCTTCGGTTTTGCCCGGCGGCGTGGCGCAAAAGGTCGCCTTCACTCCGGGCCACGGCGTGAAAGCGCGAACTTTGCGCTGGATGTTCACGGCCGGTTCAGTCCACGCAAAGGCCGCATCGGCACGGGTGATTTTCCGGCAGTAGGTGGCCGCGCCGTCGTCCTGCGGCGTTTCGCGCAACTCGCCGCGCTCCAGCCCCTGCACGCCGGCGACGAACAACTCCGCCGACAGCCGCGCCAGGTCATCGTGCACCGTCTGCGCCGTGTCTTCCGGGGTGATCGGGCGGTGGCGGCTGAGCAGCATCGGGCCGGCGTCGAGCGCCCGCACCATCCGCATCAGCGTCACGCCGGTTTCCAGGTCCCCATGCAGCAGCGCCGCCTGAATCGGCGAAGCACCCCGCCAGCGCGGCAGCAGGGAGCCATGCGCATTCAGCACCATCCGTCGCGGCAGCCGGAGCAATTTGCGAGTCAGCAGGTTGCCGTAGGCCACCACACAGTACAGGTCGGCCGGCCGCGCCGCCAGCGCCGCGTGAAAGGCCGGGTCGCGCGTCGTTTCCGGCTGCAGAATATCGGCGGGGGCCAGGCCCAACTTGAGCGCCGCGGTCTTGACCGGCGAAAATTGCAGCGCCAGCGACCGCCCCGCCGGCCGGTCCGGCTGCGTCACCACCGCCGCCACCTCGCTGCCCGCCTGCGCGAGCGCCTCCAGCGACGCCACCGCGTACTCGGGCGTCCCCCAGAAAATGATGCGCACCGCCGCCTCCGGAAACCTGCCCCCTTCAACCTGCAACGCGATGGATCACGCACGCAGTTTCAGGCGTTCTTCACATCCATCCCAGTTTTTTGCGCATCAGGCCGTAGCGGCCGTGCGTGGCGACTTCAAGCATCATGAAGTCCACCTCGGACCGGGTGATGTGGACTTCGTCGTTGGCGCTCAGCTCGATCGGAATCTGCCCGTCGACGAACAGCCGGCAGCTTTCGCCGGCCTGCAGCACCCGCAGCGTCAGCGCTTCGCGGTCGGAAATCACCACCGGCCGGTTGTGCGCCCCATGCGGGCAGATCGGCGTCACCACCAGCGCGTTGGTGTGGATCGCCATGATCGGGCCGCCGGCCGAGAGGTTGTAGCCGGTGGAACCGGTCGGCGTGGCCACGATCACCCCGTCCCCGCGGACCTGCGCGATGACTTCCGGCAGCACCGATATTTCCAGCTTCACGATCCGCCCGAAATTGCCGCGGTGCACGAAGGCGTCGTTCAGCCCGAAGGTGTCGTACATGACCATGCCGCTTTCGGCCCCGCCCAGCCCCGGACGGATGCGTTTCACCCGCAGCATCATGCGGTGCGAAATCCGGCCTTCGCCGTGGAAGACCCGCGTGAGCTGCTCCTTGGCGTGGTCGGGCGCGATTTCGGCCAGAAACCCGAGCGCCCCCAGGTTCACGCCCACCACCGGCTTCTGATGCAGGCCCATCCGCCGCGCCATGGACAGGATCAGCCCGTCCCCGCCGAAGGCAATCACCAGATCCGCATCGATGTTGGACAGCTCGCTTTCGAGGTCCACCACCAGCCCCACGACCTCGCAGCGTTTCTTCAGCCAGGGAGTAAGCGACCGGGCCATTTCCAGCGCCGCCGGTTTGCCCGGGTGCGCCACCAGCAGCACCCGCTCGACCTTGCCCATCGGCGAAATCGGCAACTCGCCCGCGGCCACCCGAATGCCCGAGCCGGCCGCCGCGCGCGTGCCTCCGCCGCCCCCCAGTGGGACGCGCGGCGCAGCGTTCAAGCCGCCCGGGTCTTTCGCGCCGTTCGCGCCCATGCGCTCGCCGCGTTCGCCCCGGACAACCGGTGCGGTTGTCGAAGTGCGTTGCGCCGACGATGAGGCGGCAGCCGCCGGGGCGCTTGAGGCGGCCGCGCGTTTGGGTTTCGAGTCGGCCATGCGGCGGGATCCAGACTCCAATGGGTTTTGAACAGTATACGCTCAAAGCGCCCAACCTGTCCATGCCGACGCCGCCGAACCCGGTATATTGGTGCCCGGTCCGCGCGGGCCAACGTGCGCCGGGCGCGCGGGCCATCGTGGGCCATCGTGGGCCGGCGAGCCAGGCATGCGCCGCGCACCGGACGAGCCCCCGCAGCCGGCCAGTGGGAGAGCCTTCAACGCCATGAATCCCTTGATCTGCCTGATCGCCGGCCTCGGCTTACTGATTCTGCTGCCCTTCATAATGTACGCCATCATGTACAACACGCTGATCGGCCTGAAAAACCGCGTCCATGAATCCTGGTCGGACATCGACACCGAACTCAAGCGCCGCTACGACCTCATCCCCAATCTGGTCGCCGCGGTCAAGGGCTACGCGGCCCACGAACGCGGAATTTTCGAACGCGTCGCCGAATTGCGCTCCCAAGCCATGGCCGACAACGCGCGGCCGGTTCAGATCGACACCGAAAAGCAGCTCACCAAGGCCCTCGGCCAGGTGCTGGCGACGGTGGAGGGCTACCCCGATCTGAAGGCGGACCGTCAGTTTCGCGATTTGATGCACGAACTGAGCATGACTGAAGACCGGATCCAAGCGGCGCGGCGATTTTACAACGCCAACGTGCGCGACTACAACATCAAAATCGAAAGCTTCCCCAGCAACATCGTGGCCGGGATGCACCATTGCAAGCAGGAAACGTTCTTCGACCTGGAAAGTCTCGACATGCGCAACCTGCCCCAAGTCAAACTGTAGCCCAAGCCAAAGCCGCGGCGCGAACCCGCACTCCCTTCCGTTGCTCCACCCGACCCGACCCGCCCGCCCGCCCGCCGCACCGCGCCGCGACCCGGCAGACGATGAACACTCCTGCCGTCGGCGGGCTGGCCCGGGCTTTCGATTTGCCTCGCGTGGTATACTGAAAAAAAGGGCCGCGTGCCGTGCCAAATCGTCCCTCGGCTCTTGGAGAGGAGGGTGTGCATGGCTTTCGATCTCACGGAATTTGAAACGCGAATCCTCGTCCGCCCGCTGTGCCGCGCCGACTACGAGCCGCTGGTCGCCATGGAGGCGCTCTGTTTTCCCGGCATGAAAACCTGGACCGTGGAGCAGTTCGAAAGCCAGCTCCAACTTTTTCCCGAAGGCCAGATTGCGGTGGAAGTCGATGGCCGGCTGGCGGCCTCCAGTTCCAGTCTGATCGTGGATTACGATCTGCACTCGGAGTGGCACGACTGGAAAACCATTTCCGACTCCGGCTACATCCGCACCCACAACCCCGACGGCGACATGCTGTACGGCATTGAAATCATGGTCCATCCGGATTTCCGCGGCATGAAGCTGGCCCGCCGGCTGTACGACGCGCGCAAGCGTCTGGTCCGCGAAAAGAATCTCAAAGGCATCGTCATCGGCGGGCGGATCCCGAACTTCAGCCAGCACCGCGACAAGATGGACGCGCATGAATACGTGGAAAATGTCGAGGACAAAACGATCTACGATCCGGTGCTCACCACCCAGTTGGCCAACGGATTCGAATTGAAACAACTGATCTCCGACTACCTACCCTCTGACGAAGACAGCGGCGGCTGGGCCACTCACATGGAATGGCTCAATGTCGACTACCGGCCGTTCAAGAAACGTTCGATCCTGCCGGTACAGATGGTGCGTCTGGCGGCGGTGCAATATCAGATGCGCGCCATTCGCGATTTCGCCGAATTCGAACAGCAGGTCCGGTTTTTCATCGACACTGCCAGCGAATACAAATGCGATTTCCTCGTCTTTCCGGAACTGTTCACGCTGCAAATTCTATCGTTTTGCGAAAAAATGCGCCCCGGCCAGGCGGCGCGGCGCCTGGCTGAATTCACCCCCAAATACATCGAACTGTTTTCCACCCTGTCGATCCGCTACCACCTGAATATCGTGGCCGGTTCGACCTTCCTGCTGGAGAACGAATATCTCTACAACGTGGCGTATTTTTTCGGGCGCGACGGCAAGATTGGCCGCCAATTCAAAATTCACGCCACACCCGCCGAATGGAAATGGTGGGGGGTCACCGGGGGAGACAAAATCGAGGTTTTCGAAACCGACTGCGGCAAGGTGGCCATTCTGATCTGCTACGACATGGAATTCCCGGAGCTCGCCCGGATCGCGGCGAAAAAGGGCGCGCAGATTCTGATGTGCCCGTTCAACACCGACGAACGGGCCGGGTACCTGCGTGTGCGTTACTGCGCGCAGGCGCGCTGCATCGAAAACCACGTCTATTCCGTGCTCTCCGGCTGCATCGGCAATCTGCCGTTCGTGCCCAACGCCGACATTCACTACGCGCAGTCGTCGATTCTAACCCCGGCCGACATTCAATTCCCGCGCGACGGCATTGCCGCCGAAACGACCCCGAACATCGAGACCGTCATCATCAAGGACCTGGACATCGAACTCCTGCGTCGCCACCGCTACAAAGGCACCACGCAGAACTGGCGCGACCGGCGCAAAGACCTCTACGAAGTGCGCTACCACGAAGGCGGCGCCGACGGAGTGGTGTAGCCGGTCGGCTTTGAAATGGGCCTTAACAACTGGACCTTGTGGGTGATTTTCGGCAGGTTCGCAACAGTCAGGGGGGGCAGAAGCACCCATTTGCACCTCCGAGCCCGCCAGTGGAGGCCAAGTGGTTCAATTTCGGACCGGTTTTGAAACCGTTTTATGATATGGAATCTCTGGTGTAGTCTTGTATAAGGACCTCAGATGGGATGCTGTTTGAGCGTCTGAAAAAAGTCCACTTAGGCCCCTGAGTTGAAATTTCCCCTATGAAAATACGTGCCGGATGGAGGGATTCGGGAGAGTTTGTTCTACCTGTGAGAGAGATTCTTTTCAAAATATATTTGACCTGTGACCTTTCATGGTTATAGATGGTACCTTAGTCGTTCAAGGATCGAATAGTATTTAATAAAATCAGATACCTAATCCGCCTACAGGGGATTGTTTCCAGGATCGGATCGAGGGACGGAGGCCACATGCTTGGGAATCACCATTACGTATCGCTGTTGGTGGCTGGCTTGATATTGTCGGCTTGTGCCTCCGCGGCCGTCGCCGCGGACGCGCCCGCTTCCGCCGACGGCAGCGCTACCGTTACGCCAACAACCGCGGATCCCTACGAACGCTATGTAGACACCAGCAAAGACTTCGCCCGAGTCAAGCAGGACAAGGACTGGCTGTACACGGCGTATCCCAGTTGGCTGTACATGCCGTTCTACTACCGCTGGAAACTCGGCTATAACGACGCCGGCGGCAAATTCCTGGTGGACACCGGCTACAACGGATCGTTTGTCGATCGCGGCGACACCCGATACTTGGCTTGGATTGACAAGTTCGAGCTGCATTTTCTAGCGGGCCATACAGCCGGCAAGGGCGATATGCACCTTTGGAGCGGCGGCCAAACCCGTCCGCACAAGGCGGAGTACACCGGCACGGGAGTGCGTCCGGTGCCGCTGAATGCGGCCACGTTAGAGAAACTCGAGGGCACCATCAAGACCACCATCGACAAAGTGAAGAGTTCGCCTTACCGCGCCGCCTATTCGCTGGACGACGAAACAAGCTGGGGCGTATTCGTAGATCCGTGCATGTGGCGGGTCAACGCCGATGCGGCCGCTTACCAAGCCTGGCTCGCGGAGATTTACGGCCAGGGCCATGCGCCCGGTTACAAGGGCTGGATCAGCTACGACGCAATCCGCACTCAACTTGACGACTGGACCATCGGCAGCTTCGACCCGGCCCAATTGATGGATCAGTGGACCTACAACGATTCGGTCTGGTGTAATTTCCTGGGCGATCTGGTGGCCTACGCCAATCAGATCGATCCGCACACCCCGTGCGGAGTCGCCGGCGGCCAAAATCCCAGTCCCTTTGGCTACGACTACGCCAAACTCATGCGCAAGGTTCAATTTCTCGAGGCCTACAATAACGGCAGTTCGCAGGCGGTTGCGCGTTCCTTCAATCCGCACAACGCCATCCCGTTGTTGACCACCCATTTTTTCAAATCCGCTCCGGACACCATCTGGCAGTTCTATTACTACCTGGCCCACGGCAACCGCGGCCATATCGGCTGGATGGACGATCATTGGTGGAAGGGCGATCAACCTGCCGATTGGCAAAAAGAAGTGTCGCCGGTCCTGATGGAATGCGGAAAAAAACTTGGCCCGCTGCAAGCCCAATCCGAATGGCTTCACGACGGCGTGGCCATCTATTACAGCCAGGCCTCGATTCAATTGGGCTGGATCATGGACGCCGAAAGCCATGGCAAAACCTGGGTCAACCGCGACTCCGACAGTGACGGAGCTGCGACGCTGGTCCGCAAAGCCTGGGAAAATATGCTGCGCGATAGCGGCATCCAATATAACTTTCTGTCCTATGCCGATGTGATCCGCCACGGCGTGCCCAAAGAGTACAAAGTCCTGATTCTGCCGGCCACGCTGTGTCTGTCGGCCATCGAAGCCGAACAAATCGAAGCGTTCTGCCAAAGTGGCGGGACGGTCATCGCCGATTATTTACCCGGCTGCTGGGATCAACACGGCCGCGGCTACAAAAACGGCGGTGTACTGGACAAAATGTTTGGCGTGGACATCAGTCCCGATCTGAAAAGCGCCGATGTGTTTCAAACCACAGGCTGGTATGAAGTCAATCAGGAAACCCACTATCAGCACAAAACATACACAGATATGCTTTCGAAAAATTCCTGCATTTTCGACAAATCTGGGTTTAACAAGTGTATTCGCAAGATGGACACGGAGCATGTGGCCAAATTCGGCAAGGGTACGACGGTATTGCTGAATCTTTCTCCGCAATGGTACAACGCCTATCGCGAGCAAGGATTTGAAGCGGCCGGCAAACGCGACGTTTTCATGAAATATATCGAAGCCGCCGGCGTGCATCCCTGGGTCCGGATCGACAAGGCCGACGGCAAAACTTTCGGCTACGAAATTACCTATTGGAAAAAGGACGGTCGTACCATTCTCTTTCTTGTGGCGAACCCGGAAATTATGGGGAATTCCCTGGGCGGAGGAAACTCCGCCGGCCTGAAGACCGATACGGTCCACGTTACCCTGAAATTTGCGCATCCGATCACTCAGGTTAAAAATGAACGAACCGGCCTGACACTCCCCGACGGCGAAAGCTTTTCGGTGGATTGGAAAATGAATGAGGCCGTTGTTCTTTCTTTCCAATCCAATTAACGTTTGCCGTGCGGGATTCTAGGTTTCTAAAATGAGTACCCGGCCGAAGCGTGCTTAAAAAGGGAGATTACAAAATGTAATTTTATTGCTCACCCCTTTAATGGGGGATCGCCTGCGCCGTAGAGCCGGATTGCCTTTATGATTTTGCCCATCCGGTCGAAACAAAACCTTGGGCCTGCATTTCCCATCACACGGCCCAACCCGATTCCGCGATTCCAATATGCAACCATGGCATCGCTTTCAAAAATGGTACAATTGAAGATGGTTGAAAGGGATTTCAGTTCCGCGCCTATAATCAAAAAAAGTTCAGAGGAGTATCTCCATGCTTGAGCACACCGCCAAATCGGTCGCGGCGGCGCCGCCCAAAGGCGAATCCGTCAGTCCCAACAATCCACTGGGCATCCGCGGCATCGATCATATTGAATTTTTCGTCGAAGACGCCGAAAAATGGGCCGACTATTACGTCCAGGGCTACGGCATGTACCGGCGCGGCTACGGCGACACCAAGACCGGCCTGAAGGGCCGCAAAGCGGTCGTCGTCGGCCAGGGCCGCGTGAATTTTGTGTTTGCCCAGGCCGAAGGAAATTCCAGCGAAGCCGACCTGATCCGCAGCTTCGTCGCGACCCACGGCGGCGGCGTCAAGGACGTTGCTTTCCGCGTGGCCGACACCGCGACCGCGCTGAAAAACGCCCAGGCCCGCGGCGCAAAAATCGTGCGCCCGCTCGATGAACACGACATCTTCGTCGGCGGCTCGATCGCCGCCTACGGCGATACGATCCACACGTTGATTCAGCGCAAAAAGCACGGCGTGTTCGCGCCCGGCTACACCAACGTGGCCGGCGGCATCGAAGACGGCGAAATTCAGTTCGCGATGATCGACCACGTGGTCGCCAACGTCGAAAACATGGGCGAATGGGTGGACTACTATCACCGCGTTTTCGGTTTCGACGAAACCGCGCATTTCGATATCAATACCGGCCGCAGCGCGCTCATGAGCAAAGTCGTCGGCGCGGAAGATGGCTATATCAAACTGCCGATCAACGAACCGTCCAGCAAGAATTCGCAGATCCAGGAGTTCCTCGACGAATTCAAAGGCCCCGGCGTGCAGCACATTGCGTTGCTCACCCCCAACATCATTTCCACCGTGCGCGAAATGTACGCGCAGGGCGTGAAGTTCATGGATGTCCCCGACAGCTACTACGATGCGGAGTTCGTCGCGCGGGTGGGCAAGATCGAAGAGGACATTGAGGAACTCAAGCAGTACAAAATTCTGGTCGACCGCGACCGGCCGGACGGCTACCTGCTGCAACTGTTCACCCATCCGGTGTTCGACCGGCCGACGTTGTTCCACGAAGTCATCCAGCGCCGCGGCAATTCGGTTGGCTTCGGCGAAGGCAATTTCAAGGCGCTGTTCGAAGCGATCGAACGCGAACAGGTTCGCCGCGGCACGCTGTAATCCGGGCCGTCGCGCCGCCGCCGGGCCGGCGCCGCGCCGGCGGATGACGGCCCATGGTTTCGAGGGCGTGGCATGCGTCTGGCAACGGTGACTTTCCACAGGCGGGAGCAGGAAGCGCCGAATGTGCCGGCGGCGGCGGTGCTGACGCCGGACGGGCGCTGGCGGCTGGTTGAAGATTTGCTGCCGAGCAAGCCATGGACCTCGTTGGACGAACTGGTTCCGGTGCCCGGCTTCGCCGCGTTGCTGCAGCAGGCGCTCGCCAAGGCCCCCGACGATCCGCCCCGTGGCCGCTTTGCCCGGCCGCTTAAGCCGTGGAAGTTTTTCCCGCCGGTGACCGCCCCGCGCAGCTTCCGCGATTTCTACGCCTTCGAAAGCCACGTCAAAACCTGCCGCGAAAAACGCGGGCTCAAGATGGTCCCCGAGTGGTACGAACTCCCGGTGTTTTATTTCTCCAACCCCGGCTCGCTGATCGGCGCCGACGCTCCCGTGCGCGCGCCGCACGGCTGCCGGGAACTTGACTACGAACTGGAGCTGGGCATCGTCATCGGGCGCGAGGGGCGCGACATTCCCCCCGAAAAGGCCTGGGAGCACATCGCCGGCTTCACCATCGTCAATGACTTCAGTGCCCGCGATCTGCAACGCAAGGAAATGGCCGTCGGCCTCGGCCCGGCCAAGGGCAAAGACTTCGCCACCGCGGTCGGGCCTTATCTGGTGACCCTCGATGAACTGCGCGACCGCATCGACGCGGCAGGCCGCATCCATCTGGCCATGACCGCCAAAGTCAACGGGCGCGAACTGTCCCGCGGCGACGCCGCGAGCATGCATTTCACCTGGCCGCAGTTGATTGCGCAGGCTTCGCGCGATGCGACGCTGTTCCCCGGCGACCTGATCGGCTCCGGCACCGTCGGCAGCGGCTGCATTCTGGAACTGGGCCCGGAAAACACCGGCGGGTGGCTCAAACCGGGCGATGTCGTGGAACTCGAAATCGAAAAACTGGGCTGCTTGCGCACGCCCATCGAAGAATAGCAGCCTTGCCCAAGAAAGGTCGATCATGCCCATTTATATGCGCCAGGGCCGCGTCCCCCCCAAACGCCACACTCGGCTGGAACGCCCCGTCGAAGGCAGTTTCAAGCGCGAAGGGTTGTACTACGAGCACGTGGTGACCACCGAAGGCTTCGACCGCGCCTACTCGATCCTGTACCACACGCGCCCGCCGACCCGCGTCCGCGCCAGCGAACCGGCCGGGGTCTGGCCGGTCACGCCGGTGCCGCAGGAGGTCCTGCGCCACCATCATCTGAAAACCGCCGCCATGCCCCGCGCCGGCGATCCGATCCGCGGCCGCGTGCCGTTATTCACCAACGCCGACCTCACCTGCTACCGCTGCCGCCCGAGCCTCCCGCAAACGACGCTCTTTCGCAACGGCGGCGCCGACGAAGTCATTTTCGTTTTTCACGGCGGCGGCGTGCTGGAATCGGTCTACGGGAAGCTCCCCTACCGCGCTGGCGATTACATCGTCATCCCGCGCGGCACCACCTACCGGCTGGTCCCCGCCGCCATCGCCGCGGAAGACTATCTGATTCTGGAAGCCGCCGGCCCGGTGCGCGTACCGGCGCGCTACATGAACCACGACGGCCAGATCAAGCTCGGCGCGCCCTACAGCGAACGGGACTTGCACGGCCCGCAGGAACCGCTTTTCATCGACGAGGAAAAAGACACCGAACTGCTGGTCAAGGACGGCGTGCGGCTGACGCGCTGCGTGCTGGCCAACCATCCCTTCGACGCCGTCGGCTGGGACGGCTTTCTGTATCCTTTCACTTTCAACGTCGATGATTTCGAACCGATCACCGGCACCGTCCATCAGCCGCCGCCGATCCAGCAGACCTTCGATGTCCGCGGGTTCGTCATCTGCACCTTCGCACCGCGCATGTTGGACACGCATCCGAAGGCGATCAAAGTGCCGTACGTGCATTCCAATCTGGAAGCCGACGAAGTGCTCTTTTACGTCCGTGGCCAGTTCGGCAGCCGGCGCGGCGTCGAAGCCGGTTCGCTGACGCTCCACCCGCGCGGCATTCCGCACGGCCCGCATCCGGGCACGATCCTCGCCAGCATGGACCAGACACGCACCGAAGAACTGGCGGTGATGTTCGACACCGAGAAGCCGCTGGCGCTCACCGCCGAGGCCCTGACAATGGACGATCCGAGCTACCCGCTGTCGTGGCTGTAGCTCCAGTGGCGCATCAGGATTCAATGGCGCGGTTGTGCGGAGGAGTGCTCCCCTGGGAGCGCCGGTGTTCACACACCGGCTCTTGGCTCGGCCTGGGACCGCCGGGTCTTCAGACCGGCTCTTGGCTTGTCCTCTCGCCGCGCCCTGAATTCAATCCTGACGCACCGCTGGTTTTGTAGCGCAGGCTTCCAGCCTGCTGCCCCCGAATGGGGGCACTCGTTCAATTAGCCGTGGGTGACCGAAGAGCGTAGATCGATGGAACCCACGGAACCGTCGTCTATCTGTGTCCGACCCTGAAGGGGTCGAACGCTTCGATCACGATGTGCTGCTGGAAATGGAGATGTAAACCATGATCGTCGATCCCGCCACCCTCCCCGCTCGCGATGTCTACCGCGTGATGATTTCCTGCATCACCCCGCGCCCGATCGCCTGGGTCTCCACCATTTCGCCGCGCGGCATTCCGAACCTCGCGCCGTTCAGTTTTTTCAACGGCATCGGCGCCAATCCGCCCACGGTGCTGTTCTGCCCGGTCAACCACCGCGACGGCAGCCGCAAGGACACGCTGGTCAACATCGAAGCCACGCCGGAATTCGTCGTCAACATCGTCCCCTTCGCGCTGGCGCAGCCCATGAACGAAACCTCGGCCGAACTCCCCTACGAAACCAACGAATTCGAAAAGTCCGGCATGACCGCCGTGCCCGCCGCCAAAATCAAACCGCCGCGCGTCAAGGAAGCGCCGATTCACATGGAATGCGTGCTGCATCAGATCGTGAAAGTCGGCGAAGGCGCGCTGGGCGCGAATGTCGTCATCGGCCGGATCGTGCTCGTCGACATCGCCGACCGCGTGCTCGGCCCCGACGGCCAGATCGACCCCGCCAAGCTCGACACCATCGGCCGCATGGGCGGCAGTTCCTATTCCCGCACCACCGAGCGTTTCGACCTGCCGCGCCCGCAGTAGCCCCTATTTCGCCGCCGTTTTTTTCCGCCGTTCCTCGCGTTTCTGCGCGGCGATTTTGGCGTACTCGCCCGTGCCTTTCGTCACCACCGCATCGGTCGGCAGCAGCGTGCCGGCTTTGTACTCCGGCTGGCCTTTCAGCGCCGCGTAGATCGGCGTGAAATCCGGTTTGGTCTCGTCGAACAGTTGCTGAAAGCTGTCGATCACAAAGTAGTTGTCCTGAAAATCGTCGATCTGAAAATGCGTCTGGAGCAGGCGCTTCAAGTTGAACTTGATCCGGTGCGGCGATGGGCTTTCCAAGCTGAACACCGATTCCGTGTTCGACGACAGAATGCCCGAGCCGTAGATGCGCAGGCCCTGCGGTTCCTGAATCAGCCCGAATTCGACCGTGTACCAGTACAGCCGCGCGATTTTGTTGACCATCCCCAGCTTGGCGGCCTTCAGCCCGCCCCGGCCGTAGGCCGCCATGTAGTCGCCGAAGGTGGGATCGGCCAGCAGCGGCACGTGGCCGAACAGATCGTGGAAGACGTCGGGCTCCTGGATGTAGTCGAGCTGCTCGCGCGTGCGGAGGAAATTGCCGGCGGGAAAGCGGCGGTTGGCGAGCAGCTCGAAAAACGGTTCGTCGGGAATCAGTCCCGGCACCGGCACCACCTGCCAGCCGGTGCGTTTTTTCAGAATCTCGTTCACCTCGTCGAAATCCGGGATGCGTTCGTGGCTGATGCCCAGCGTGGCGAGGCTGTCCATGAACAGGCTGATCGCGCGGTCGGCCAGGATTTCTTCCTGCCGCTGGAACAGGATTTTCCAGACCGCATGGTCTTCGGGCGTGTAGCGCCGCTGCGGCACGGTGAAAAAATCGAGATTGCCGGGCGTCCAGCCTTCGGGCGAGGTGTAATGCTGCGCGGAACTGATGCCGCGATCTTCGGGAGGGTTCTGCGTCATCGGGGCGTTTCCTATCGGGAGCGAGTGGGCGATCCGTTCAAGCGTCTGCGGCTGCGTTCTCCGGTGCGGCGGTGATATTAAATATTTTCGGCGTCGCGGAGGCCTGGTCAAGCTGGCTCCGGAAAGATTCGGGTGGACGCCGCGCCGGCGATCAGACGGAACCCCCAAATGTCCCTCGCATTGGCACGGGACGCTGTCCCGTGGCTAAAAAATCCGCGGCGTAGCCGCGGTCCCTATTTCTTCTTTTCCCACCCTTGCCGAAAGCGTCAAAATGAAACGCGCACGCTCGCCTTGTCGGCGCGCGTGTCCTTTCGTCCCGGCAGGGACGGTCCCAAGATGGGTAGCCCAGCACGAAGCGATGCCAAGCCGAGCGCCGTGCTGGGAGACAGTTGACGAACGCACCTCGGAGCCTCGGCAGGGGCGGCAGACCTCCCAGCCCGCAAGCACGGTAGGAACGCTCCCCGTCTTCGACCCAAACGAACCGTACCCGGCACCGGCGAAGCGGAACCGCCCCCGCCGTTCCATCGTGAAAATCCGCCTTGCCGCGCATTTTTGAAAATCCCTGTGGCGCGCGGGTTTTTTGCGGAGTAGAATCCAAACAGGGGGTAAGTGCGAAAAAACGCATTTCATGGTGCCGCGTCGGCGGCTGCGAGCGATCGGTTCGCTCGCGGCGGCCCGTGGCGCCAGCACGCCAGCGCGCCAGCACGTCAACGCGCCGACGAACCGGCGCGCCGACGAACCGGCGCGCCGATCGAAAGGCCCCCTCCGATGGATTGACCCAAGAACACCCGCCATGCCCAGCGAATTCCCGTTGCCACCTCGCGCCGCGACCGCAGTTGCCGCGCTGTTTCCGCCCCCGGCCGTCCCGGCCGCTCCGGCCGCCGAACCCGGCGCGCCCGCCTTGTACGTGGGTGCGTCGGGCTACGCCTATCCCGAATGGGTGGAGGCTGGATTCTACCCGCCGGGCACCAAACAGGCGCAGATGCTGCCGTTGTATCTGCAGCAGTTCGGCGCGGTCGAACTGAACTACACCTGGTACCAGATGCCCAAGGCCGATGCCGTCGAGCGCCAGCGGCGACAGACCCCGCCCGCATTCCGGTTCGCGGCCAAGTTGACTCGCACGCTGACGCACGAAGTCACCGCCGACTGGCGCAAGCAGGCGGCCGCCTACCGCGAGGGCATCGCGCCGCTGGTGGAAGCACGGCAACTGGCCGCGGTGCTGATTCAACTGGCGCCCGATTTTACCTATACCGTCCCCAGCCGGCGCTATCTGGCCGCGTTGCTCCAGGCGCTGCGCGACCTGCCGCTGGCGGTCGAATTCCGCCATGTTTCCTGGGCCCAGCCGCGCGTCTACACCGAACTGGCCCGCCGCCGAGTGGTGCTCGTGAGCGTCGATGCGCCGCCGCTGCCGGCGTTGTTTCCGCCGACGGTGGAACTCACCCATCCCGACTGGTTCTACGCCCGCTTTCACGGCCGCAACGCGCGCGGCTGGCAGTCCGGCCAAGCCGAACAGAAGTTCCACTACGACTACAGCGACGCGGAACTCGCCGACAGCCTCGAACGGCGGATCGCGCCGCTGCACAGCCAGGCGCCGACCGGCTACGTATTTTTCAACAATCACTACGGAGGTCTGGCACCCAAAAACGCGCTGCGGTTCAAAACGTTGGCGCGCAAGTTCGGACTGCAGCCGCGCTGAGGCTTGGAAACCGTTTCGGCCAAAGAGAACCGCCATGGAACCGGATCGCTCGATCATCCATCTGAACGTCGCCGATTTTGCGGTGGCCGTCGAGCAGTCCCTGGATCGCAATCTGCGCGGCCGGCCGCTGATGATCGCGCAGCCGGGCGCCGCGCGCGCGCGCGTGTACGACATGAGCGAGGAAGCCTACCGCGCGGGCATCCGCAAGGGCATGCGCCTGACCCACGCCCGGTCGCTCCAGCGCGACCTCAAAATTCTCCCTCTGCGGTTGGACCGCTACGCGCGCGCCATGCACACGCTGGCTCGCGAAGCGCGGCCGTTTTCCCCGCAGATCGAACAGCCCGACGGCAACGGCCATCTGTATGTGGACGTGACCGGCACCGGCAAACTCTGGGGGTCGCCGCCGGACATCGCCTGGCGCATCCGCAAAGCCATCCGCGCGCAGATGGGGCTCGATCCGATCTGGGCGGTGGCCTCCAACAAGCTGGTCGCCAAAGTCGCCACCCGGCTGGTCAAACCGGCGGGCGAGTACATCGTCGAAGCCGGCGCAGAGGCGGCCTTTCTGCACGCGGTGCCGCTGCGTCTGCTGCCCGGCCTGCATTCGGCCACGCTGGAGCGGCTGCAGGAACTGCACCTGTGGAAGGCCGGCGACGTGGCTGACCTCTCGCTGGGGCAGTTGACCGTCGCCGTCGGCAAAGCCGCGCAGACGGTCCACGACAAGGTCCGCGGCATCGACACGACGGCGGTGCTCGACGTCGGCAAGGCGCAGCCGGAAATCGTGCAGGAGCACGAATTCGCCGAAGACACCACCGACCGGCCGAGCGTCGAAAACGCGCTGTACCTGCTGGCCGATCGCGCCGGTAGCGAACTGCGCCGCCGGCGCAAGGGCGCGCGCCGGATCGCGCTGCAACTGGCCTATGCCGACGGCGTGACGCTGCGCCGCCAGGCGACACGCGCCGCCGCCGAAGACAACACCGAACGCCTGCACGCGCTGGCGCTGCGCCTGCTCGACCAGGCCTGGCAGCGGCGCATCCGCATCCGTCACCTCAAGCTGACCCTGACGCGCCTGACCGATCCGCCCGCGCAGTTGGAACTGTTTCCCGACCCCGCCCGCTGCAATGCGCGCGCCGAACAGTTGATGCTGGCGCTGGATTGCATTCGCGACCGCTTCGGTCACGACGCCATCGGGCCGGGGCAGACCTGGGGGCTGAAGGCGGGAGCGCCGCCATGATTCCCCTGGTGGTGCACTCCGGATTTTCCCTGATGCGCGGCGCGGCCACGCTGGACCGGCTGTGCGTGCGGGCTCGCAGCCTGGGCTACACCCGCCTGGCGTTGACCGACCGCGACAATCTTTACGGCCTGCCGGAATTTCTGAAACTGTGCCGCCGCCATGGCCTCGATCCGCTGATCGGCGCGGAGATCACCGATCCGCAGCGGCCGGAGTGCTCCGACGGGGCCGCCCGCTCCGCCCGCGCCGCCCGCTCCGCCAGAGCCGCCCGCGCCGTCTGCCTCGTGGAAACCGCTGAAGGCTACCGCAACCTGTGCCGGCTGATCACCGCGCGGCATCGCGACGCCGCTTTCGCGCTGGCGCCGGCGCTGGCCGCGCAGCACAGCGGGCTCACCGTCCTGTCCGACCGGCCGGAACTGCTGGCCGATCTGCACGACCGCGGCGTGACGGTCGCCGCGATGCAGCCGATCCGACCGCAGAACGAATACATCGCGCTCCGCCGGCTGGCCCAGACGCGCAACCTCCCGCTGGTCGCCGTGCCGGACAGCTATTTTCTGGACCCGGCCGAACACGCCATGCACCGGGTCCTGCGCGCCATCGGCCTGAACACCGTGCTTTCGCGGCTGCCGGCGTCGGAAGTCGCCGCACCCGACGCCTGGCTGGCCGCGCCCGCCGAATATGTGCGCCGCTTCGCCGTCTGCCCGGAAGCCGTCGCCGAAACCCACCGCATCGCCGACCGCTGCGCCTTCCGCGCGCCCGATCGCCGCACCATTTTCCCCGCCTGGCGCGACGGCGCCGGACGTCCGGCCGCGGCGGTGTTGCGCGAGGCCGCCTACGCCGGCGCGCACCGCCGCTACGGCGGCGACCTGACCGAAGGCGTCGTGGAACGGCTCGAACACGAACTGCGCTGCATCGAGGGCAAGGGGTTCGCCGATTATTTTCTCTACGTCCAGGAAATCGTGCGGCGCAGCCCGCGCATCTGCGGCCGTGGGTCGGGCGCGGCCAGCATCGTGGCCTACAGTCTGGGCATCACCAATGTCTGCCCGATCAAATTCAACCTGTACTTCGAACGGTTCCTAAACCCGCAGCGCATCGATCCGCCCGACATCGACGTGGATTTCGCCTGGGACGAACGGGACGGCGTGCAGCAGGAAGTGCTGGCCGAATACCCCGGCCACGTCGCGATGGTCTGCAACCATGTGCTCTTCCAGCCGCGCATGGCGGTGCGCGAAGTCGCCAAAGTCTTCGGGCTGCCGGCGCACGAAATCGACCGCGTCACGCAGAAGCTCCCGTGGTATTGGCGCCAGGACGACACCGCCGCGCTCACCGACGCCGTGCCGTCCTCGGGCCCCCCCGAGGACCTGCAGGTTGCGCTGGAACGCCTGCCCGAATTGCGCGGCGTCCGCTTCGCGCCGCCCTGGCCGGAAATTCTGCGCATCGCCAAACGGATCCTGGGCCTGCCGCGGCATCTGTCGGTCCACGCCGGCGGCGTGGTCATCACGCCGCAGCCGGTCTGCGACTACGTGCCGATCGAAACCGCGGCCAAGGGCGTGCCGATCGTCCACTGGGAAAAAGATGGCGCCGAGGACATGGGGCTGGTGAAAATCGACCTGTTGGGCAACCGCAGCCTGGCGGTGATCCGCGATGCCATCGCCAACCTGCGCGCCAACGGCGTGGCCTTCGACGAAGCGCACTGGCAGCCCGAAGACGACCCCGCCACCCAGGCGCTGGTCGCCCGCGGCGACACGATGGGCTGCTTCTACATCGAAAGCCCCGCCACCCGGTTGCTCCAGCAGCGCACCCGCGTGGGCGACTACCCCCACCTCGTGATCCATTCCAGCATCATCCGCCCCGCCGCCAACGACTACATCCGCGAATACATCCGCCGCCTGCGCGGCGGCGCCTGGGAACCGCTGCACCCGCTCCTGACCGATGTCCTGGCCGAAACCTACGGCATCATGGTCTACCAGGAGCATGTCGCGCTGACGGCGATCGCGCTGGCCGACTTCTCGCACTTTGAAGCCGACCAACTGCGCAAAATCCTGTCCAAAAAAGACAAGCAACGGGAGCTGGCCGATTTCCGGAAGCAGTTCGCCGCCGGCGCGCGGAAAAAACAGATCGCCGAGGACACCATCGACGCCCTCTGGAACATGATCCTGTCGTTTTCCGGCTATTCGTTCTGCAAGCCGCACAGCGCCAGCTACGCGCGCGTCTCGTTCCAGGCGGCCTACCTGAAGGCGCACCACCCGGCCGAAATGCTGGCCGGCGTGCTCTCCAACCAGGGCGGTTTCTACAGCGCCTTCGCCTACGTTTCCGAAGCCATGCGTGGAGGGCTCAAAATCCTGCCGCCCTGCGTGAACCGCTCCGCCTGGCGCTGGACCGGCCACGGCGACGCGCTCCGCGTCGGGCTGCTGGCGGTCAAACATCTCGGCGTCGCCGCCGCCGACCGGATCGTGGCCGAACGCCAGGCCCGCCCGTTCGCCGATTTTTCCGACTTTCTGCGTCGCGTCCGGCCCGACGAAGGCGAAACCCGCGCGCTGATCCAGTGCGGCGCCTGCGACGACTTCCTGCAGGGCCGCGACCGCGTGGAACTGCTCTGGCAGTTGGCCGTCCACCGCCGCACGCAGACGGCTCCGCCGACCGCCGCCGCCCTGCCGAATCTCTTTCCTGAACTGATCGCCGAAGCGCAGGCCGCGCTGGCGACGCCGACCCTGGCCCCAACCCCGCCGCTTGAAAAGCTGCGCGCCCAGTTTGCCATCCTCGGGTTCCTGTGCGACCACCACCCGATGCGGCTGTTCCGCGACGCGCTGGCCGGCCGGTCGCTGGTGCCGGCGACGCAGATCGCCCGTCACGTCGGCCGCCGCATCACCGTCGCGGGATGGCTGATCACCGGCAAAGTGGTCTCCACCCACGCCGGCCAGCCGATGGAATTTCTCACCTTCGAAGACGAATCGGGCCTGATCGAAACGACGCTCTTTCCCGAACCCTACGCCCGCTACTGCCACATGCTCAGCAACGCCGGTCCCTACTTCATCACCGGCCTGGTCGAGGAAGACTTCGACGTCGCCACGCTGACCATCGACCGGCTCCAGCGCATCCACCCGCCCCGCAACCTGCGGCTGGAGCTGCCGCCGCCGTCTGCCGCGGAATCGGCCGCGGACACCGCCACGCCTCCGTCGGCATCGATCGCCTGAACGCTCCGCCGCCATTTCGCCGCCCCCATGTGTCGAACCCATGTGTCGAACCCATGTGTCGAACCCACAACAGGAGCATACCGGACCTTTTCAGCTGTCTGCCAGTGGCCTTTCAATCTGGCGATCGGGGGAGGGCTTGGCCCCGGAGTCCCGCTTGCGGAACGCCAGAGTCATTGCCCAGTGCTTCAGTGCTGGGACCGGAGCGACGAACCGATGCGGTTCCCCAGTCCCGGAGGGATGGCAGAAAGAGGACACCCGAACCGGCGCCTTCAATCGTGGACCGCCACTACGGCTTCGGCGTGATCGTCACCTTCAGCCCGGCGGTCCAGATTTTGTAATCGTCGCAATAGTACTCGTAGGCCCGGCTGGCCGGCGCGGTGTAGGTCCCGGGGACGGCGGCGAGCACCGAAATCGGAATCACCGTCTGCTGCCCCGCCGGCAGCGACCGCCAATACAGGACGACCTCCCGCCCGCGCACTTCGTAGGCGTCGATGGTCCCCGCCTTGACCAGCTCCTTCAGTTGATCGTGTCGCGGTTCCAGCCCGGCCGGAATTCCGATGATCGCGATCGGCGACGCCGCCGGCTTCTGACTGCGATTGGTCACCGTCGCCTTGACCACCGCCGCGTCTCCCTCGGAAACCTTCGTGGCATTCAGTTCGGTGCTCAGGTCCAGCCGGCAGTGTGGCGAGGAATCCGGGCGGCTCGACGCGCAGGTCACCGTCAGGCAGTAGGGTAGCGCCGACCCGTTCTGCATCTGCACCCCGACTGTGTGCGACCCGGCCGTCATCAGCGGCGCGAAATCGGGCAGCGCGATCGCACCCTGCGTGGCCGCCGTGAAGGCCACCGGCGCACCGACTGGCTTTCCGTCGATCACCAGTTGCAGCGAACCGTCCGCGACCGGATGCGCCGCCGCACGGTCGTGGGCGATGATCGCCTTCAGTGCCAGCACCGTGCTCTGCGTCGAACCGTACCGCCCGTCCTTGCAGGCCGCGTTCAGGAACCCGATGGATTGCTCCACCTGCCCCGCGAAATCCGGATCGCGCAGCCAGCCCAGCACCGCCAGCGCCGTCGTTTCGATGTCCAGCGTCTCGCCCCGGCTGCCGACAATCGAGGCCGTCGATCCCGCGATCGCGCCCTTGACCGTCCCCTTTTCGTCCTGGCGCTCGGCCAGCTTCTGCATCAGCGCATGCGCCGCCGCTTTGTCGCCCGCCAGCGACATCACATTCGCGCCCAGCGCCCACACATAGCTGTTGTCGCTGGCGGCGGACGCCGTCTTGAAGCTCGCAATTTCCTTCTCCAGCCCGGTCGCGCCGCATTCAAGCAGCGACCAGAGAATGTAGCCGTTCGAGCAATCCTGGTCCTCGATCCAGCAGTGCAGCGCGCGCCGCCGACGGTAGAACCCGCCCTTGCCGTCGCGCTGCTTCATGAGCCAGGCGCGCGTCCGCGCCACCATCGCCGCGTCGACCTTGTGCACCTTCTCCATGTCGTTGAATTCCATCAGCCCGTAGGCGGTCAGCGCCTCGTGGCCGGGGCTTTCGCCGAACCATTCGTAGCCGTGCGTCGAACATTCGAATCCGGTCAGCCGCTGGTAGCCGTGGTCGAGCTTCTCCTGGACGTTCGCCACCGCCGACGGGTCGGCATTGGTGTGCGACATGAAATATTGCTCCGCCATCGTCATCGGGTAGTTCGTCGACGAAGTCTGTTCGAAGCAGCCGCATGGTTCCTGGATCAGCCGTTCCATCGCCTGGTTCAAGTTCCCCAACGGCGTGGCGTACAGCACCAGCTTGGTCTTCACGCTGCCGGGCACGAATTCCTCGGGAATCGTGACCGTCTTTTCGAACGCCCCGTTCGGCGCCAGCGTGCCGCCGGAAGATAGTTCCAGCGGGAAACCCAGCGGCTCAATCGCCACCGACCGGCTGACGCTGTCGCGGTAGGCGCCGGCATCGGCGCGGAAGGTCAGCGCCTTCGTGCCGAAATCGCTCCCGGCGGTCAGGTCGATCAGCCGCCGCACCCGGCCGTGCGCGGCCAGGTCCAACGTCTCCGCCGCCGCCGCCGCCGCATCGGCGTGCAGCCCGTTCAAGTCCATCGTGAAGGCCACCTTCGCCAGCGCCGCGTCGGTGCCGTTGACGAAACTCACCGGCAGTTGCACCACGTCGCCCGCCGTCAGTTCCAGCGGCAGCTTCGGCTCGATGTAAAACGGCTTCACCGATTGGATCGACAGGTCGGCCTGCCCCAGCGCGCCGTCGGCCGCGACACCGTCGGCGAAAACATGGAAGGTCGTCACCGCATCGTTCAAGTCGAACGAAACGCTCGCCTTCCCGGTCGTCGGATCGGTGGTGACGCCGGCGTTCCAGTACACCGTCTCGGTGAAGTCCCGCCGTTCATCGGGATTCGCATGCGCCGCCTCGACGTGCGCGTACTCGCGGACGTAGTACGGGCGCAGGCGGGCCATGCAGGCCGCCGCGGGCACGGGATTCTGCGCCTGCTCCTGCCGGGCAGCCTGCATTTTGTCCGCGCGGTCTGCCTCCAGCGCACCCGTCGGCTTCTCGTCCTTGATCCGCATCACCGGTTGCTGCTGCAGGTTGTTTTCCGGCCCGTTGACGACCGGCGCCAGCGCCGGCGTCGGGACGACTCCTGCCTTCTCGATCGCTGGCCGTACCCCGCCCCCAACGCGCCCCGGCGCGCCATCCGCCAAGGCCTCATTGGCCCCCAAGGCCTGTTCCGGCGGCGGCGGACAGGGATGCACAATTGCCAGCGCCCGGTCGCCGGCATCGCCCTGGTCATTTTCGAACTTCGCCGCATCCACCAGCGCAAACCGCCGCCAGCCCTGCGTGCCCAGCAGCAAATCCAGATCGCGTGTCGAGCTCACACCGTTGTCCTTCAGGTACACCCCGCTGTCGGCCAGCTCCCGCACCTCCGGTTCCAGCAGCGCCATCGCCGCCAGCCGCGGCGGCCGGTCGCGTTGCTCCAGCATCTTCAACACGCTGTCGTCGCTCACCGTCAGCCCGACCGTCGCGCCCACCGGCTTGCCGTCCTGCGTGGTGGTGATCGTCACGGTCGCCTTCGCGCCCGGCACGCTTTCGCTGCGATCGGTGGACAGGTGAATCTCCAAATCCTTCGCGGGCCGCCGGAAAATCAGCCGCTCCGCGCACGGATGGTGCGCGGCGTCGAACACCGTCACCGTCAGCACCCCGTCCAGTCCCGCCGGCGCCTTCAGCGTCGCCAGTTTGCAGCCGGCCCACGGACCGGAATCCGCCGCCGCGGGCGCTCCCGCCAGCAGGAACTGGTCGTCCAGTTGCACTGCCCGCTTCGACAGCCGCACTTCGGCCGCGGCGCCCGGATTGCCGCCCACCGCCACTTCAATCGGCTCGTCGGCCGCGTAGCTTTCCTTCAAGGCATGCAGCACCAGTCCCTGCAGCTTGTCGGCCGAGACCGTCGCCGGAGTGGTCAGCCCCGGCGGTTGCGTGATATGCAGCGTGTAGCCGCCGGCCGCCACCTGCGGGATCACGAACGATCCGCGCCCTTCGTGTTCGGTCCGGAAGTTCGCCACCGCCACGCCCTGCGCATTGAGAACCTCGCCGGCGATGTCCGCCGGCTTGCCGTTTTTGCGCCGCGCTTCAAAGTAGACATCCCCCGGCAGCCCGACCACCAGGTCGCCGCCTTCCGGATAGACCGCCACATCGACCGTCGACAGCAGAATCGGAATGCTCTTGCCGGTCGATTCGACCACGCCGCCGTCTTCGACGGTCATCGCCAGCGTGCCGTCCCCGGACACGATTTTGGCCGGCAGCGCGAATCGCGCCGTACACCGGCCGTCGCTCGAAAGCGCCAGGGTTTGCGTCGCCACGGTGACCCCGTCCACGACCGCCTGCGCGGTGACTTTGGCGCCGGCGGGGATCCCGCCTTCCGCTCGCGTGGCCTGTAAGGTCGCCGTCACCGTGTCGCCCGGCGCGTAGCCGTCGCGCAAAAAGACGATCTCAGTTTTCAGCCGCGGCACCCGGTACGCCCGCACGTCGAACTTCCGTGTCGCCGCCGGGTAGCCGGCATACGGATAGGACACCCGCAGCGTGTATTCACCGCCGGCCTGCCCTTCGGGAATCTCCCATTCCGTGCCGAACGTCCCGTGATCGGTCTGAGACGATCCGGTGTAGACCACCGCGCCCTTGGGGTCGCGGATTTCGAGCTGGGCCAGGACCGAATGATCCGCCGCCAGCGGTTGCCGGGTGTAGGCCTGCAAGAGCATCCCCCGGACGTAGACATTTTCGCCCTCGCGGTAGATCGGTTTGTCGGTGCTCAGCGCCGTCAGGTAGGCGTCCGCGTCGCGTGCCGCCGCAACCGAACTCGGCGCGGCCCCAGTCGGCGCATCGGCGCGCGACCGCCCCGCCAGCGTCCACGAGATCGCGCCCACCAGCCCGGCGGCCAGCGCCGACCGCCACACGGGAAAATTACGCCGTTTTGCCGCGGGTGCCATGGTTGAGTTCTCCTTTTTCGCTCGCCGTGCGTGAGCCGTTCCCACTGCCCTGCCGCCGCATTGGACGCACGTCGCGCGAAAAAGTTGCGCTCATTTCGATATCCCGCATATTCCCCTCGCGAAGCTTCGGGACCGCCGACCTCGCGTCGGCTCCCCATTGCTGTCTGAATCCACGGTAGGAACGCCATCCGCATAGGTGGCACGGGCCTCCGGTCCGTGGGTAAAAGTGCCGGCGTAGCCGGCGCCGCTACAGGATTCTCAGTTCGTTTTCCGCACCTGACAAACCCCGCGCTGCAAGCGTGGCGCTCCCGGGCAGCGCTATTTTTGAGCGCCGGCGGCACGCAGCAGTTCCGCGATTTTCTCGTTCTGCGTCATCGCGGCCATTTGCAGCGGGCTGACCCCGTCATGGTCGGGCAGCGACGGATCGGCTTGGTGTTTGAGCAGCAGTTCGACCATTGGCGTCAGGCCTTCCTGGACGGCCAGGAACAGAGCCGTTCGGCCGCCGGCATCGCGAGCGTTGATGTGCGAGCCGTGGTCGATCAGATAGTCGGCGACCGCGGCGTGGCTGTAGCGGATCGCGGCGTGCAGCGCAGTCCCGCCGATGCGGTGGACACGATTCGGGTCCGCGCCGTATTGCAGAAGAACTTTGACGGCTTCCAACTGGCCGGCGGCGGCCGCCCAGTGGATCGGCGTGGCGTTCATGTCGATGGTGAGGTTGGCGCGGCTGGGGTCCTGTTTGAGCAACCGGATGAGTTCGGGGATGTTGCCTTCCTTGGCGGCGATGTGGGTCGGGCTGTCCTTGGCCGATTCCAGCGAATGCAGAATCAGCGCGCAGGCGCCAATGAGCGCCAGCAGGACCGCAAACACGGCGATCCAGACGCGGTTGCGCGGCCGACGGTTCGGGTGCGCGGCGGCGGCCGCTGCCGCGGGAGCGGCCGCAGATGAGGCGGCGGCGGGGGCGCCGACGGTGTCAGCGATGGGCGGAGCGGAACTCGACACGACGATGGGGCCTCGGCGGGAAACGATGTCCAAACACTATACCACGTCGAGCACGGGGTGGCGGCGGGCGTTGGGATATAATGGCCGCCGCAGGCTGCTACAACCCGTTGGAATGAAGAACGCACGATGCAAGCCCGGTCCCGTATTATTCTGGTGGCAGCGGCGGCGGTGGCGTTGGGCGTGGCGGTCCTGACGGCAGCGGCGTTCGCGGTGGCTCCGGCGCTGGACGCTGGCGGCACGGCGGGCGGGCCGGACATCATCGGCGGGCCGGGGACCGCGCCGGGGCGATTTTTCCGTCCGCGCGGACTGACCAGCGACGCGGCCGGGGACATCTACAACGTCGATCAGACCGGACATATTCAGGTATTCTCGCCCGCGGGCAAGGTGCTCCGGGACTGGATGATGCCGGCGGTGAGCGTCGGGAAACCGGAAGGGCTGGCCATCGACCTCGACGGCAATCTGCTGGTGGCCGACACGCACTACTCGCGGGTGATCCGCTTTTCGCCCGAGGGGCAGGAACTCAAGCGCTGGGGGCATTACGGTGTGGGGCCCGGGCAGTTTACCTATCCCCTCGCGGTGGCGGTGGATCGCAATTCGGGGCGGATCTACGTGAGCGAATACGGGCAGAACAACGATCGGGTGCAGATTTTCACGCGCGACGGGGAGTACCTCAAGGGCTGGGGCAGTTTCGGCACGGCGCCGGGGCAGTTCCGGCGGCCGTCGGGCTTGGCGATCGGGCCGGACGGCAATATCTACGTGGCCGATGCGGTGAATCACCGGGTGCAGGTGTTCACCAGCGAGGGAATCTTCGTGCGGACGTGGGGACACTTCGGGTCGGGCGTGGGGGAGCTGGAATATCCCTACGATGTGGCGGTGTCGCCGGCCAATGTCGTGTTCGTTTGCGAGTTCGGCAACAACCGGATTCAGGCCTTCACGCCGCTGGGGCAGTCGCTGGGGTGGGTCGGCGGGACCGGCGCGCGGCCGGGGCAACTGGCGACGCCGTGGTGTGTCACGCTCGAGCCCAAACCGGCCGGCGACGGGAAGATCGACTGGTGGGTGGTGGTGGCGGACACGGTCAACCAGCGGCTGTGCCGCTGGCCGGTGGCCGACGTGCTGAAACAGGGCGCGCAGGTGCTGGCCAGGCAATCCGGCGCTGCGGGGACGGCGGCGGCAACGGCGACAGCGGGGCGGCGCCCGCGCGCAGGCTCTCCATCGGGAGGGCCGCGGTAGCATGAGCGAGTTCAAGAAACTCTTTGACCCCACCGGACGGCAGGCGCGCAGCGGCTGGCGAGCGCATCCGTGGCGGCTGGCCGGGTGGATTTTTCTGGCGCTCTTTTTCGCCTACGTGACCATCGCCACGGTGCGCTATCTGGCCTGGAACGAAGAAGACGGGCTGATGCGCTGGTTCGACGACATCGCCAGCCGGCCGCTGGGGCCCTTCCAGTTTGCTTCGCCGCGCTGGCTGCTGTGGCTGGTGCCGACCTGGATTCTGTGCATCCTGATCACCCGCTTCAGCGTGGCGGGGTTGAAAATCTGGCGGCGGCGCTTCGTGCTGGCCGTGCGCCTGACGGTGATCACGCTGGCGATTCTGATTCTGGCCGAGCTCCAATGGGTGACTTACTCCAATGCGCTGTCGGTGATGTTCGTCATCGACCACAGCCGCAGCGTGCCGGAGAAACTCCAGAACCAGGCGCTGGCCTGGGTGAAAAAAGCAGTGACCACCAAGGAACCTGACGACCGGGCGGGCCTGATGTATTTCGGCGGACAGGCCTACCCGATGACCGACCTGGTGAAACTGTTTTCGGTCAACGAGCGGACACAGGGGGACGTGGAGGCCGACCAGACCGACATCGCGCGGGCGATTCAGCGGGCCGGATCGATGTTCCCGCGCGGCGCCCGGCGACGCATCGTGGTGTTCACCGACGGCCGCGAGACGGAAGGCGACGTCCTCGACCAGATCAAGCAGATCCAGAGCGAAAACGTGCGCATCGATGTGGTGCCGCTGGTGCACCCGATGGAAGGGGAGATCATCGCGGAGAAGCTCGAGATGCCGTCGGTGGTGAAATCCGATGCGCCCTTCGACGCCGAACTGTATGTGACAGCCTACCAGGACTGCGACGCCAAAGTTCTGGTTCAATTGAAGACCAACGAGGGCCATTCGGAGGACCTCGGCTCGATGACCGTGCACCTGCAAAAGGGCGCCAACCGGCTGGAAATCCCCAACCTGCGCAACACATATCCCGGCTTTTACAACTACGAAGCCACGGTCATCCCGCTGAAGCCGAGCGACGACACGATCGCCGAAAACAACACGGTGTACGGTTCGACGCAAATCCGTGGCAAAAGCAAGGTGCTGATCCTGGTGGGCCAGACCGAAGTGAACGGGCAGTGGAAGCCGGAAAACGTAACGCCGCTCACCGATGCGCTCAAGGCAGAGGGCATTTTCTTCGACGTGCGCTACGCGGGGGACAACATCGGCGCGCACATGCCACGGACCATCGACGACCTGCAGTTTTTCGACTGCATCGTCCTGGCCAACATATCGAAGGAGGACCTGGGCGACGAGGCCATGAAGGCGATGAAGACCGCCGTCAACGACCTCGGCGTGGGGCTGATCATGCTGGGGGGCAAGGATTCCTTCGGCGCGGGCGGGTACCTGCACACGCCGGTCGAGGACGTGCTGCCGGTCAGTTGCGAGACGCAGGACAAGAAAGTTCTGCTCAACGGCGCGCTGGTGATCATATTGCACACCTGCGAGTTCGAGCAGGGGAACATGTGGGCGGTCAAGATCGCCAACGTCACGGTGGACACGCTGTCGAACGGCGACTACTTCGGCGCCATGGACTACGACTGGGGGTCGGGCGCCGGCTGGATTTGGAAACTCTCGCAGCTCACCAACAAAGCGACGGTGAAGGCGGCGATCAAGAAATCCGATCCCGGCGACATGCCGGATTTCGACGGGATCATCAGCCAGGCCGACCAGGCGCTGGCCAAAATCGGTTCGGTGGGCGCCAAGCGGATCATCGTGATTTCCGACGGCGATCCGACCCCGCCGCTGCCAAGCACCATCCAATCGCTGGTGTCCCACCAGATCGCGCTGTCGTTCGTGGGAATCAACCCGCACGGCGGTACGGAAATCAGCAACATGCAGGCGGTCAGCAAGCTGACCAAGGGCAACTATTATTTCTGCCAGGACCCGGAGCACCTGCCGCGGATTTTCCAGCACGAGGCCGCGATCGTCCGCAAAAAACTGATCGTGGAATCGGCCTCGGGGTTCCAGCCCGAACGCACCGACAGCCTGGACCCGGCACGCTTGGTGGAAGGGTTCACCAGCTTTCCCAAAGTGTACGGATTGAACCGGACGATGCGGCGGGACCTCGCCGACAACGCCTCGGTGCTTTTGCAGGTGAAGATCAACGACAAGGAAACCCTGCCATTGTTGGCCTACCGCCGGGTGGGGCTGGGCAAGACGGTGGCGTTTACATCGGACCTCAGCGACTACTGGGGCGCGGACTGGATCGCGCAGAACTTCCACCAGAAACTGTGGAGCCAGATCGTGCGGAAGGTTTCGCGCGCGGCGTCGACCGGGACGCATTCGGTGCGGCTGACGCAGAAGGACGGCAAGTGCATCGTGGACGTGGAGGTGCGCGACAAGAACGGCGATTTCGTGAACTACGCCAAGGCGAGCGGCTCGGTGCTGGACCCGGATTTGAATCCGATCCCGGTGCAGTTCCGCCAGGACGGAGCCGGTTCCTACACGACCGAATTTCCGATGACCAAGACCGGCACCTACCGAGTGTATACGCAGGTGCTTTCTCAGGAGGGGACCTCGTCGTCGCTGACCGGCACATCGTATTCCTACTCGGCGGAATTCCGCGACCTGGAGGTGAACGAGAAAAAATTGGAAGACATGGCGAAACTGGGGAACGGTCGGGAGCTGTCGCTGAGCATTTCGCCGGAAAAGGCCGGCGTGTTCGACCGCACGGGCATGCCCAAGGGCGAGGACGTGAAGGATCTGAAAGACGATTTATTGTGGCTGCTGATCGTGCTGGTGCTGGGGGACGTGTTTTTCCGCCGGGTGTACCTCGATTTCGATTCCTTCGCGGTCTGGGGCCTGGTGCAGGCAGCGAAGGTGCTGCCGTTCCTGCGCGGCTGGGCGCAGATGTCGCTCAAGCGGCTGGACACGCTCACGCCGGCTTTGCAGGCGGCGCGCGAGCACCTGGACGACCAACAGAAGGCGGCGCAGGCCGCGCGGCGGCAGGCGATCCTGGAGAAAATCGAGAAGGAAGGCGGCAGCGGCGATTTCAATCTCGACATGGACGCGCATGGCCAAGGCGGGCTGGGCACGATCTCCGGCCCGCAGATGGACACCAAAGTCAAAAAAGGCGGCGAGAAACCGGCCCAGTCGGCCTCGGAGTACACCAACCGCCTGCTGGCAGCCAAACGGCGGGCGAAAAAAGATTTGGACGACCAAAGCGGCGGCGGAACACCACGCTAAGCGGTCTTGCAGAAGTAAATTGAACATGCCCAAGCTCCCGCCGCGCACGCAGAAAATGCGTAGGGAGTGCGGCGGTTTGACGCCGCCTTTCTTATATGAATCTCAGATTGTTTACCGTAACTTTTTCAGTCCTGCCACACTTGAGCTTTCCCTGCCTTTTCTGCCGTCCGTTTCTTGGCCCCCCCTCTCAAAAAGGGGGCCGCCTGTCGGTAGCCGTGGCTGTAAACCCACGGAAGGGTGTGTCGTGCCGCGGCCTCCGCACCACGACACACCCAAAGCGTTCTTCCGCGCGATCCGAAGCAGTCAGTGCGCCACCGACGTCCCTCCGCGCGGAACCGCACCCTGCGCCAAATCGTTCATACTCCCTCCGGTTCTTTCCCAACAAACACAGGGACCGGATCGAATTTGTCGTAGGATTCCCCCCCGCCGGAACAAAGAAGACTAACTGAAATTCGTATTACATGGAATGCGGCGGCTGGGCGCCGCCTTTCTCAGGCGCGGCTAGTGGCTCTTCAAGATTCAATTTGGCGATGGCGGGGAGGAAGCCCCCCTGGGAGCGCCGGTGTTCACACCGGCTCCTGGCTCGGCCTGGGACCGCCGGGTCTTCAGACCGGCTCTTGGCTTTGTCTTCTCCCCGCACCCCTGAATTCAATCTTGAAGCTCCACTAGACGCGCCGAGCTTTCTCTTTTTCTGCTGCTTCTCTTGATTCATCATTCATCATTCATCATTCGTTCGTTCAATGCTTCTCGCTGTACAGCACCCCGCGCAGGTAGTCGACGATCGACGTCACGCTCGATTCCACCGATTGCTTGTCCGTCTCGATCACGATCTCGGCGTTCTCCGGCTCTTCGTAGGGCGCGTCGATCCCCGTGAAATTCTTGATCTGCCCGCTGCGCGCTTTTTTGTACAGTTGCTTCGGATCGCGCGTTTCGCATACGTCCAGCGGACACTTCACGTAGACTTCCACGAACCGCAGCTCGTTCATGATCTCCCGCACCTTGCGCCGGTCGGCGCGATAGGGCGAAATGAACGAGGTCACCACGATCGTCCCGGCCTCGGCCATCAGCCGCACCACATGGCCCACGCGGCGGATGTTTTCCGCCCGGTCCTCCGCCGAAAAGGTCAGGTCCGAACACAGCCCGTGGCGCAGATTGTCGCCGTCCAGCGCAAAGGTGTGCAGCCCGCGCTCGAACAGAATCCGCTCCAGTTCGTTCGCGATCGTCGATTTACCTGCCCCCGACAGCCCGGTCAACCAGACCACGCCGCCCGAGTGTCCGTTGCGAACCGCCCGCTGCGCGGCGGTGATTTTGCTCGGCGACCAGGTGATGTTCGCCGTCTTCTGCGTCGTCAGCGTCCGGTCGGCCAGGATGCCCCCCGAAATAATCCCGCCCCCGGCCACTTCCTTGTCCTGCACCAGCACAAACCGCCCCGTCTCTGCGATCATGCTGTACCCGTCGGCCGCGATCGGGTAGCGCGTGTGCAGCCGCAGCTCGGCCACCTCGTTGCGCTCCACCCGGTCCCGCTGCGCCGTCGCCAGTTCCAGCGTCGAAGCGTCGATGATCCGGTCAATCGACTTGACCGTGCATTCGACCTCCTGCGTCGCCAGCTTCAGCTTGTATTTTTTCTTCACTTCGAGCGGTTCCCGGCCCAGCCAGAAAATCCGCGCCTGGAATTCGGTCGTCGCCACCGGCCCGTCCTGCGTGTGCGCCGCGATCTGCCCACGCTCGACGAAAATCTGCTCCGTCAGCGTGATCCCCACCGATTCCCCCGCATAGGCCGTGTCGCTGTGCTCTCCGGCCCAATACTCGATCGACGCCACCCGGCTGGTCCGGCTGTAGGGCGCGAACACCAACTCGTCGCCCACCTTCAGCGTCCCCGATTCGATCCGCCCCGCCAAAATCCGCCGGTGGTCGAACCGGTACACGTCCTGAATCGGCATCCGCAACGGCAGCGCGCTGCTCTGCGCGACCGGGTGGAAGGTGTCCAACGCCTCCAGCACCGTCGGCCCCTTGTACCAGTTCATCTTTTCTGTTTTGTTCGCGATGTTCTCGCCGTGGCGTGCGGTGACTGGGATGAAAAACGTCGGCTTCACCTCCAGCTTGGTCAGGAATTCGGTGTATTCCTGGACCAGTTTGTTGTACGCCGCCTCCGAATAGTCCACCAGGTCCATCTTGTTGATCACCACCGCGACCTGCCGCACGCCCAGCAGTTGCAGCAGATAGCCGTGACGGCGCGTCTGCTCGCGCACGCCTTCCTTGGCGTCGATCAGGAGCAGTGCCGCTTCCGCCCGCGCCGCGCCGGAAATCATGTTCTTCAGAAATTCCTTGTGCCCCGGCGCGTCGATGATCACGTACTGGCGCTTGTTGGTGTGGAACCAAATCTGCGCCGTGTCGATCGTGATGTTCTGGTCGCGCTCGGCCTGGAACGCGTCCATCAGAAACGCCCATTCGAATTCCACCCCGCGCTTTTTGCACGACGCCAGAATCTGCTCGTATTTGCCCACCGGCAGCGAATCGGTGTCGTGGAACAGCCGCCCGATCAGCGTCGATTTGCCGTGGTCGACATGCCCGACAATCACGATCTTCATCTGCTCGCTGACCGCCCGCGTCTGCGGATGCGCGGCGTCGTGCGTTTGATCGACGGTGGGTTCGGCGGCGGCGTTCTGAGCGCCGGCAACGGGAAGCGGCTGCACGGGTTGATTCTCCTGTTGGGATGAGCACAATTCTGAACGGGAAAAATGGTTCTGAACGGGAATACTTGACCGCCCGGGCGCACAGCGCCGTGCGCGGGAATCGGCCGGCGCTTACATGTACCCTTGCGCCCGCAACTGCTCGAAGGCGCCTTCCGATTCGTGGTCCTGCGCCCGCCCGGCCCGTTCGGCCACTTTGGTCCGGCGCAGTTCCTCGATGATCTCCGGCACCGTCGTGGCCGTGGAGTCGATCGGCGTCGTGCACGGCGCGCAGCCCAGGCTCCGGTAGCGCTTCCCGTTCTTGGCCAGGTACAGGCTCACGAACGGAATCTTCTCCCGGTGGATGTACTCCCAGACGTTCACTTCGGTCCAGTGCAAAAGCGGGTGAATTCGGATATGCGTCCCGGCGTCGAAATCGGTCTTGAACTGGTCCCACAGCTCCGGCGGCTGGTCCTTGAAGTTCCACTCGAAATTCTTGTCCCGCGGCGAGAAATAGCGCTCCTTCGCCCGCGTGCCCTCTTCGTCGCGCCGGATCCCCAGGATCACCCCGGTGTAGCCCTTCTCCTCCAGCAGCATCTGCAAGCCGTCTTTTTTCAGCGCCGAACAGCAGGTCACCCGACCCAACGTGTGGTTCATCCCCGCCGCCAGCGCCGCTTTGTTCTGCCCCACCACCAGGTTCAGATTCCATTCCTTCGCCAGCCGGTCCCGATATTGGATCATCTCCGGAATCTTGTAGCTCGTGTCGATGTGCACCAGCGGAAACGGCACGTGCCCGAAAAATGCCTTCCGGGCCAGCCACAGCAGCACCGTCGAATCCTTGCCGATCGACCAAAGCATCGCCAGGTTTTCGAATTTGTTGAAGGCCTCGCGCAGGATGTACACGCTTTGGTGTTCGAGCGCGTCCAGATGATCCATGACTGCCTGTTCCTTTTTCAGCGTATACCGCTCCGGTGAGCGCGCCGTTCCCAACGCAACGCCGTCACCGCAGCGACCCCAATATACCATGGCCGGAAATCGGTGCAAGCAGCAGTTTACCTAAATTCCTATAGGAATTTAGTAGAATGCCTCCGAGCCCTCCCACGGCCCGGCTTCCGTCGATTTCAACTCCCTCCAGACACGCCGCTTCCAAGGCGGCTGCTCCCCAAGATGCTTGTGGCCCGCCGCGCCCATACCCATCCGTGGCCGCCGGCCGCGTCCGCTGCGCCGTGGCAGCGATTCAGGGGTCGACCAGTTTCGCTTGATTCAAGCCCAGCGCCGCCGCGTCGCCCACCGTGCGGAAAAAACAACTCCGGTAGCCCAAGTGGCAGGCCGCCCCGGTCTGCCGCACCTTCAACAGCAGCACATCCTGGTCGCAGTCCACCGCCAGGCTCACCACCGCCTGCACATGCCCCGAACTCTCCCCCTTCACCCACAGCTTGCGCCGTGAACGGCTGTAGTACGTCCCCCGCCCGGTCGTGCGCGTTTTCTCCAGCGCCTCCGCATTCATCCACGCGAACATCAGCACCGCTGCGGTCTCGGCATCCTGCACGATACAACCGATCAGCCCATCGGAATTGAATTGGGGTTGAAAGGTCAACCCCGTTTCGCGTTCGCCGGTTTCCATCGAGCGCCTCCTTCTGCGCGTGCCGCCATGGCGGCACGCAATGTCCCCCGGCGGCCCCCGGCGCCCGCCTCTCGACCGCCTTGCAGCGTCCCCGAACTTGAATTTTGGGTTGGCATGAATTATATCCAGCCTCGAAATCGCGGAGAATCCCATTGCGAATATTTTTCTCGGATTTTCGCTTCGCCCATCGGTGCACCCGCCGCACGATCACAGCGTCCGCGCCAGCGCCAGCAAACGCACCTGTCGCGCCCCGGCCGCGGTCAGCGCGCGCGCTGCTTCGCTCGCCGTCGCCAGCGTCGTCAGCACGTCGTCCACCACCACCACCGTTTCCTGCGCCGCGCGTGCGGGGTCGCCGCAGACCAGCGACGCCGCCGGTTCGGTCAGCCGCGCTTCGCGCGCCAGCGTCGCCTGCGGCTGCGTGCGCCGAATTTTGTGCAGCGCCTCCGGCCAGACTTCCAGCCCCAGCGGCCGCGGCTGCGCGCGGTCGGCCGCCGCCACCGCCCGCGCCAGTTGCGTGGCGTGGTTTTCCTGCGTCGCGGCGCTGCTCAGCTGCTGCGAGCCCGGCACCGGCGCCAGCCAGCGCACCGCGCTGAACAGGCCGCGCGCCGCGCCGGCGGCATACAGCCACGCGCCCAGCAGCGCCGCCAGTTGCCGTTCGCCGCCGAACTTGAATGCCAGAATCAGTTCCCGCCCGATCCCGCTGTACTCCCACAGGCAGACGCTCCGGTCGAACGCCCCCGTACATTCGTCGCACCAACGGCAGCGCTGATTCGGGCGCGCATCGCCGGCCAGCCGCAGCGGCGCGCTGCAGCGCAAGCACTGCGGCGCGGCGAGAACCGGCAGCGCCTCCACGACCGCGCGCGCCAGCCATGGATTCGGCGACTGCGCCAAGTCCTGCCCGGTGATCGGGCAGCAGGGTGGATAGATCAGATCGAGCAAGCCTCGCCCCAGCGCGCCAGCCAGCCGCAGGCCTCCCGAACCCCCCGTGCCAGCCGGATTCCGCGCGGCGGCTGCACCGGCCGCAGGCGGCAAACCGGTCAAGCCGGTCAAGCCGGTCAAGCCGGCCGAGCCTGTCCTGCCGGGCGCGCCGGAGGTGCCGGAGGTGCCGCCCTGATCCAGCGGTTCGCCGCTCAGACCGGCGCGCTGCCAGAGATCGAGCATCACCGTTTTCAGGTCCGGGCCGTCGGCGGGCCTCTCCGCCTCCGCTCCTGGGCCTGGGCGTGGCGCGGCGGCCGTGCCATTCGGCGGCGGCGCGGCCGACGGCGGCAGCGGCGGTTCGTTCACGGCTGGGTGGGAGTCGTTGCGGCGCCTGGCTGTGCAGGTGCAGCAGCAGCACCGGCTGGCCTTGTCGGCGTCGGGGGCGTCGGGGTCGTCGGGGGAGGCGCGGGTGGCGCCGGCGTCGCGGGCGTGTAGATGGTGCCGGGAGTGGCGGGCATTCCGGGCGTGCCGGTCGAAGGGGTCGAAGCGGGCGGAGCGGTCGTGCCGGGCGGCGGGAGGAAAACACCCGGTGTCGTCGGCGCAAGGCCCGGCGCTCCGGGCGCGACACCCGGTGTCGTCGGCGCAACGCCCGGCGTGCCGGGTGTTGCCCCCGGTGAACCAGGTAGGGCCGCCGGAGTCGTGGGCGCAGTGCTTGGAGCGCCCGGAGCGCCTGGAGCGGTCGGCGCGGGCCTGGCGCCGGTCGAAGGCGACAAATCGGGATAGGTCGAGAGCCCGGCCGGCGGCTGCGCGGTCGGCTGGTTCCGGTCCGACAGAAACACCGCCAGCCGCATCAGATCGCCGACCGAAAGATTGTCGATCTGCGAAGGCATCTTGGAAACGCCGTCGGCCGTGTATTGGTCGGCCGGCTGGGCGATCACCGCGTTGGGATTCACGATCGATTCGATGATGCGGTCGATCGACAGCTGCCGACCGACGACGTCGAGGTCCGGGCCCTGGCTCAGCACGTTGAGCGGCCCGGGCAAGGGATCGGCGCCCAGCTTGTGGCACTCCCAGCACTTTTTCTGCATGAAGACCTGCCGTCCGCGCAGGTCCATCTCGGTGCGGTCGGGCCCCGGCGGCGGAAGCGGCCACATGATCGAACCGAGATTGCCCGCGGCCGTGGCGCGCAGGTCGCGCGCGGGCGGCGGCCCGCCCGGCCCGAGTAATTCGGACAGCAGAAACCCGACCAGACCGGCTCCGATCGCCGCTACGGCCAGTAGAATTTGGACCGATTTTGACATGACAGGTGGACTACCCATGCGCCAGGAGGTTGCAGCCATCCCCTATGAGTGTACCAGAATCGCAGCGGAAGACAGCGGCGGCGACCTCCGCCGGATCGCGCCGATCCGGGCCCAATGCCGAACCCCGCGCCAGGGTTGAGCTTGAACGTCGGTTGCTGGCCGAGTTGGCCGCCGGCACGCTGGCCGGTGCGGCCGGCTTCCGCCGCACCTTCGAGGCCGTGCTGGCATTTCAAGCCCGCTTCGGCGCCCGTTCAACCCGTTCGACCCGTTCGACCCGTTCGACCCGCGCGACCGGTCGGGCCGGTTTGGCCGGCTCGGTCGCACAGCCCGGGCCCACGCCGGTGGACCTCTTCAAATATCGCGACCTGACCACGGTCGCCGGACCGCTCGGCCCCGGCCTTGAATTCCGCACCAGCGGGACCTCTCGCGGCTCCGCACGGCGCGGCCGCCACCGCATGGCCGACCCGGTTCTGTACGAGGCCGCCGTGCGGCGCGGCTTCGCGCAAGCGGTATTCGGCCAGGAGGACCTCGACGCGGCCTGGCGCACCGTCGCGCCGCGCTGGAATCTGCTCGTGCCGGCCTCGGCCGCCTGGTGGCGCGACCGCCATTCCTCGCTGGCCCACATGGCGCGCACCGTCTGGCAGTCGCTGCACGGAGCCGTGCCGGCGCGCCTGTTCGTCATCGATCCGGCCGCTTCCGATGCCGAATTCGCCCGCGCGGTGCAAGCCTACCGCGCCCAGTCCCAGGACGCCGTCACGCTGGGGCTGGGCACCGGTTTCGGCTTTCTGCACTGGATCGAACGGCTGGCCGCGCTGCCGGTCGGCCTGGCGTCCGGATGGGCGCTCGATCCGCGTTCCCGCCTGATGGAAACCGGCGGATATAAAGGTCGCGGCCGGGAACTGCCGCCGCGCGAACTGCACCGGCAGATGGCGGAGGCCTTCGGCCTGCCGGCCCCGGCGGTATTCGCGGAATATGGCATGACCGAGCTTTCCTCGCAGGCCTACGAAGTGCCCGATCGGCGCGGCGCGGTGGCGGCGGAGCAGCCGGTGTATTTCCCGGCCGAGAGCCTGCGCATTCGAGTGGTCGATGCGGACGGCCAGCGGCTGCCGCCGGGGCAGATCGGCCTGATTGAAGCGCTCGACCCGATGAACCTGACCTCGGCCGCGTGGCTGCTCACCGGCGACCTCGGCGTGATCCTGCCCGAGACACCCGAGCCGCCCGACATGCCCGCCATGCCCGAGCCGTCGGCCCGGTCGGCCCGGTCGAGCCGGTCGAGCAAGTCGAGCCGGTCGAGCGGGTCGAGCCGGTCGAGCAAGTCAGCCCGGTCGCCCCGGAGGATCGGGTCGGCCGGGGCGCCAGCCGCGGTGGGAGCCTTCGAACGCCGCCGGTTTCAGGTGCTCGGCCGAGCCGCCCAGTTGGCCGCGCGCGGGTGCGGCTTGGCCGAAGACCTGCGCTGGCTCGCGGCGCTGGAAAAGACTCGGCCCAGCCGCCGGCCATGAGCTACAAATCCTTGCCAGGAGAGGTAACCATGACGCGCCGTTTGGTTTGGAGTTCGCTTGCGCTGTCCTGAGCGGCGAGCGTGCTGGCGGCCACGAACAGCAGCAGGACCAGAAACGGTCCGGCGGTTCGGGACGGAGCAGCGAGGGGCTTTCGACGCATGGGCAGCGTTCCCTGGGTTCGGCGGCGCGCGGAGCGATTTTAATGCAGGGGAAGGTGCCTCGCCAAGACCGGGCGAGGCGCTGAAGGGAGCGCGAGCAGGGCACCTACGATGGAACGGCGGGTGGGCGGTCGGGTGGGGTGCTGACGAAACGAAGCCATATGCGAATAATATGCGCATATCTACGCATAAAAGTGAATATGGGTTCGTTTGGCAGGGCGGGGGCCCTGTGGCACGGGTCGCCAGGCCCGTGATTCGAGGTGGATTTGCAATCCGTTGAGGTGGGTGCAAAACCGGGGACCAGGGTGGGTTTTCGCCGTTTCGGGGGATTTCAAGGCGCGCGCTTCGCGCGCCTTTTTCTTGCACGGGACTGGCGACCCGTGCCACGGGGCGGGGGACACTTCATGGCATTCGATACAGATGTGAAAACTAATTATTTTTTATTGAATATGTGTTGATTGGTGCGAATATGCGTTGTATGCTGTACGGAGCGCAGGCAATGGATGGTGGCTTGGCGCGGTACGGGAGGGTATAGGCGATGACGACGTTGGGGCAGGTGCTGGCGAATCGGGAAAATGCGCAGCAATCGACGGGGCCGAAAACTGAAGCGGGCAAGGCGGCGGCGGCGGCCAACCGTGTTTCGCACGGGCTGACGGCGCTGAAATTCCTGGCCAAGGCTGAGGCGGCCGGGGCGTTCGCGACGTTTCAAGCGGCGTGCTTGGAGGAGCTGGCGCCGCAGACGGTTTTGCAGATGGAATTGGCTGAGCGGATCGCCGGGCTGATCTGGAAGGTGCGGCGCGCGGAGAGTCTCGAGACGGCCCTGTGGGACAGCGGCGGCGGGTCGCTCGAAGACATGGCGGTGATGCTCGGCACGCACGCGCGCGAACTGGCGCTGTTGATGCGCTACGCGCAGCAGAACAGCCGGCAGTTGGCGGCGGCGCAGGCGCAATACCGGCAGATGCAGGCGGAGGCGCGGCGGCAGCAGGAGGAAATCGCGCAGCGAGCGGCGGCCGAAGAGCAGGCGCTGGCGCAGACGCTGCGGCAGCGCGAGGAAGACCAGTGGTCGTGCCAGATGGCCGACATCAACGCGATTGCGGCGGGCTGTGCGGCGTACCGCGCGGTGCTGAATCAGGGCGGGACGAACCAAGAAGCGCTGGCGGCCGATATGCGGACGTGCAAGGAGCGCTACGGCACCGAGCTGCTGCGGTTCCGCAAGCTGACCGGCCGGCCGGTGGGCCAGTTGATGGAAGCAGGTTTTCTGGAAGCAGAACGGGCGCGGCTGCTGGCCGAAAAGGCGGAAAAGCCGGCGCAAGCGGAAGCGTAGGGGAGTGAAACGGGGGGCATGAAAAAGGCCTCGGACCGGGGGACGGAAAGCGCGAGGCAGATGGCCGAGGCGTTGTGGCACGGGTCGCCAGGCCCGTGATTCGAGGTGGATTTGCAATGCGTTGAGGTGGGTGCAAAACCGGGGACCAGGGTGTGTCTTCGCCGTTTCGGGGGATTTAAAGGCGCGCGCTTCGCGCGCCTTTTTCTTGCACGGGACTGGCGACCCGTGCCACGGGGCCTCGGGCGTTTGAGCGGGATGGATGGGCGCGCGGAGCCGTGTGCATGGTTTGGACGAAGAGCCGGCAGGATGCCGGCGCTCCCAGGGAAGAGCGCGCTTCGCGCTGTCCCGCGGAAACGCTGGGGGAGTCGCTGGATTTGCTGACCAAGGCGGGCTGGTCAGCTCGAACCGCGCCGGAGCGGCTACGGGTTGGCGGGTTGGAAGGCGACGACGGTCTGGTCGGCGGCGTCGATGGATTGCAGGACTTTTTTGAAGGCGGGGTAGTCGGCGGCGGCGACGAGGCCGGGGCGCATCCGCAGCGTGCGGGTGGCTTCCCAGCGGCCGTTGCTGCCGGGGGTGACGACGAGGTCGTAGGCGATCAGATTTTTGAAGTCGAAATGCAGGTCGATCGGCTGGGCCGCCACCGGCGCTCGGCTGGCGGCGCGGATGTGGATGAATTCACGGGCGATGCGCCATTCGTCGAAGTACAGATCCTGCGTGCGCTGCGACAGCGGCGCCCAGCGCGCGGCCAGGCCGCCGAGACTGCGCAGCGGCAGGCGGCAGGCGAGCCCGCCCTTGGGTTGGACCGTGACGTAGCCGCTGCCGTCGGCCTTGAATTCGGTGGTGAAGGAATTGAAGGCGGGGCTGCCGGGCAGAGTGACCGGGTCGTCGGCCAGCGCGCGCACCAACCCGTGACCGGTGGCGTTGCCGGGGGGCAGGTTGAGCGGCGAGGTGTCGGCCAGGCGCAGGGTCGGCCAGGTCGGCAGATGCATGGGGGCGCCCGGCAGGCGGGCGCTCAGGGCGAAATCCACCAGCATCGCGCGCCAGACGGTTTCGGTGTCGAAGCCGCGCTGCGGCCAGCGGGCGGCGGCGAGCAGTTCACGCTGCGCGGCGGGGCCGTCCCAACTGCCCGAGACGTTCAGTTCGCCCTTGTTCTGGGTGTCGATCGACAGCAGCACGTCGAAGGTCTCGTACAGGGGCGCGGCGTCGGCGGCGGCCGTGGCGGCGGGAAAGCCGGGGAAGGGCAGGGTGTAGATGCGGCTGAGCGCGGGCGCGCCGCCGGCGGCCAGGTCGGGCTGCGGGAGGTCGCCGCAGATCACCGCCGTGCCGCCGGCGCTCAAGGCCGGCGCGCCGGTCTGCCCGCTGGAACGG
>JBOHNC010000271.1:0-14422 GCA_050730415.1 Planctomycetota bacterium
CGCCACGACCCTCCCCAAAGGTTCTTCCGCGCGACCCGAGGCGATCACAGCATCGCCGCCGTTCGATCGCGCGGAACCGCACGCGGCGTTCAACGAAGGGGAATGTATTTCGGCGCGTCGCTCACGACGATCCGCGCGGAAAAACGCGTCGGCGCTCCCAGCGAAGAGAGCGCGAAGCGCGCTTTTCAGGGGAAACGCTCGAAGACTCGCTGGACACGGGCTGGTCAGCCCGTGCCACGACGGAGGCGCGGAGGCAAGATGAGGAGATAGGGCGCGAGCTTCGCTCGCACTTGTTTTTGCACGGGACTGGCGACCCGTGCCACTATGCCTCGGGCGATTGAGAGGTATGGGTGGACCTGCGGAGCCGAATGCGCGGTTGGGACGAAGAGCGGGTGAGGTCACCCGCGCTCCCAGGAGTCTGCACATCACGACGGGGGTGCTCGCTCTGCTGGCTGAGGGCGTGGGTCGGAGGGCGGTGGCGCTGCTGGACCCGGTTCGGCCGATTTCACGGATAATAGCGAGCTGGCGCCGGCCGTCCTGTTCCTGGGTTGGGCGCTGCGAGGTCTCATGGTGGGTTTATTGGCTCCGGTGGCGCTATGGATCGGTCTGGCTGCGGCTGGACCCATCCTCTTGCATTTCTGGCGGCGCGAAAAGGAACAGCCGGCCAACCTGTTTCCCGGCGTCTTTTTCCTGGTCGATCCGGCCACACCGCGACCGCAGCAGGTCAAGCCGCTCACCTGGCTGCTCACCGCCCTGCGCACCGCGCTGATCCTGCTGTTCGCGCTGTGCGCCGCCGGGCCCTACCTGCCGGTCCGCCAGGCGCTGGAACTGCCCGAGCATCCGGTTCTGCTGGGGCTGGTGATCGACGATTCGCCCTCGATGAGTCTCCCGCGCAGCGCGGCCGGGGGACAGACGCGGTTGGCCTATGCGATCGAGCGCGCCAACGCCTTGATGGACCAACTGCCGGCGGGATCGGGCGTGGTCTGGACGACGACCTCGGGGCGCTTCCATCCGCTGACCATCCTGCCACCCGGCGGCGCGGCGGCGCGCGGCGCCGATCACATTGTCTGCCCGGTCAGCGCGGCCGCCGGGGACTTGGGCCGCGCCTTGGACCGGATTGCGTTGACGGAGCAGGACATCGCCTTCCCGCAGCGGCAGGCGGTGCTTTTCAGCGATGAAACGGTGGGGATCGTCGGTCCGCGCACGCAGGAGCATCTCGAAACGGCCGAACGGCACCTGGCCGCCGGTGGGATCGCCTGCGTGCGGGTCAATGTGCTGGCAGCAGCGGCGTCGGCCGACGCTGTGGCCACGCCGGGCGGCGGCAGCGCCACCCGGTCCTTCGTCGCGCCGCGGCTGAAGATCGTGAGTCTCGATCGCCCCGATGTCTGGCGGGTCGGCCGGCCGGTGACGATCACCGCGCGGGTGATATTCGACGCCGCGCCGCCGGCGGATGGGAGTGCCTCGACCGCGGCCGCTGTCGACCGGGTCGCGGATCTCACGTGGACGGTCGGCGACGAGACCATCGATCAGCCCAATCCAGCGCCGGCGCAGTCGGTGGATCTGCCGTGCGGGCTGCGCTTGCAGAGCTTCGAACTGGTGCAGCAGTTTGCGCAGGCCGGCTGGTGGAAAATTGGCGTGGCGGCCAAAATCGATGCGACGCGGCAGGACCGTCGCACGACCTACCTGGAGGTGCGCTCGGCCACGCCGGTCTGGCTGGTGGAACCGAACGATCCGGTCGGCGACAGCCGCTACCTGGAACTGGCCATCGACCCGACGCGGTCGGCCAGCGACGACAGCAGTGCGGGCGACGAGGGGGCCACCGCGCCGGCCGCGGCGGGCAACGCAGCGGGCAATGCGGCGGGGGAATGGCGGCTCCGGCGCAAATCCTACGCCGACCTGAATGGGGAACTGCCGCAGGACGGCGTGGTGGTGCTGTGGGGCGCCGGGCGCGGGCTGACGAGCGAGACCTGGGAGCATCTGGCGGCGGCGGTTTCGCGCGGGATGGGGTTGTGGTGCGTGCCGGACGGCGGGATGTTGGCCGGGCGGCCGGACAACCCCGGCGCCTTCTGGTTCAACGATGTCGGCGGCGCCGGCGACAGCGACAGCGACGCGCCGGCGAAGGTGGGCGCGCCGCGGACGCTCGCCAACCCCGTGCCGCTGGCGTTGATCCCGATCAACGGCATGCCCGAGAATTCGATCCGCAACGCGCTGGAAGCCACCGGCGCGGGGATTTTCGAAGGCGCGCCGGTGCTGCGTTTCTACCCGGTGCAGCCGGCCGGCGACGGGGCCTATGCGGTGCTGGCGGTTGAAGCCGGCGGGGAGGAACTCCACGGTGCGCTGCTCGAAGCGCCGCTCGGTCGCGGCCTGCGGATGCTGCTGGCGGTGCCGCCGGTGGCCGGCAACGGGCGGTTGGTGCAGTCGCGCCTGTGGCCGCTGCTCACCGATTTGGTGCTGGAACGGATCGCACCGGCCGGCGGCGCGTGGCCGGACAGCGAGGTCGGTGAACCGCTGGCGGGAACGCTGGGGCCTGGTGCGCAACCGCCGTTCCGTGTGTCGCTGGCGGCGCCGGAGGCGGCCTTGCCGGGGCACTGGGCGTTGGGTGCTCGCTGGGCGGCCTGGGCCGATGCGCTGGAGGCCGCGCCGGGGGGAGCGTCTTCCGGCGGGGCGGTTGGCGGGGTGGGGGCGGGGAATGACGGCGCGAGTGGCGGCGGAGTGGGTGGGAAGGTGTCGGCACGGATCGAAGAAACGTTGGTGGCGCGTCACTTTTTTCGCGATGGACGGTTTCATCTGATGGGGGTTGCTCCGGAACACCGCGCGGTGGTGCTGGTGCACGACGGGTCGGGGCGGCTGATGGGCGTCACCAGCGTTCAGGTGCCGGCGCGGGAGTGGGACGACACGCCGGTGCGGGGCGATTTTTGGGACGCCGCGATCGTGGCGGCTCCGCCGGCGGAAGCGACTGTGTCGGACGAAGCGGTGGTGACCGTGAAGCCGGCGGGGTCGGACGAGGCGATCTTGCGCCAACTGCGCGAAAACGAACGTCAGCGCGGAGCGCAGGGGGGAATTCCGGTCACAATACATGGCGATCTGACGCCATGGGTGCTGCTGGCGGCTCTGCTGTTGGGTGTGCCGTGGGTGTTGATCGAGCGCCGCGAATACCGCGCCGCCTGAGGCATCCGGCGCGGAAGGAAAGGACTCGTGACGATGGGCTATCGCAGGTTCAGGTGGTTGGCGCCGGTGGGATTTGCGGCGTTGGTGCTGGTGTCAGCCGGCTGTTTCGACGATGCGCCCAATCCCAACATTCCGGTGGGGCTGGGCGCCTGGCAAGGGCCGAACTACGACGCGCTGGATCCGCTGCCCGCCGACACCGCGCTGCTGATCGCCTCGCACCGCAGCAACGGATCGGAGTTGAACTACGACGCGCTGTTCATCACGCACGTGAAATATTCCGACGGCAAGACCGTCGATGAAAATCGCGCCACACAGGTGCGCGAAAAGGTGCTGTTCCAGGGCCGGCAGATTCCCGGCAGCAAGGCGATGAGCAAGGATCCGCTGGACCTGACCGAGTTCTTCGAAAAAGATCTGATGCGGTACGTCAAGACCACCGAACCCAGCGGGACTGTCGCGGTCGATATGACGCCGACGCTGGGGGCGATCGATTTCGGCTACAACAGCGTGCCGATCGTCGGCTTCACGACCTTGCCGATGGACATGCGCCGCTGCCCGATTGCCACCTGCCCCAACGGCCCCGCCAGCGAGCCGCTGCCGTTCGACATTCATGGCGGGCTGCTGCACTATCTGCTGCCGCATTTTCCGCCCAGCGACGGACCCACGCAGGGGCTGTTCCGCGCCGGTGGCACCTGGACCACGCGTCTGCCGGTGTACTACCCGCTGGCCAGCGTGGATCCGCGGCTGCTGGACGCCTGCCGCTTCATGCTGCTCATCCACCACACGCTGGAAGGCTACCGCCAGGGCGGCGGCCAGGTGCTGGCGAAGATCACCTACACCTACGACGGGAAGTTCGACAGCAAGGACCCGGCCGTGGCTTCACGGTTCCCGCCGGGGTGGAACAGCTACCACGTCATTTACGACACGCTGCACGGCGAAGGCACCGCCATCGTCGATGTGGGGCACGGAGAAATCATCTGGAAGCATGAAGTGACCACGCTGGACCTGAAAGAGGCGCGCCTGGTTCCGCCCGACCCCAGCCATCCCGATCCGAACGCCAGCCCGCAGGGCCATTGGGAAAAAAGCAGCAAGACCATTGAGGAAACCGCGACCGTCCGCAAGCTCTACCCACGCCCGCCTGCGCCGCCGGAACTGCAATGAGCGCTCCGCAAATTGCGCGGCAGCCTTTTTCGCAGCCAGTTAGAGCTTGAGGTCGTCGCAGAGGGTTGTCTTGCGCAGCCGGCGGGCTTGGCCGACGATCTCGGCGCGGCTGGCGCTTTGCAGCGCATGCACCGAAAAGTCGCTCACCGCCATCGCGGCGCAGACCGCCCCTACCAGCATCCCGGCGCGGATGGCCTTCAGGTCGTGGCGGCCGGTGGCCGCCAGGTAGCCCATCAGGCCGCCGGCGAAGGAATCCCCGGCGCCGGTGGGATCGACCACCGTGGGGATTTCGTGCGCGGGCAGGTGGAAAGCGCCATCCTTGGTGTAGAGCGAGGAACCGAACGGGCCTTTCTTGATGATGAGCGCCTTCGGGCCCAGGGCGAGAATTGCGCGGGCGGCCTTGAGCAGCGATTTTTCGCCGGTCAATTCGCGGGCTTCGGAGTCGTTGACGAGCAGCAGATCGGCGCGGCGGAGCAGTTGTTTCACCTGCGGCAGATTGTTGGCGATCCACAGGTTCATGGTGTCGACGCCGACGAAGCGCGGCGCGTGCATCTGGTCGAGCACTTTCGCCTGCCAACCCGGATCGGTGTTGGCCAGGAACACGTAGGGAATGCCGCGATGGTGGTGGCTCACCTGCGGGTCGTAGCCGATCACGGTGTTGAGTTCGGTCTTCAGCGTGACGCGCTCTTTGAAGTCTTCGAGGTATTCGCCGGACCAGGCGAAGGTTTTGCCGTCGGCGACGATGGTGAGGTCGGTCGCGTCGATGTTTTTGCTGCCGTGGTAGAACGCGCGCGCCTGGGGTTTCAGATCGTTGCCGGCGACGCTCACCAGCGCCGTCGAGGCGAATTTGGCGCTGGCGGCGGCAAAGTAGGTCGCCGATCCGCCCAGCACGCTGTCGGCTCGCGCCTCGGGCGTGATGATGGTGTCGATGCCGATCGAGCCGGTCACCAGCAACGGATGCGGCGCGCGTGCGGGAGCGCGGCGGGGCGCGGACTTGCCGTGCGCCGCCGGGGATTTGCGCCGAGGGTGCGCCGCGGCGGCGGGTTTGGCATGGGATCGGGAAGCGCGTGAGGCGCGCGATTTCTGCTTGGCAGCCACGGGGAAGTGCTCCTGAAAGTGGAGGTGGATGGGAGGGGCGGCCCTGCGCCGTGTGTTTAGCTTAAACGCATCCGGCGATCCAACAATCCCAAGCGCGCCGTCGGCGGCGGCTCGCGTGGAAAGAATTGCCTCCCGAGCGCGGAAATGACTTTGCCGCCAGCCTCCCTGCGGCGTAGAATTTTCGGTGACGAGCATTCCCGTTCGCTTTCCTCACTCTTTCGAGGCACCGCCCGCGCCGATGAGTCACGTTCGCATTTGCCTGTCCTGCGGCACCGCTTGGAACGAAGGGACGCTGGCCTACGTCGATGGCTTCTGCCTGCGCTGCCCGGGAGAACTCGGACCGGCCGTGGAAGCCAGCGCCGGCGCCAGGGCGGCTGCTGCGGCTGCTGCCGGTGCTGCCGCCAGCGCTGTTGGGGCCGCCACGCCGCCCACGCCGCGCCCCACTCCCACCGCAGGCGGAGCAGCCGGACCTGCAGCTGCAAGAGCTGCTTCCGCCAGCCGCGCGATTGCTGCCAAGGACGATGATGATGTGGAGACCGAGGTGGAGATCGAGCCGGACCTGCCGGAGGTCGACACGACCACGCGGTTGATGTGGGGCGAGGAACTGACCACCACTCAGTCGGTCGCGGTCCATGCCGCCGACGATCTGGAACCGCACCGCCTGCGCACGCGCTCGGAGGCGCTGACCCAGATTCGCATCGAACCGCAGGAACTGGCGGCTCAGCAGCGCGCAACGGCCAAGGTCCAGGACGAAAATCCGACCGGCACCGGATTGGACCTGCGCACCGGAGCGGCGACTTCGATTCAAGACGGATCGACGGGGCCGGCCGCCGCGCGCAGGAATCCTGTGGCGACCCGTCCGCCTTCCACCGGCAGCGGCGACACCACTGCCGCCATGGCGCCGGTGGAAATCCCCGTCCCGGCGGTGCCGCTGCCCGCGCGCCTGGCCGGCGTCAGTTGGAGCTGCCGCGACTGCGGCACGGTGTTTCGGCCGGGGGCGCCGAGCATCGCGACCAAGCACTGCGGCGAGTGCACGGGCAAACTCCAGCCGGCGCTGGCGCTTGTTCCGCCCGGCGCAGCCGCGTTGATTCTCTACGACCCGGACACCAAGGTGCGCATCGGCCGGTTTGCGCTGACGCGCGATATTTTTCTGATCGGGCGCCTGGATCCCTCCGGTGGAACCTTTCCGGAGTTGAGCGCCGAGGAATGGCTGGGCGCGGAGGATGCGCGGCAGGTCTCGCGGCGGCATTGCGAAATCCAGCGCGACCGCAACACGGTGCCGGAAACTTTTTACCTCGTGCCGCTGGCGGGGAATTCCGGGGTTTTCGTGAAAGGCCAGGGCGTGGAACCGGGCACGCGGTTGGTGCTGGAAGATCGCGCCGTGATCGGCTTGGGCGGGGACCGGGTTTTTTTGCGGTTTGAGGCCGCCACGGCCGCTGCGCCGGAATAATGGCGCGCGAGTTGCATCCGGCGTTGGACTGGTTGAAACCTGTAACCATCCAGTGGCAGATTCTGCCGCTGCCCTGAGGCGCCGAAGGGAAGGGGAGCATGTCTGAGCAACCAGGAGGCTGGAATCCGGAACAGACGCAGCCGTTGCGGTCGCCGCCGAAATCCTTGCGGCCGCCGGATTCCGGCCTGCAGCCGGGCGCGGTGGATTTCGGGCCGTACCGCCTGATCCGCAAGATCGGCCGGGGCGGGGTGGGGGATGTGTACCAGGCCGAGGACTTGGAAACCCACCACTGCGGCATTCTGAAACGGCTGCACCGCGAAATCATGGATCAGCCGGGCGCCCGCAAGCGGTTCGCGTTCGAAATGGAAATCGGTCGCCTGCTGCGCCATCCGAATCTGGTGGCCGTGCGCGAATGCGGCGAGGTGGCCGGCCGGCAGTTCATCTTCATGGAGGAGGTCTCCGGTCCGTCGCTGCGACGGCTGTTGCAGGGCAGCGCGCCCTGGGAGGTGACCACGCAGGGGCTGCTGGAGGCGCTCGAACAGGTCGCCAAAGGCATTGCCTTCGCGCATCGCAACGGGATTGTGCACGGCGACTTGAAACCCGAGAACATGCTGTTTCATTCGCTCCGCCAGCCGGTCGTGATCGACTTCGGGCTGGCGCATCGCGGCGAGGCGCCACCGCCGATCAAAACGGCGGGTGAAATCGGCGCCACTGGGTACCTCATGGGCACCCCGATGTACATGCCGCCGGAAACCATCGCGGCGCGCCGCGGCGGGCTGACGCCCGCCGGCGACGTGTACAGTTTCGGCGTCATGCTGTACGAAGTGCTGGCCGGCCGCCCGCCGTTTCTATTGGAAGTCGGCGGGGCGCGTCAGGCGGCGGTGATGAAGCTGATCGAACAGGTCGTCAACGAAACGCCGCCGCCGATCCGCAGCCTCCGGCCCGAGGTGGCCGAAGCCTGGGACGACCTATGCCAACGCTGCCTGCAGAAAAAGCCCGCCAAGCGGCCAGCCTCGCTGGACGGGGTGGCACAGGATGTAGGATGGATCCTGCGCACCGGCAAGCCGCGCCCGGCGGGCGGGGGCGACAGCGTGGTGCGGCGCATGAGCAAATGGTTCGAATAGCCGGCTGCCTGCCGGTTCGGAGCAGGAAATCTGCAACGCAGGCCGTCACAGCCGAGGGGTTCCGCTGCAAGGAACGATGGCGTTCTGGTGAGTGGCAGGCAGTGCGGAGAGCGGGGATTCATGACCACTGACGACCGACCGGGTCGCCGCCCCGGCGACCCGGACGCGATTCTCCCGCCCGCGCGTCTGCCGATGGCCGGCCCCTCACCCACCTCCGGGTCGCGCTTGCCGGGCATGCCGGGGTATCCCGAGCTGCCGGGTGCGGCCGGTCCGATCGGTTCGAGAGGCCCCGGCGGCTCGGGCGGGCACACCTCGGTGGTCGGGACGCGGTTTGGCGCCTACACGCTGGTGCGCAAGATCACCGAAAGCGGAGTGGGGGAAATCTTCCAGGCGCGGCACACCACCAGTCAGGAACCCGGCATCCTCAAGCGCCTGCGCAGCGACCGCGCCGGTTCGATGCTCTCGCGCCGGCGGTTTGAATTCGAAATGGAACTGGGCCGGACGCTGACGCATCCGAACCTGGTGAATGTGCGCGACAGCGGCGTGATCGACGACCGGCCGTTTCTGTTCATGGAGGAAGTCCGCGGGCCGTCGCTGCGCCGGATCCTGCAGGGCAGCGCGCCCTGGCAGGTGACGACCGACGGGCTGCTGGCGGCGCTCGAACAGGTCGCACGCGGGGTGGCGTTTGTCCACCGCGCCGGGGTGGTGCACTGCGATCTGAAGCCGGAGAACATTCTGTTCCACGCACCGCATCGCCCGGTGGTGATCGACTTCGGCCTGGCCTTCCGCCGGGGTGGCCCCGAAATCGCGCTCGACCGCGAAGACACTCGCACCACCGGCTACCTGATGGGCACGCCGGCTTACATGCCACCGGAAACCATCACCGGCAAAGCGGGCAATGCCACGCCGCAGGCGGACATCTATTCGTTCGGCGTGATGCTCTACGAAGTCCTGGCCGGGCGGCCGCCGTTTGTGCAGGAATCCGGTTCGCTGCGGCAGGCGTCGCTGATGCATCTGATCGAACAGGTCGTCCACGACACGCCTGCGCCGCTGCGTCAGCTCCGGCCGGATGTCGCCGACGAATGGGAGGTACTCTGCCGCGCCTGTCTCCAGAAAAAGCCGACCGCGCGTCCTGAATCGCTGGACCGCGTCGCGCAGGACATCAGCGCGATTCTGCGCACCGGCAAGCCGCTGATGGTCACCAACCCGGGGCTGGTGAAGCGCATCACGCGGTGGTTCACCAAGCCGGACGCTTGATCGCGTCTATTTTGCTTTCTTGTCCATTTTCGACGGCCTTTATGCTCCCGGCAGCGATGGCGGCGCCTCTGCTTCGTCTTCAGGCTTCTGCCCGAACAGTTCAAAAATGGCGCGGTTGGTGACCTCTTCCAGATAGCTTTGAAGAACCCGGTACATTTCGAGATATTCCGGCCAAACGGTTTCATCGATGAATTTTCGCGGCGCTTTCACCACGACAGTGGTTCGACGCTGCCCACGGTAGCGAAACGGATCCAAGTAATAACGACGCAGCAGGGCCAGGAGTAGACGCTTGGACCACATGTCCGGCAGGGTAAACCGGTTTTCGACCGTGGGGTCGGTTTTTTGGAGGCCGAAGAGACGTTCCATGAGCCGTTGTCGGGCGGCCGCTGCCGCGCCGCCTTCACCTGCGGACCCCGGTTGCGCAATCAGCGCTTCGATTTTCCTTAGCTTTTCAAGCAATACCTGTTCATTCAAGAGGATTCTCCCAGGTACCTGCACACGTCGAGTTCCTGCCAAATTACTTTTGCTTTTTCAACCACGATAGTGCGCCGGGATACCTCCGCCATAGATGGCTGGCTTGTTCGAAGTAGTGGAGCGCCTCGGACTCGCTTCCGCGAGTATAGGATTCGGGCCACAACCACATCGGCCGATTCCGCGGCATCGTAAGGTAGTCCTTCACGTGCGGATTGGCTGCCACCGCAGCCTGAACCATCTTCCGCGACTCTTCGGAATCGCCGCTGGACCGCAGGTTCAAATTCGCGCGTGACCACAGCCAGAACGTGGATCGATCTTGCCGGAAGCGCTCGTGCAAGGCCAGCGCCAGGTCCAGGCGACCGAGGTCTGTATAGGCCACAAGCAATTGCTCCCGGTTGCCCTGGTGGTCCACCGGATCCAATTCCAGCAATGCCTCCCAGTGACCGGGTGCATCGTTGCGGTTCTCTGAACAAGATAAACATTCAGCCAATTCGGCTCGCGCGCGCATGTACGGCCTGGTAATCAAATTTTCCCAGAACCGTCCCTTTTCTGATTGGAAGATGGCAGGCCCCAGTTGGCGTTCCGCTGTATCCATGGATTTTTGGAAGAGCGGTATTTTGTCGTCAAGAGAATCCGACCATTGTGCCGCATATAACACCTGGGCGTCGACGCAATCCGGTGCGGCCTTTATTGCAGCCTCCACCAAATCGAACTGCTGATCTTCGTCCTCGCAGGCCAGCGCATCGAACACCAGTTTCATACCCGGATCGAGAGGTTGGCCGGATTGCTGCGCCAATTCCTCCCATAGGACGCGTTCCTCAATGCGCAGATCCAGACGGGTGAAAACAAATGGACGAGCCAGATGCCGGCCGTCTTCCAAGACACTGCCGTAGGCGGGATCGCCCTGATCGGGAACCGCGTAGTCGCCGACGAGGATCGGCACCTCCGGATCGTGCGGCGCTTGCTCTAATGCTGCGTTCTCGTCCGGCTCGAAATCGGGCCATATTTCCTCGTCACTCAGTTCGTCGTCGAAGCGATTCACGTCTTCGTAATCTTCTTCGTCCTGGAGGCGGCTGAGCGCATGGTCACTGCTATCCCCCAGCTTCTGCAATCTCTTTACCAGCACCGGCAGGCTGTTGCGGACAAACGGGTAGAGCTTTTTGAACGGGAGCGCTTCCGGGGAAATATTTTTGGCTGGCGGCAGGCCCGCTTCCTTGAGTAACGAATCCAAATCGATCACATGGCCGCCTAACTGGGTGAATTCAGCCGCGTCGGTGCATAGGTTCACGACTTCGGTGGTGATTTTTTGCACGCGAGTCGCGTCGGCCCGCAGGTCGGCGCGCGAGAGTGCGCCCATCGCTTCGTGCGCGTTCGCGGCGTGCGCCAGCATACCCCCCGCCAGCGCGCAGCGTTTGAGGAGCCGGTCGTGTTCATCCATGGCCACAATCCACAAGGCCCGAGAAGAAATCGTAATCCGAAGTTTCCCGCAGACATGCGGGGGCGCAACTGACCGTGGAAGGATTCCTCGCCAATTTTCGATTGGGGACCATGGCGGCCCAAAAACCGGTGGCGATCCTGCCTGCGGTTTTAAATCGGACTTCCGATAGCAGTGGGTGGGAGGTCGGTCGTGTGCATGGCACGCTCCTTTCGGAAAGCGCCCACAACGACCTCCGCTATGCGGCCGGCGCGTTGTCCGGCAAATCGTTCTTTGTTAAATACTCTGTTAAATACTTACCCGCCGGAAGTTCGAAATGACGGATTGGGGGGCGATTGGAACGGGGTTGTTAACGCTTCGGTTCAACAGTTGGCCGCGCAGTGGATCGTCCGCTGCAACTGGTTGTTCGGCGGCGGCGACCTTCAATCACTTTTGCAACTTGTACATCACGGACCATACGTCATGCAGTGAATGCTCGTAGGCGGCACCCGCCTTGCCCTGATACCGCGCGACTTCGGACTTGAAGTTGTCATAGTCCGTTTCCTCGGCCAATCCGGCCAGCACCTGCGACCACGCCGGCTTCGCAACGAAGATGCGGAAAGCGTAATCGGTCCCTGGAAATTCCTGAATCTCACATGGGCCAAGCAGACTGCCAAACCGTTTCTTCAGGGATTCGAGGTGGGCGCGGACGCGCGCCCGGACCATGATGCGGTTCGGATCGACAGGTTGTCCGTGCTTACCGCTTCCCTGCCGGGCACAAACCGCGCTGAAGAATCCGTGTTTGGTAAAGATCCACATTGTTCGTTCTCCTTTTGCTAAAAGAAACCTTCCTTGACAAGACGGCTACCGTCGGAGGTAATCTCGTGCCGTTGGGGCGCGGTGGGTACGTGGTTGTTAACCATGAATGTCCCGCCGGTCAGATGCAGCGCCTGGTTCGGCGTCTTGCGCCTGGGGTCATGCATGGAAGATTTCGAACTCCAACACGAATTGCCCGGTCAGCGGTGGCGCGCAGCGCAGGTGCATCGCCCGGAAACACTGGTTAGACGCTGCCTTGAATAAACTTAATGACGTCATCAATTTCACCCAACGTTGTATCGAACCACTCCGTCCCTGGAGATTGGCGCTTTGACCCTCGAGCTTCCAACGTGGAATGGATTGCGCTTTCAACTGCGCCGACTCTTTGTACCTGCCATGTTTTGAGAACCACCGGATACTCGAAACAGCACGTTTGTTTGCATTGTTGTTTGACTCGTTCCGCCGCGTCACCCGTTACGGTGAGGCCTACCTTGATCGGAAAGCGGGCGCCGTTCTTCTTGATGGAAGGGAACGAATACGCATAGATGATGCCGGGTTCATTTGAATCGACATCTGTGGCTACTGCGTCGACTTCTGCGAGTTCCTCCTCGATAGAGATGTTTTTAAACATGCCACCGCCGAGGCGTTCAAAGACCCGCAGGTTATGGGCGAGGAACGGGATATAGAAGCCGAAGATATTCTTCATCTTCTCCGTTTCGTCGGACTGCGCCTTCTTGATGTGGATTTCCAGCTGATCAGGTGTGTACGTTTCCGCAAGCACTTTCTTTGAAAGCTCGCGTAGCAGAAATTGTTCGTCACCGAAGCGACGGGCCATCTCTGCTATGCGCGGCAACAATTCGTACCTCGAAGCCTGATAGACGTAGGACCGGGTCGGTTCGAAAGGAATGGTCACCTGTTAATGTCTCCTAAGTCGCCCAAGGAAGCTGGCGTAAGTTCGAAGCTTTTCTGGGGTCCGGTCCTAACGCAGTTGTTAACCCGGAGAGGGGTGTTAAATGGAGAATCTGAGAGTTTGGGAGCCGTTTTTTGGGCTTCGGACGTAAGCATGACGGTTGCCCTCGCGGCCCAAATTCTCGGAGTCGAACCAGAGAATTTTACCCGACCGAGGTTTGCCCGCCTGACCATTTTCCACCCGTGCCTTATGAAAAAGCCCCGGGCGGGGGTTCCGCCGGGGCTGTGTGCTAACCCGTGGGGCGCATCGTTCCGCCCGCGTAAAAATGGCTCCCTATTCAATACGGATTTTATAAAAGCGCGGCAGAGAAACCAGAGAAAAAACGCTGTAATTGACTGTGATATTGACGATTATGAGAAGCGGCAGCGAATCGTGTGATGGGCGCGCGACAACCAGAGAATGGTTCAGACCTTTTCTCGGTTTCTCAAATCCTGTTAACCGTTCGGTTTTTTGTTCGTTGGCGCGAACAGATTTCCCTTGTGGTTTACGGGTCGAGAAAATTGCGCCTGGCCACCAACCGCTGAGCCGACGCAAGACTGCGCGCCTTCCAGCCGGCGCATCCGCGTCCCGTTCGCGCTACGTTGCGCCAGCGCGTTCACGCGGCAGCCCTCCAACTTGGCGCCCAGACGCGCCCACGGCGGCCAAGAACGCGATCTGGGCCGCGTCTGGCCAGGTGGCGGTGGGCTTGCGACCGGGCCGTGGCGCCCATAATCGCAACTTCCCCATGTTTGGACCCGGATGTATGGCTACCGCGTTGAACCCGCCCCGATGGCTGCTGCCCAAAGATTGGCCCGCCAAGGTCAAACAGGCCGGGCTGGCCACGATCTCCCTGGCGACCGTGGCGGCAGTCAGCACTCGAAGCTGGTGCACCAACAGCCCACTGGCGCGCGTACGGCTGAAAACGGAACTGGACGTGGCGAACGATGAGGTTGCCCTGCTGCGCGAGGAAATCCGCATCAAGGATGCGCGGCTGGCGGCGATTGAACCCAAGCTGCGGCCGCTGTACCCGCCGCCGGAACGGCTGGCCATTCTGGAATTGAAGGCGCGGCGCGGGTGGTCGAATGCCAAGGCAGCCCGCGTGTTCTATCTCGCCGCCAAAACCATCGCCAGTTGGTTGAAGCGGCTGGACGAGCAAGGCACCGACGCGCTGGTCCAAATGCCGGCGCCGGTGAACAAATTCCCCGACTTCGTTCGGTACACCGTCCAGCGGCTCAAACTCTTGTGTCCGAGCATGGGGAAGAAACGGATCGCACAGACGTTGGCGCGTGCCGGCCTCCATCTGGGAGTTACGACCGTTGGGCGCATGCGCACGGAGCCGCCGATCGCGCCGCCGACGCAAGAGGTGGTGGCCGCCAAGGCGCAGGAAGCCGCGGGCGAGAGGCCCGTCCGGAAGCTGGAAACGCGCACGCAAAAGGGGACCAGTAAAACAGACGAATGCGCGAGCAAAAGGGGACCACGGCGGCGCTCGCCCCGTAAACTCGTCGACCGAAGCC